>CAMCXJ010000096.1 GCA_945883455.1 Prosthecobacter debontii
TGCATCCGCCATGCCTAGTAAATCAATCAATCCACATGATGCCTTTGAATGGCATGGCGGATGCAATCCGCCGCCACGGTTTAACCACCCGTGCGGGGTGGCCCTTTTTTCTTAGGAGGTTCTGGGGTGACGTTTCTCATTCCGCTGGATTTGCCGCGATCTTTCTGGAGCTTTTGCAACTCGGATTGTTTCTCGGCCATGCGCTGGACCCATGATTTCTTGCCGCCGTCCTTGCGGGCGACGAGTTCGGGTTCGGGGATCTTGTTCATGAGCCATGTCTGACCGATGGAGAAGATGTTTTGGGTAGTCCAGTAGAGGGCGAGCGCGGATGCGTAATTGTAGCAGAAGAAAAAGAACATCAGCGGCATCATCATCATGATGCGCTGCTGCATCTTGTCGCCGGTCTTGGGCATCATTGCCATCTGGATGACGCTGGTGCCGGCCATGACTACGGGGAGGATGTTGATGGGGATGCCGAGCCAATGGGTGAGGGTATCCGGCTGGGAAAGATCGTCCACCCAGAGGAAGGGCTGGTTGCGGAGTTCGACGGCGTAATCGAGCATGCGGAAGAAGCCGAAGAAAATGGGGATCTGGATGAACATCGGGAGGCATCCACCGAGAGGGTTGATGCCGTATTTCCGGTAAAGGCCCATCATCTCGGTATTGAGCTTGTTAGGGTCGTCAGCGTATTTCTCCTTTAGCTCCGCCATTTTCGGCTGGAGCTTGGACATGCGTTTCATCGTGTGGGTTGATTTCGCATGGAGCGGCCAGATGAAGATACGGACGATGATGGTCAGGAAGATGATGGCGAGGCCCCAAGACTGCTCGGTGGAGAGTTTGTCGAGGCCGATGTGCAGGGTGTTGAGAAGCCAGTTGAGAGGGCGGGAGACGAAACCGAACCAGCCGTATTGCATCATGTCACCCCAGCCATCTCCGGCGGCCTTGGTGTTCTCCAGCTTGCGGAGCATGGTGTTCGCCTTGGGGCCGGTGAAGATGCGGTATTTGAGGGTGAGCGGGGTGTCGGGTGTGAGGTTGACGGATGGAAGGGAAATGGCGGCGCGGACGGCGGATACGGCCTTGTTGTTTGCCTTGAGTACCACTTGATTCGGTTTTCCCCAGACGCGGGTGGCGGCGGGTTTCTCTGGGCGGATCACCGTGGAGAAGAACTGGTCGGTGACGCCGGCGTATTTGACCTCCTCACCCTGATCGCTTCGGATGATTGATTTCTCGGACGAGAACCAGCCACCGTTGAAAGCTGTAGCGGCCTCAAAGTGCATCTCGCCGCCCTCATACCAGAAGAAGCCGGTGTGGGTGGGGCGCTCGGCCTGATAGAGAGGCGCAGCGGAGCCGAGGAAAAGCCCGTATCCAGAAAGATCGAAATAGGCGGGGGTGGTGTTCTGGAATTCGAGGGTGAGGTTGAGGAAATAGGGAGCGCCGGGGATTGTTTCCGTCTCAAGGGTAAAGGTTTTCTTGGCGATGATACCGCTGGGCAGTTTTGCGATGTACACCGCTGTCTTGCCGGAGACGGAGAGATCCTGCATGTAGGCGAAAGGCGTGGTGTCGAGGGCTTCCTTGGAATCCACAAATCCCGCGATGGGGCCGGAACCGTGAAGGTTGATGCGAACGCGGGATGTTCCCCCGACGTTTTTCTGATCCTTGAGTTCCGCATGTTTGATGCCGGCACCGATGTTGGTAAGCGTGAAGACGACCTTTTCGTTTTCCAGGATGATGAGCTCTTCTTCGGTGGGTGGCGGCGGGCTCTCTACACTGAGTTCCGCAGGAGCTTGGCCTTCCACGAGCGCGGGGATATCGTTGACCGGCGGCTTGACGGGCGGCACCGGTGGGTTTTGCGAGGAGAAATAGACGTTCAGGGCGATCAGGACTCCGCAGAGCGCGAGGACTATCCAGGTTTTACGGTCGTACATGGTATCGGAAAGGATGGGTATGGGTCGCTTGGAAAGGCGAATCGGGAGGGGCTGCTTAGGCTTTGGAGAGCTGGCGGTCAATGGTCAAGAGACGCGGATGCGGCTAAGGCATCAGCTTCAGTCGGTGGCATTGACGGAGCCAGTCGGCCTCAAGGTCGGCATTGGATGCTTGCGCCGCGCCGGGGCGGGCGATGGTGACGATGTATCGTTTCGGATCGGAGAGGGCTGGAGCGTGTGCCTGAAGGTAAGAGCGGAGGCGTCGGCGGATGAGGTTGCGGTCGTGAGCCTTTTTCGCGGCGCGCTTGCTGGTGACGAAGGCGGCGCGCAGGGAGGGCAGCGTGGGATCGGCCAAGGTGCTGACAATGACAAACCGGCCTGCTTTCGCGTGGCCGGTTTTTCGGATGCGGATAAAATCCGCGTGATGGGTGACGCTGCACTTTCTCGGGAGCCTCATGGGGAATCCTCGTGGTGAGAGAGCGAGTGAAGCGACGGGTGTAGAACCCGCGCTCTGGATCAGGTGCCGTGTTGCGTGATGTGGCGCTTGAAGTGAAGCTCGGCTCCCTTAGGAATCAGGCGCTTGCGGCCTTTCTGGCGGCGGCGCTTGATGCAGTCGCGGCCGGCTTTTGTGGCCATGCGTGCGCGGAAACCGTGCTGCTGCTTGCGGGTGCGTTTGGTCGGCTGATAGGTACGGAAGCTCATGGCGTAATCGTGGTTGTAAATCGCGTCCTGTTTGGGCGCGGGGGCGGGACTTTAGGAACTTGGGTGGGCTTGTCAATGCGGCAGTGCACTGATTTCGTAAAAAATTGCGCCTTGTCGGTGGGTGTTGAGCTTGGTTGCCTCTTCGCACTTATGGCAGCCACGCAAAACACGATCGCACTGGTGTATGACTACGATCAGACGCTGAGCCCGAGATACATGCAGGACGACGTGGTGTTCCCGAAGTTTGGGATCGATCCGGCGCAGTTCTGGAAAAAATGCAACAGCCTTGTTCATGACCAAAAGTGGGATGGCGAGCTGGCTTACATGAAATGCCTGCTCGACTACCTCGGGATGGACCGCGTGACGAACGCGATGCTCACCGAACTCGGCGCGGGGCTGAGTTTTTTCCCGGGTGTGCCCGAGCTTTTCGAAGCCCTGCCCAAGGCGTCGCTGCGGCCGGAACACGAGCTGGCAGGGATCAAGGTCGAGCATTACATCATTTCCTCCGGGCTGAAGGCGCTACTCGACGGCTCGCGGCTCAAGCCCTACGTGAGGGAAATGTTCGGCTGCGAGTTCGGCGAGGACGCGGAGGGGCTGATTAGTTTCCCGAAACGGGTGATCTCGCACACTACGAAGACCCAGTTCCTTTTCCGCATCAATAAGGGCATGCTCCGCTACGACCAGGATGTGAACGATCACATGCCGGCCGACCAGCGCCCGATCCCCTTCGAGAACATGGTCTATGTCGGCGATGGGCCGACGGATGTGCCGTGCTTCACGGTGGTGAATCGCAACGGTGGCCATGGCATCGCGGTTTACAATCCCGAGGACAAGACCGGGCGTTCGTTCCGGAAATGCTTCGATCTCTGCACCCACGCGGGACGGGTGAAACACATCGCGCCGGCGGATTACCGGGAGGGGTCGCACCTTTGGCTGTTGCTTTCCCAGATGGTCACGGAAACGGCGGATCGCATCCTGCGCCGGCGCATCGAGGAGCGGGACAAAGCCACCGTGGCTGCGCCGACATTCTAGTCGGTCATTTTATTTTCTTCGTGATCTGTTTTCTGAAAAGCGGCAGAAATTCCGTCGCGATGTGGGTATGCGCGGCGGCGAGACCTTCGGCGCGGTAGATTTCACCGATTCTTGCCTCGACGCTTGTTGGGTTTCCGAAGGCGCTGAGGAACTCGTTGGAGGTGAGATGAGTGAACCAGACGCCGTCCATACAGCCGCGCTCTCTGAGCACGAATTCGCGGGCGAAAAGTGCGAGCACAGCGTCGCCGATCCATGCGGCTTCGCGTTCGATTTTGAGGGCTTCGTTGCGGGTCACGCCCGAAGTCTGCGGCTAGTGAAGCGGGTGGGCGAGTCTTTCCAGACGCTCGCGGGTGATTCTTTCACGCAGACGATCCTCCGACTCCGCGTCCCAGTAACCGGGCTGCAGCTCAAGGAAGACCGAGGTGTAGGGAAGTGCGGTCGGCGTACGGATTACCAGCACGTCGTAACTTTGGTTCGCCGATTCCAAAAGGGTGATGAGCGATTGCTGGTCGAGTTCGCTCGGTTCATGACCGTGCAGCGAAGCCCTTATCCTCTCTCGCATGGAGTCGATGCCGGGGGCGAAATCATTTTCCACTGAGCGCATCTCGCGGGTTAGATAGATGTGGGGGCGGACATGTTGGGTTTGTTCGAGCGCGTTGAGGACGTAGTCCACGACCTCGGGCACTTCCGCATCGGAAACCACCTGCCGCATTCCCGGACGGCTATGGGCAGGAAACGAAGCCTCGGAAACCACGATCCAGTTCCGGTATCCAAGCTGGTTCACCTGGTGGTTGACCGATCCTTTCCAATCCTTGGAAATTTCGAACGATCCGCAGCTAACGCAAGCCATGATGGCAAGGCTGCTTAGGCTGAACATTACAAGATTCATGCGGTGGCATGCTACTTTCGCATGGCCGCGGTGTCAACGAGGAGCGGAGCACCGGGGCGTTTCACAGTTACAGGTCGCGGTGTGAGCCGTCGCAGAAAGGCGGGTTTTTCGAGGCTTTGCACTGACAGAGGCTGACGCTGGATTTCACGGAAATTTCGAGTTTTTTGGGCTGCAGCCCGGTGCCCTTGTGTGAGCCGTCACAAAAAGGACTATGACTGGTGCGTCCGCAGGAACACCACCAGTAGGTGCCGGGTTCCAGCTCGATTTTGAATGGCTTCTTCTCAGTCGGTATAGGTTCTTCGGGCATGGCTGTATGAACGATTGGCTCGATTAACGATGGGCGAAACCCAGGTCCTCCGTGTTACCATCCGCCTGATTCACTTTGTCGGCAGAGGTCGCAGAAATCGATGTGCGATCCAGCTTCGGATAGCGATCTGGCGGGATCACGTGGAGGTAGGTCGCGCCGAGCCAGGCGAGAAGTAGGACAGAGGAAGCTCCAACGAAGGTGACAATGTTCATCGATGTGGATGGTATTGGATATGCGTTACGCACAGATCTTGCCAATTTTCGCATAAACAGCCAAACAAAATCGGTAAAATTGATATCTTTGTAATCTGAACCATTTGAATCTTGCAGGACCGGTCAACTTCAATGATCGAGGAGACATGTTGCCTACTGCTGTGCTATTCGATTTCGATGGGATTCTAGTCGATACCGAGTGGGCGATCTATCAGGCCTGGCTGCGGACATTCCAACGCCATGGGCATGACCTGCCGCTATCGCTGTACACACGCTGCATCGGTTCGGACTTTGACGCATGGTCACCGAAAGCGCACCTTGAAGATCTCACGAAACTCGGGATCGACTGGGAGGAGATGGACGCGGCACGGCAGGTGGAGATTCGGGCGGATTTGGAGAAAGAGGGGCCGATTGATGGGGTGCTGGAGTTATTGGGTGAGATCAAGGAGCGGGGTATCCTGCAGGCGGTGGTCTCCAGTTCCTCTCATGGGTGGGTGGATGGCTGGTTGGAAAAGCTGGAACTCAGGGGATTTTTCGCGGATGTCATCTGCAAGGGGGACGCACCTCGGATCAAGCCTGCTCCGGATCTTTATGTAGCTGCTGCCGGGAGACTCGGGGTTGCGCCGGGCGGTTGCCTAGTGATCGAGGATTCGCACAACGGACTGCTCGCAGCCCATGCGGCTGGGATGAGGACATGGATTGTTCCGAACCGTGTGACGGCAGGGCTAGATTTTTCTCTGGCGGAAAAAGTGGTCGGGAATTTCCACATACTCCGCGAAGAACTTTGCGGAAACTAAAGCCCTGCAGGATGGCGCATCACATGGCCCTTGCCGGGGCGCGTCCGGGTGAGCCAGCGCGGGCCGGAGCGATCGGCTCCCCAGCCGGTGTCTAGGCGCAGCCCCGCGACGGTCATAAAGACATGGCCTCTGCGGACATAAACGGTGATCCAGTCGCCTTCGCCCTTTTTGCCGTAGTTAAAATATCCGCTCGAGGGTATGGAACCCTTGAGTAATCCCGCCTCGCGCAGGACGTAGGAAACCGTTCCCGAGCAATCGTATCCGCTATCGTGATCGTGCGCGTGGCCGCCGCCCCATTTGTAGGGCTTGGATTGCAGGCGGTTGCCGGCCGCGATCGCTTTTTTCACGGCGGCGGGGGCGCGTCTTGGTGCGTAAGCGACGCCGTTTTTGATCATCGCCGTGCGACCATGCTCGAACCGGTATGATACCGGATGCTTCGCCTTCACTTGGTTGGAACAGGAAGAGAAACACGCGGCCAGTGGCAGGATGAGCGCGAGGATGAGGAATCGTTTCATGGGCAGGATGATACTAAATTTCATAAAGATACCCAAACTGTTTTTATCAGTGAATTAAATCCATTTTTTCGACTTCGGCGGCGAATGCGCGGATCGCCACCGCGCGGTGGCTCAGGGTTGATTTCACGGTGGCCCCCAGATCGGCCATGGTGGAGGAATGGCCTGTGGGGATAAAAAGCGGGTCGTATCCGAAGCCGCCGTTGCCTGAGGGTGATTCCGCGATGCGTCCCTCGACGGTTCCGGTGAAAACGGCTTTTTCCTCACCGTCCTTAGCGAGCACCAGCGTGCAGCGGAAACGGGCGGAGCGTTCCTCTTTGCCCGCCATCTCCCACATCAGCCGCTCGTTGTTTTTCATGTGGTTCCCTTCCTCTCCGCCGTAGCTGGATGACCACACGCCGGGCGCGCCGCCGAGAGCGTCCACCTCCAGACCAGAATCATCCGCGAGCACCCAGCCCTTGATCCGTCGGCTGATACCGAGTGCCTTGAGCCGGGCGTTTTCCAGGAAGGTAGTTCCGGTTTCCTCAATCTCGGGTAGATCGGGAAATGAGGTAACATCAAGCACCTCGAAGCGGTCGCCGAGGATGTGCCGGATCTCCTCTGTCTTGTGGGCGTTCCTCGTAGCTAGGATCAGGAGCGGCTGTATCGGCATGGGGATGGATTTCCCTGTTTTTCACGATTTGCCAAGAAATTTAGAATAAATACCTGCTGAAAGGCGTTAACAGCCATGATGAAAGCAATCACCCACCTAGCCCTTGTGACATGTAGTGTCGCCGCCCTCGTTTCCACCGCGTTCGCGAAAGCCCCCGAAGGGTGGCAGACCGATGTGGATGCGGCGATCGCTCTCGCGAAAAAAGAAGGTAAGTCGGTGATGCTCGAGTTCACCGGCTCAGACTGGTGCCCGCCCTGCATTATGATGAAGAAGGAAGTTTTCTCGAAGGAAGAGTTCTTCAAAGCGGCTTCCAAGAATTTCGTCCTCGTCCACCTCGATTTCCCAAAGGCTGACAAGGAACTCGCCGAGAAAAACCAGCCGCACGCCGACAAGTATGAGATCGAGGGTTTCCCGACGGTGATCCTGCTCAATGCCGAAGGTAAGGAGTTTGATCGTTTTTTCGCCTCCGAGTATCCCAATGTGGAGGCTTTCCTAGCGCACCTGAAAGAAGCGCTTGAGAAAAAGGATCTCGATTAAATCATTCAACTCCGAACAAACGAAATCATGAAACGTTTCCTCATCACCGTAGCATCCCTTGTGGCGATTTCCACCGCAGCCATGGCCGCCGAGTCCGGCTGGCTGCACGATTACGAAGCCGCCAAGAAGCAGGCCAAGGAAGAGAATAAGCCGATCCTGATCAATTTCACCGGCACCGCCTGGTGCGGCTGGTGCATCAAGATCGAGAAGGAGATTTTCTCCAAGGACGAGTTCAAGGCCTACGCGAAGGAGAACCTGATCCTTATGGAAGTGGATTTCCCGAAGAAAAAGGAGCAGAGCGCCGAGGTGAAAGCCCAGAACAAGAAGCTCGATAAAGAATTCAAGATCGAGGGCTACCCGACCATTTTCCTGATCGATGCCGAGGGCAAAAAGCTCTCCGAAAAAGATCTGGGGAATCACAAGGGCGACGCGAAGAGCTATGTGGATCTTCTCAAGGGGCTGCTCGCGAAAAAGGAGTAACCCTCACCCTCTTTTCCCCAACCCTGCCCCGCAAATCCGCGAGGCAGGGTTTTTCT
>CAMCXJ010000097.1 GCA_945883455.1 Prosthecobacter debontii
TCTCCCCCCCTTGGAACCAACCCTGGAGGCTGGCGGAGGAATCCATCCCATCGATGCAGTTCTTGAAAAGGCGTGGAAAGACGCCGGGGTGAAACAGGCGAAACTGGTCGCTCCGGAAAACTGGGTGCGACGCGCGGCCTACACCCTGACCGGGCTGCCTCCGACACCGGCTCAAATCGAGCGGATCCGATTCCATCCCGATGAAGCGACATGGCTTTCCCTGATCGAGGAATTTCTCGCAAGCCCTGCCTACGGCGAGCGGTGGGCGCGGCACTGGATGGATGTCGCGCGCTACGCGGATACCCGCGGCTACAACTTCGACCAGGACAACCGCTACCCCTTCGCATATACATATCGCGATTGGCTCATCAACGCCTTCAACAAAGACCTCCCCTACCCCGATTTCATCAAGCTCCAGGTCGCGGCGGATCATCTCACTGACCGAGCGGATCATCCGGATCTCGCCGCCCTCGGCTTCCTGACCGTGGGGCCGCGGGCCGGAAATCTTGAAACCATCGACGACCGCGTCGATGTCGTCACGCGGGGCTTCCTTGCCTCGACGGTTTCCTGCGCCCGCTGCCACAAGCACAAGGCCGATCCCATCACGATGGACGATTACTACTCGCTCTACTCCATTTTTGAAAACACCACCGAACCCGTGATCAAGCCCGTGATCGGCGAACCCGCCGACAAAAACGCCCATCAAACCTACCTTGCCGAGGCGGCGAAACTGGAGGATGCGGACAGGAACGAGCGCCAGAAAATCGTAAACCAGTTGCGTGCGCCCGAATCCTTCGGCGCCTACCTGGAACTCGCATGGAGCGCCAAAACGGAGGGATGGGATCACGGCAAGGCGACCAGCGAGGCGTTCAAGAAGGGGCGTTACCGCGACAAGGCGGTGATGAAATGGAAGGAGTTTCTCGAAGCGAGGGCATGGGGCGACAAGGCGGTTCCGAGGCTCGGCGAATGGGCGGATCAGATGGAAAAGGCGAACCCCTCGGATCGGATCAGGATCTCGCGTGCGCTCGCGGAAGAATGGTTGGCCGCGCCCGAGGGCAGCGATCTCAGGAAACTCGCCGCCGAGAGGAACTGCCCGCTGAACTACGATGTCTCCCGTATTTCGGAATTTTTCGACCAGGAGGACGCGATCTCCAGCAGCAAGCGCAGGGGCGATCTCACCGCGCTCCAGACCACCCATCCCGGCTCGCCCCCGCGCGCCATGTCCTTGGCCGATAGAAAAAAATGGACTCCCGCCCAAATCTTCAAGCGCGGCGACCCCGGAAACCGCGGCGACACCATCGATCGGCAGTGGCTGGGATTTCTGGGTGGCGGAACATTCCCGGAGGGGAAAAGCCCCCGCCTGTCCTTGGCGGAAAAAATCGCCGAACCTTCCAACCCGCTGTCCTCGCGCGTCATGGTGAACCGCATCTGGGCATGGCATTTCAATGCTCACCTCGCGGATCCCGGCGATTTCGGGGTTCAGCACGCCCGGCCAGCCCTGCTTCCCCTGCTCGATTTCCTGGCTCTCCGCTTCAACGAGACCGGCGGATCCGTGAAAGACCTCCACCGCCTCATCCTCACGTCGAAAGTTTTCCGCCTGTCCGCCGATGGGCCGGAGGAAAACAACCGCATCGACGAAGCGAATTCCCTTTTCTGGAAATGGAACCGCACCCGCGCCGATTTCGAGTCCGCCCGCGACCGCATCCTCGCCACCTCCGGCAGCCTGGATACCCGCCGCACCGGCGGGAAATCCGTCGTTCTCGACGACAAGGCCGCCGACAGCCGCCGCAGCGTCTACGGTTTCATCGACCGCTACCATCTCGCGACGACCTTCGTTTCATTCGATCTCCCGCATCCCGATCACCACTCTCCGAAGCGGGTCGAAACCACCGTTCCACAGCAGGCTCTTTTCCTGCTCAACAGCCCGCTCCTGATCCGCCGTGCGGAGAGCCTCGCGAATGATCCCGAGCTACAAAAGCTGACGGATGACCCGTCGCGCATCGCGTGGATCTATCGGAAAATCCACCGGCGCGATCCCACCGCGGAAGAGACCGCGGATGCGCTGGAATGGCTTTCGGAAACGGATCCCGCCGATTTCGCGCCGCGTTTGGGCGGGAGTTGGGAAGTGCGTTACGCCCGGGATGTGAACGGGGTGCTCAGCGAGGAAACGACATTCCCGCTTTTCAAGGACAACTCCTGGCGCACCGGCCCGGAGCTCGCCTCCAGCCCGATCCGGTGGATTCATGCGAGCCCGGATGGCGGCCATCCTGGCGACGGCCATGCGCTCATCCTCCGCTGGAGAGCGGCTGGCAGCGGCGAGGTGAAATTGGACGGAAACATCAAGCGCACCCAGAAAAGCGGCAGCGCACTCGAGTGGAAAATTTGCCACGACGGCAAGGCTCTAACAACCCAACCCCTCCCCCCTAACCAGGCCTCCACGATCAGCGGCGGATGGATCAAGGTAGCCGCAGGAAGCACCGTGGATTTCGTGCTGCGCGCGCCCGAGAACGTGAACAATGCAAGCGTGGGCTGGAACCTCCGTATCCTCGGCCGGGAAACGCCGGACGCGCCGCCCGCCGATCTCGGGACTTTCAAGGATCATTTCCCGAAACCCAACGACCCCGCCCCGGAAGCAAAGTCCGGCAGCCCTTGGGCCGATCTCATCCAGATGCTCTGGGCTTCCAACGAATTCAATTTCATCGACTGAACCATGTCCCACCGGCTCACCGCAAACGACATCATCCTCGACCGCCGCGATTTTCTCCGCCGCTGCGGCATGGGCTTCGGCGGCCTTGCTCTGGGCGGTCTCTTCCAGGGAAACGCAGCCGCCGCGCAGCCGTCCTCGATCCCCCACTTCGCGCCGAAGGCGAAACGCGTCGTCCACCTTTTCATGAACGGCGGGCCGTCACAGGTGGACACCTTCGACCGCAAGCCGCTCCTCCAGGAACAGCACGGCAAGCCGATCGCGATGGAGGGCATCAAGACCGAACGCCCCACGGGAACCGTTTTGCGGACGCCATTCTCCTTCGACCGTTACGGGGAGTGCGGACTCGAGGTCAGCGAGCTTTTCAAGCACACCGCACAACACGCCGACGACCTCTGCGTGATCCGGTCGATGACCGCGAACGTCCCCAACCACGAGCCGTCCCTCATGCTTATGAACTGCGGCGAGGGCAACCTCTCCCGCCCTTCGCTGGGTTCTTGGGTCAGCTACGGGCTGGGCAGCGAAAACGAAAACCTGCCCGCCTACGTATCCCTGTGCCCCGGCGGCATGCCGATCAAGCGCGCGGAAAACTGGCGTTCCTCGTTCCTCCCCGGAGCGTTCCAGGGAACCTACGTGGACAGCTCCATCGAGCGGCTCGACGAGATGATCGAAAACCTCCGCAACCCCTCCGCCCGCGATCCGAGGCAGGAAAAACAGCTTTCCCTGCTCCGCAAGCTCAACGCCCGCCACCTCGAAGCCAGCGCCCACGATCCGCAGCTCGAGGCTCGCATCCGCAGTTTCGAACTCGCCTACCGGATGCAAACGGAAGCCACCGACGCCTTCGACATTTCCAAGGAGCCCGCGAAGATCCGCGAGATGTATGGCGAAGGCGGATTCGCGCGCCAGTGCATCATGGCGCGCCGCCTCCTGGAGCGCGGCGTGCGCTTCATCCAGCTCTGGCATGGAAACGGACAACCCTGGGACAGCCACGACGATATCGAGGATCACCGCAGGCTCGCGGCGCAATGCGACCAGGCCATCGGCGCTTTCCTCACCGATCTGAAACAGCGCGGCCTATTAGACGAAACGCTCGTGATCTGGGGCGGCGAGTTCGGGCGCACCCCCGTCGTCGAGCTTCCCAAGGCCGGCTCGAACGCCGGCAAAATGAAGGGCCGCGACCACAACCACTACGGCTTCACCACATGGATGGCCGGCGGCGGCGTCAAAGGCGGGCATGTCCACGGCGCGACGGATGAGTTCGGCTTCAAGGCCGTCGAAAAACCCGTCCACGTCCACGATCTCCACGCCACCATCCTGCATCTGCTCGGGCTCAACCACGAAAAGCTCACCTACCGCTACTCGGGCCGCGATTTCCGCCTCACCGATGTCTTCGGAAATGTCGTCCACGACATCATCGCCTGAGTCCCGTCACGGAGCCATGGAGTCGCGCATTTCCCTGATGAGCCCGACGTCCTCCTCGCGGCCTTCCCTCACAAACGCATCCGTAAGGTTGTTGAGGATACGCAGCAGAATGGTTCCCAGATCCGCGCTGCCCTCAAGCGCCCGCCGCTGCTCGCGGCTCAGGTCGTTGGAGGGATCGGTGAGAACGTTCTGCGAGTGGATGCAACCCTTGTCGTAGCAATCGACAATCAGCGGATAGCCGTCCTCGCGGAAGCGGCACAGGAAATGCCCGGGGAAGGAAATGCCCTCGATCTCCAGCCCCAGCCTCTGGCCGGTGAGCATGTAGATGACACCGAGGCCGATCGGGTTCGATACCCCCTCGGAAAGGCACCATGCGAGATCTGAATTACGTGGATCGTAGTAGTTTTCGCCGTTCGGTCCGAGCTTTTTCCTTTCAAAAAGGAACACGCGCAGATCGTTCGGGCCGGACACCCCGTCCTCCTGCGCCTCTTCGGCGAGGAGATCGAGCGCATCGGAAAGCGGTTGCCGCAGGGATAGCCCGTCGTGGAGGAAATCGGATATCAGGCGCAGGTGACTTTCGAAAAGCTCCCAGTCATCGCCCAGCCCCGCCGAGCCGAAGCCCGGCGTAATCCACTCCTCGCGCAACGTCCTCCTCCGCGCGGGCAGGAGCATGGACTTGAGGAGTTCCTTCTCCCGTCCGCTGAGTCCGTGCGCCATGCCGGGCAGGATCTCGCTTAAATCGCCGCCGACCTCCGCCAACCGTCCCGCGACGACGGAGCGCACCTCGGGGGTATCGTCGTCAAGGAGACGCAGCAACGCGGAAATTTCCTTGGGGTCGGGCGGCAGCGCGTTCACGGCGTTAGCAAAAGGGTGCTGGCCGTGGAAATCAAGCGAATGCCGGATTTCATGGGGGAAACGGAACCATGCCGGGCGTGATCGTAAGGCAGTCCTGTCCGAAACTTGGCTGGCGAAGCGCACCACCCGTGCTCCTTGCGCCACGTCAATTTGTGCGACATAAACCGGCAATCCCTCGGCCCGGTGCGAGGTGTCACCGAAATTGTCCGTCATCTGATCCGATTTTGCCATGGTGGCAAGAATCAAGGTGGAAATGCCATCGCTGAGGTGCCTCATGACCTTTCGAGCCTGCCGCGCCGCCGCTCGAGTTCCACGCGGATCTCATTGGCCCGGTTTTCCGAAATCGGATAGATCCACGCCAGCAGGATCGCAGCCACCACCGCCGCGGCCGGCACTCCGATGTCCAGCAGCCGCATCGTGAGGATGGTGTGACCGCTTTGCGCACCGCCGAGCGACTGCTGGAATCCGGTGAGGTTGATGAGCAGCCCGGACAGCGCGAAGGCGAGGGTGGTGCCGAGTTTCATCAGCCAGGCATACATGGCGTTCAAGGTGCCCTCGTTGCGGTTGCCCGTGTTGAGCTCGTGCAGGTCGCACACGTCCGCGAGCATGGAGCTGACGATCGTCCAGAGCGCGGAGAATCCCAGGGCGATGAACAGCGGGGGGATGAGGAACATCCATGGATGCGCCGGGGAATAACAGAACCACTTGATGAGGTTGCCGGCCAGCGCGAAGCACAGGGCGATGACCAGGGTGTGGCGCTTGCCGAGCCGGGTGGCGGCGAATGCCACCAGCGGCACGAAGAACAGGCTGCCCACCTGCCACACGGTGCCGTTCCAGCCGACGAGCATCGAGGCCGCCTTTTCGTCGCCGCCGAAGATGTAATAAATGGCGATGTAAGTGGGCAGGCTGGAGATGCTGAACACGCCCAGGCACATGAAAAACACGATGCTTCCGACGATCAGGAAGGCGCGGTTGGCCAGCACCGCCTTGATCTGCGGCAGGGCCGGCTCCGGCTGGCGCGTGGCTTGGGCGGCCGTCTGCCGCTCGCGGCAGAAAACCACCGCGACGAGCGCGAGGCCGGACATCAGGGCCGCCATGCCCGCCGAGACCCAGCGGACACCCGTGATGCTGTCAGGAAACACCGGCAGCTTGATCAGCGCGTAGAGCCATGAAAGGAGCACCGCGGCCGCCGCGCACCAGAAGGCATTTGTCGCCATCAGGCGCGTCCGCTCGTGGTAGTCGGGCGTGAGTGACAGGCCCAGCGCCCCCCACGGCACGGAGAACAGCGACATGAAGAGGTAAAAAACGACGGACAGCACCAGGAAGTACCAGAACCGCCCCATTTCGCTCCAGCCGACAGGCAGCCACCATAGGACTACGAAAAACAAGCCCGCACCGATCGCGCCCACGACCATGAACGGCTTGCGGCGACCCCATCGCGACCGGCAGTTGTCCGACCAGGCGCCAATCAACGGATCCAGCAAGGCATCGATGAAACGGGGAACGGCCATCAGTAGTCCAACTAGGAATGGATTCATCCCCATGGCCACGTTGAGGACCACATGGCCCAGGTTGCCGATGGAGTTGCCCATCAGGGTGTAGGACATTCCGCCCGCGGAATAGCCGGCTTTTTCCGACAAAGGCAGGCGGTCTTCCGGGCGTGTATGGCGATGGGCTGCCGGACTGGCGGGATTCGATGATGGCATGCGGAAGGGTTTGTTGGTTGTGCTTGGAACCGGCCATGCGACCCGAGACTTGATAGGCTCGCCATTACCGGGCGGCCACGCCTTCGCCCCAGTGCCAAATCCAACGGCATCGATGCCGATGGCACGCCTCCGGTAATCGCTGGCGCGGGAACCAAGGCGGGGATGCCGATGACCCGACAATCATTGCCCTGAAAAAAAGCACCCATGTCAGAATACCCTCAGGACTTTACCGCGCTTTCGGGATCCGAAGTTGAGATCGAAGCCTTCGGTTTGCCGGGCACGCTCGGGCGTCTGGCCGCACCTTTGGCGATCCCGCCCTCGCTCCGCATGGCGCATGAGGCGTTTTGGATTCCGGATCCGCCGCGCGAACAGGACCTGCATGTGGGATTTGTCGCTGACTTCCGCTTGGTTCGGGAGGGTGAGGTGCGTTTGCGGGTGATTACCCCTGCGGCCTATCGTTTGATGGTGGACGACCGCGAACTGGCCTGGGGGCCGCTGCGTTTCGTTCCCTCCATGCCGGAATACCAGGAGTGCCGGGTCGCGCTCCCCGCCGGGCCTCACCGGGTGAGCATCCATGTGATTCATGAGGGGCTGACGACGCGCCTTGCCGCGCTCATGCCGGGGTTTGCATGGGTGGATCTTGCCGGCGATCTTGATACCCCGCCTATTTGGTTCGGTCGTCACCTGAGGGAATATTTGTCCACCGGCCTGCGGGTGAGCCCGCTGCAGGGGTGGATGGAATGGACGCAAAGCCCGTGTGCCGGCGCATGGCGCACGGAGGATCCTTCGCGCGATCCCGGGTGGAGCAAAGCCGTGCCAGTGCCGGAGCTGGAGAAGATCCTGGGGCGCGCGTGCGCATCACCGGTGCAACTGCCGGTCTGGCCATCCGTCGTGCCGGAAGCCGGGGAACACGGCATCTACCGCGACACGTATTATTGCTACCGCTTCGACGACCCGGCGGTGGCATTCATGGTGGCGGATCCGGCACCGGATCCGGCAACCGGTGCCGATGGCAGCTGGCATCGGTTCGATTTGGGCAGGATCCGCATCGGGGCGCTCGAGTTCGATGTGCATTCCGATTGCGCGGGTGAAGTCACCATCGCCTATGCGGAGCGGCTTGGGCCGGATGGGAGACCGGTGCCGATCGTCGCGGGGTCGGCCGGCCCCACGCGCTTTCTGCAGAAATTCGCCTTCGGCTCCGGGTGCACACCGGTTCGTCCGTTGCAAACCCTGGGTTGCCGGTATCTGGAGGTGAGATTGGCCTCAGGCGGGGATGCCAAACTGGAAG
>CAMCXJ010000098.1 GCA_945883455.1 Prosthecobacter debontii
TCCTCCGTTACAAACGCCCTGCAGAGCATCTCAGTGCAACACCGCATTCCCGTAATTCATGAGGTATTGCTTCTGGAGAACGAAATGCAAGCTCACGCGCGCTGCATCGGCTCCGCTAAGAACCGTGGCCGCGAAGCTGCCCGCGCCGCCGCCAACATCATCGAAGTCTTCGCCGAGATCGCGAAATCAATGCGCCTGGAAGATAACCGGAAATTAAAATAAGGAGATGTTGAGCCGCAGGCAAATCAGAGAATCCGCCATCCAATTTCTTTATTGCTCCGACTTGGAGGGTGGGTCTGATCCCACCGCCTTGCGCGAGCCGTTCTGGGAATTTCTCACAGAAACGGATCGTCGCAATCTACAGGTCGCCACGTTCCGCACCGTCCACCACCTTGCTCATGGTCGCGAGGAGAGGCTGTCCGATTTTATTGACCGCTCACAACCTGCGCTCGCCCACCTTACGGCGATGCCGCAAGCCGAATCTTTGAAAGAAGCCCTGACCCGCCTCCTTGCGTTGGAGTCATCATGGAGCATTGCGTTCACGAAACTCAGCAAACTCCCCAAAACCGGCGAGGACTCCGCCGTTGCCGATGAGTTCGCTGACGCCCTCGGGAGCTTTTTCAAAACCGATCGCGACCTCGCTTTCCACCGCGAGCAGTTCCTGCGCAGCGCCGTCGATTTCCCCTCGCTCAAACCCCATCTCGAACCCGTCACCGCCTCAGTCCGCCGCCTCCAGCGCATCTCCGACCGCGTCCGCATGGTGGAGCAGCCCGAGAATTTCCCGGAACAGACGGACCTCGCGAAACTCCGCGAATCGAAATCCGAGATCGCCGCCCTGCGCACCCGCACCGACGAACTTGTGGACGCCATCCTCGCCGCCAAAGGTGAGATCGACGCGAAGCTCGCCACCATCGTCGAGAATTTCTCTCCCGCCCGAATTGATCCCGTGGATCGCGCCATCTTGCGCCTTGGTACTTACGAACTGATCCGCACGGATACCCCGCCCAACGCGGTAATCAACGAAGCCATCGAACTCGCCAAACGCTTCGGCACCACAGACTCCGGCCGGTTTGTGAACGGAGTTTTGGATAAGATAGCGAAAGCTCAGTCCAGCCTTTGAATGGGATACCCGGTGTTTCCCGGAACTCCTCCTCGGCGCCTCCAAATTTGTCCGAAGGAAAGAATGTTTCGGCCAAAACGGATCAAGCCTTCCCTGCCATTTCACGCCCCACAGGCAGAAACGGCTCACGTAGCGCCTTGTGAAAATCGAAGACACCCTCGAAGTCCTCGGGTTTATCCGACTCCTGCCTACCGAAGACTTGTTCCTCGATGAGTTGGAAAACCATATTGCCAACATCACGACATTCTTTAACGCCCCACTCGTCCATGAGCGTGGCGGCCATCGGGCCGAATTGCTCGAGTGCGAGATCGCGGAAACCACCGAGCAGTTCCATACCACTGACATGACGACCTTTTCCACCAGTTTCCTCCATGACCCTTTTCAGTGTGAAGTCTAGGGACTCCTTGAGGAAAAAATAGGCGTGCCCGTCATAGCGCCCTTCACGGCGGATGATCGATGCGACGGATTGCTCAAACTGAACGGCTTGCATGTGAACGGTATGCCAAAACGTCTGCCATCTGCCAAGCGCTTTCCCTCCCCGCTTGCGCTTACCGCACGAACAACGCACCGTCACGTCACACCATGAGGATCGGTATCTTATCTCTAACAGCCGCTCTCTGCACCATCGCCGCGCCGACCGATGACTTCATTGCCGCCGCCACAGCGAAACACGGAACCTCCGGTGAAAAGGCCGCGCGCTTCCTCGTGGAGCACATGCCGCCAGTCGACAAGGTAACGCTCAGAGCCGCTTTTCTAACAGAGAACCTCGACCTTGCGATGAAAGCGCGCGCCGAATTCGCGTGGGCGAAGGACGTGCCGGATGAAATCTTCATCAACGATGTCCTGCCCTACGCCGTGTTCGACGAGCCGCGCGATCCGTGGCGCGCCGATTTCATGGCAAAGGCCGCTCCGCTGGTGAAGGATGCGAAGACCGCCACCGAAGCCGCGCAAATCCTCAACCGCGACTTTTTCAAGCTCATCAACACCCACTACCACACCGAGCGGAAACGCACGAACCAATCGCCGAAGGAATCCATCGAACAAGGCAAGGCAACCTGCACCGGCCTCTCGATCATCCTCGTCGATGCGTGCCGCGCCGTCGGCATCCCCGCCCGCGCTGTCGGCACTCCGCTGTGGTGGGACAAGAGCGGCAACCACACCTGGGTCGAGATCTGGGACGAGGACTGGCACTTCATGGGAGCGGACGAATACGACGCGAAAGGCCTCAACCACGGCTGGTTCACCGATCACGCGTCTAGGGCGCACGCCGACGATCCGATGCACGCGATCTACGCCACCTCATGGAAACGCGACGGCTGGATTTTCCCGATGGTCTGTTCACCGCGCAGCGCCTCCGTAAGCGGTGTGAACGTAACCGAAAGATACGCCAGGATAATCAGTCCGATGCCTGGTGCCATCGGCGTGCGCTTTTTTGAGGGAGATAAGCGAATTGCCATGAAGGGAAATTTCACCAGCGAGGCGGGTTTTATATTAGGAGGAGGGTTCGAGACAAAAGCAGGCAACGCCGACATGAACGACACACCGCGGTTCGTCGCCAAATTAGGAGAGAAACGTAGACTGCAATTCGAAATCGACGGCAAACCCATGGAGACAGCCCCCTTTACAGTTGGCGAAGGACGGGGTGTGTATGACATTCGTCTCGCCGACCTATCCCCCGTCCCCGATTTGAGCGATGAGGAAAAGGCTCTCACCGAAGAGGAGGCAGAGCGAGCTATCGCTTTTACCTACGAAACGATGCTCTCCGAACAACGCGAAGCACGTGCAGCGGAATTGAAAGCCAAGTCATTTACCATGGGCGACATGACCATGCGCTGGCTGGAGAAAACCTTCGGCGAGGCTCCTGCAGACGGTCGCTCGCTTTGGATCTCGATGCACGGTGGCGGCGAGGCTCCAGAGCAAGTCAACACCCAGCAATGGCAAAACCAGATCCGGCTCTACCAACCGGAGGAAGGCATCTACATCGCTCCCCGCGCGCCCACCGATAAATGGAATATGTGGCACCAAGAACACATCGACCCGATGTTCGCCCACCTGATCGAGAGCATGGTCGCTCTGCGCGGAGTGAATCCCGACAAGGTCTATCTCATGGGCTACTCGGCGGGCGGTGATGGCGTTTGGCAGATCGCGCCGCGCATGGCGGATCGCTACGCCGCCGCCGCGATGATGGCCGGTCATCCCAACGAGGCGCAGCTTTTCGGCCTACGCAACCTGCCCTACGCGATTTTCATGGGGGAAAAGGACAACGCGCACAAACGCAGCGAAGTGGCCGTCCAAAAATCCGCCGAGATCGCCGAACTGCAGAAGGCCGACCCCGAAGGATACGTCCATCTTTCCCGCATCTACCCCGGCCTCGGGCATTGGATGAACCTCAAGGACGCGGAGGGCGTGCCATGGATGGCAAAGTTCACCCGAAATCCTTGGCCTCGAAAAATCGTCTGGTATCAGGATGATGTCACACACCATCGTTTCTACTGGCTGCGCCTTCCCGAAGGCGCAGCCGTGAAGGATCAGAGAATCACCGCCGAGATCGAGGGACGTAAGATCAAGCTCACCGGCGACGTCCCGCCCGGCACGCAGATCCTGCTTTCCGACAAGCTAATCGGCCTCGATGACCCCCTGGAAATTTCCGTTAACGACAAAGCCCCGTTCACCGCAAAGCCCGTGCGGAGTATCAAAACGATCCGCACCGCGCTGAAAGAACGCCTGGATCCCAGCGCGACGCCGACCGCGGTGATTTCCTGCCCCTGAGGCTTAGAAATTCCACATCTTGCCTTTCTCCGCGTCGGAGAAAACCTGCGGGCTCATCAGGTAGGAGCTTGGTGGGTTCGGCAGCACGGAGTCGTCTAGAACCGGCAGCTTCGCGCCAATCGAGGAGTCCCATGGCTTGCTGGACGAAACGCTGATAGGAGTTCCGACTTTCACCATATCGAAAATCTTGCGCGCGGAATTCAACGGAAGGCGCACGCAACCATGGGTGCAGGGATAGGGTTTCACGAACCCCCAATGCATCCCGTAAGCGGGGCGGTAAAATGAAATCCAATAGGTCATCGGATATCCCGCGCCCGGAGAACTCGCCCGGCGACGGTGGCGGGTTTTGCTGAGGACGCGGTGCTCGCCCTTCGGGGTGGGGTTCGCTGTGGTGCCCACGGAGCAAGGGGTAGCGAGCAAAACCTCGTCCCCTTGCGTCACATAAACCCGTTGCGCGGAGGTGCTGATGTGGATTTTCACTGCACCGGTCGGCTTCTTGACGGAAGGATCAAAGGAAAACGCGCTACCTGACTTTGAAGGCATGGAGCAGGAGCTGAATACAATCGCCGCTGCAGTGAGCACGAAAGCATAAGATGATTTGGATAAACGATTCATGGTTGCTTGGGTAGTTGGTTGATAGCTATGCTTCAAATATCCGCGCAACACGCAACTCTCAAAGCGCAGAGATTTCGTAACATAGCCTAGCAGCTCTTTGCTTGTTGCTGAATGCATTGAATCCTCCTTCCTTGAAAATTGTATTTTAAAAGCTGATCACTAGACTAAACCCATGCTCGCCTTCTCAACCTGCTGGAACAACAGCCGCCACACCGACGGCGAGGCGATGATCGGTGAGATTGTCGATCTGGGTTTTTCTACCATCGAGCTTTCCCACGGGATGACGGTAGCGAAGATACCGGGTATCCGGAAAGCTTTCACAGCGGGCATGTTCACCTGCTCCGGCGTGCACAATTATTTCCCCTCGCCCGTGGAAGTGATGATCGATGCACCCGACGCCTACGAATACACCTCACACCGCCCCTTTGACCGGAAACGCGCGATGGACATGACCTTGAAATCGCTGGAACTCGCCGCCGAGTTCAAAGCGCAATACCTCGTCCTGCACATGGGATCTGCGCCGATGAACACCGCGAAGTTTACCAAGCCGCTCACCAAGCTTGTTGCCGCCGGAGATCAGCGCACCCCGCGATACATCAAGGACAAAATCGCTTTCATTAAAAAGCGGGAAAAGCTCGCGCCGCTCTACTATCACCGCGCCATCCAAGCGCTGGAAGAACTTGCCCCAAAAGCAGAGGGATACGGCGTGAAACTAGCCGTCGAGTCGCGCTCACGCTTCGAGGACATGCCGAACGAGCGTGAGATGATCCGCCTCCAAGAACATTTCCGCGACAATCCGTGGATCGGTTACTGGCACGATTTCGGCCACGTGCAACTCAAGCACAACCTCGGCCTGCTCGACCACAACGAGTGGCTAGGCATGATCACGCCTTACCTGATCGGTGGTCACGTGCACGATGTGCAATGGCCCGCCCGCGACCACCGCACGCCGTTCACCGGCACGCTCGATTACGAAACGATCCTGCCCTTTTTTCCAAACGGTTGCCCGCTCATCTGGGAACTCAGTCCCACCCGCGAGGCCGATGAAATCCGCATTGCGCTGGAGGTATGGCAAAGGAAATTCCCAGACAGGAGTTGATGAGTGGACTTGCCCTTTTTTCATTTGACCCGGATACGGATTCGTCCATTCTAGAACTCTATTTGAGACACGTTCTCAATAAAGCTGACCCATGCACCGCCTTCCCCTTGCCCTTTTGTTTTGTTGCCTCACCGCCTCGGCCGTGGAGCCAGAAGTTGCCATCCTGCGCGAAACGATTTCCAAAATCGTTGACACGCAGACTCTCGAATCGAAGGAACGCGCTGACTGGGCATCACGGAAAGCCGAGTTCGCTGCCCTTCTTGAACTCCACCAGAAGGAAATCGCGCTTCTCGACGAGGAGTTGGAAAAAGCCGGGCAATCCGCCCCCGGACACGGCGCATCGGCGGACGCCATGAAAGCAGAGATCGAGTCGCTCAAGCAAACCCGCCGCCTCGCGAAAGAAGCCGTCGCGCGCAATGTGCCCCGCGCCCTCGCGCTCACCACCCGTTTTCCCGATCCGCTGAAAAAAGACTGCGAAACCGAGATCGCCGCGCTGGCGGCATGGGTCGCCGCCGACGAACCCCGCGAAGCACTCCAATCCGTCCTCTCCATCCTCGCCAAGGCGCAGCAATTCGACCGCCGCCTCACCCGCGCAACCGAGATCCGCGACGGCCGCGAAGTGGACATACTCTACCTCGGCCTCGCTCGTGCCTTCTACGCAGATAAAAAGCAGAGCGCAGGCATCGGCGAACCCGGAAATGACGGCTGGAAATGGACAACCAAACCCGAGATCCGCACGGAACTGCTCGCCGCCTTCGACTCTCTCGATAAAAAACGTCCCCCCACCATGGTGCGCCTGCCTCTGGAAATCCAATAACTTTCCCTTTCCATGCATCTCTTCCCATCCGTGTCCCTCCGTGTTTATTTGCCGAATTGTTTGAATTTATCCAGTTCGGCCATCTCCGCTCCGCTCCGGTTGTGGTTCCTCTTCGTATTCACCCCTTTAGCTGCGCAAACCGAAGTCCCCGCCGCTCTCGAAAAAGCGAAAACCGATCTCACCACCACGCTCACAGACCTTGAGAAAACCCGCGCCGCCATCGCCTCCGAGAAACCCGCTCTCTCCGCCGATTTCGAAAAAACCGAACTCGACCTCCGCGAGAAACGCCGCCTCGTCCGCATCGCGCGGCTTTCCAAGGAAGACCGCGCCGAGGAACTCCGCCAGCTCCGCAGCGATCTCGCCGCGCGCCAGCAGGACGCCACCTACCTCGCCGGATTGCTGAAAGATCATGCGCTGAAAACCACCACGCTCTCCACGCCAGGTGCCGCGCCTTTGGAGATTCCCCCTGCCATCATCGCCGCGAATCCAGACGCGCCCGCCGCCGCCCTCGCCGGACGCCTACCTATCCTCGATGCCGCCATCACCCGCCTCGATGCCCTACTCGGTGGATCCACTTCCCCCGGCCAGGCATCCGATCCCGAGGGGAAAATCAGCCAAGGCACGCTCGCCGCGCTCGGCCCCGTTTCCTACTTTCTCTCGAAAGATAAAACGACGGGTGGGGACATCATCACTTCTGCAACGGGGGAAATCCCCCACTACGTTCCCGGAGCTGCCAGCGAAGTTTCCGCTCTCATCGCCGGGAAAGAAGTAGTCCTTCCCCTCGATCCCAGCGGCGGCAATGCCCGCGCGATGGATGAGATCGACAGCGGCTTCCTAGACATGATCCGCAAGGGCGGACTCTGGGTCTGGCCTATCATGTTTCTGGCGCTCATCTCGCTCGTCTTCGGCTTAGTCAAACTCGCCCGCTTCGCCCGTTACCGCGAACCAACAGATGCATGGGTCTCCGCCATCCTCGCTGCCCTCCGCACCGGCGACCGCGAAAAAGCCGCCGCCCTCGCCTACGGCCAGAAACACCCCGCCGGAGCGGTCATGGAAAAACTCATTTCCGTTTCGGAAAACAGCGCGGATCTCGTCGAGGAAACACTCTACGAACAGCTCATGGCCGTGCAATCAAAGGCATCGTCGCTGCTTCCCGTGATCGCCATCACCGCCGCCACCTCACCGCTTCTAGGCTTGCTCGGCACGGTCTCCGGCATGATCACCACCTTCAACCTCATCACCCTTTTCGGCTCTGGCGATCCCAAGCCCCTTGCCGGCGGCATTTCCGAAGCACTCATCACCACCCTCTTCGGCCTCGTGGTTGCCATCCCGGCGCTCATCCTCCACGCCTTCCTTTCCCGCCGCGCGCAGGGCATCGTGCAGACCACCGAGCGCCTCGGCCTTTCCTTCGTAAACGGTCTCCGCACAAAACTTTAAATCTTAAACTCTAAACCCCAATATTGAGCCCCACGGGCGCGAACCATATCAGCTTAGGGCAATACCCTAGACAAGAATCCATAAAACCCTCTTCCTTGAGG
>CAMCXJ010000099.1 GCA_945883455.1 Prosthecobacter debontii
AAGTAGCCCGCCGCACCGAGTGCGATGGCACGCAGGACGTCGGCCTCACAGTCGGACTGGGTCAGCACGATCACCTTTGCCTGAGGGGCGGTGCTGGTGAAGTGCGGTAAGGCATCCAGGCCTCCCATGCCGGGCAGGCGGAGGTCCAAGAGAATGACGTCCGGGCCGCCCGGCAACGAGCCATTGCGCAGGCTGCGCAACGCGATTTCCGCGGTGCCGAACTCGCTGGCCAGTTCGATGGCGGCATCACGCAAAAGGGCGAGGTGGAGCACCTTGCGGAATTCCGGATTGTCTTCGACGAGCATGACTTTGACCGGGACGTTCATTTGAGGATGCCGAATTTGCGGGATTTGAGTTTGAGGACGATGCGGGTGCCGCCGGCGGCGGGCGTTTCCACCGTGAGGTCTGCGCCGAGCAAGCGGGCGCGGCGTTTGAGCGAAGATGGAGGACCGTCCGCGATCCCGCAACCGTTGTCGGAGATGGTTAGGACGATTTCACCGGGTCTCGCGACCAGCCGCGTGGTCGCTTCCGTGGCACCGGAGTGGCGGATGATGTTGATGAGGGCTTCCTTGTGAAACAGGTAGAGATCGATGCGCATGCGGCGGGGCAGGCGGTGCAGGATTTCCTCTCCTTCGAGCGTGATCGAATGCTCCAGATCGGCCAGTAGGCGGCGCGAATCACTGCGCAGTTCCGCAACCAGATCCTCACAAACGCCCTTGGCGAGAACCATGTGGGCGCAGTTCCGTGCAGCAGATCCGGTGCGTTCGCTCAGGCTGCGGATGCGGTCAAGTGTATCCACCAGATCCTCGCGCGAATCGATGGCATCCTTGGCAAGATCGCCGAGCAGGCCGATGGCGTGAAGATTGGCGCCGAGCTCATCATGCAAATTCGCGGCGATTCTCTCACGGATGTTCGTCTCTTGGCGGCGGGCGCGGAAGTGATAGTAAAACAGGATGAAGGCAATCCCCCCGGCTAGCAACGCGGCGAGCCAGAACATCCAGGTCAGCACGGTCCGCGCCCGCGCGTTTTTAGTAGACAACTCAGCGAGCACGAGCGGGCGGGCGGTTTCGAGATCATGGCGACGGGCGAGCTCACCCAGAAATTGACGAGCTGGCAGGATGCGTCCGTAAAGGTTATGGCCATCGGTCAATGACCCGAAGCGACGTTCGGGACTTGCTGGACTAAAGGCGGCACTCGCTATCTTTCCGACGGCAACATTCCGTCCATCGGCAAGCACCTCGATCTCGGCATAACCGATCCGCGTGCCATGCCGTCCGGATTCCTGTGATAAAAAGGGTTCGAGTGCGATCAGGCGCAGGTAGCGGCAGCTTTGTTCCCTGAAGTTCCATTCCATGATCGGCCCGAATTCGTAGATCGAGGCTGGGCTTGCCTCCATCAGAAGCCGAGCGGAGTTGAACCCGGCATCGTCCGCCCCCTCGATGCGAAAATGGCGAGGCAGGGCGTAATCGCCGGGGTAAACTTGGGGCACCGTGGCACTCTGATCCACGGCATGAAGCCGGATCCCTGAAATGGGGTGTTCCCGCTGGAGATCGATTTCAATCGACGGTCGGTCGCCGATGCCGATCTCACTGATGAAGGCCACGCTCGGGTTCCCACGCCCCGAGTTCATGACGTAGGGCAGGACACCATCCACGAGAAACGCCGGGCTCCAACCCGGCGACTCTCCGGCGTTTTGTGAGATACTAACCGGACTCCGAAGCGCCAGATTTTCCTGATCGGCGAAGACCAAAATCTCGGCGAGCTGGAAGATGTATTTTCCATCGAAGGCTCGGCGAGAGAGTTGGTCTGTCTCGATTCTCACCCAAGACGCGCGGATTCCGCCTGTCGGCACCACCAGCGGCGCGATGCGCGGCAACAGTTGGGCGGTATCGCGAAACTCCGCCACCACCGCGCCTTTCGAATCTCCAGCGGTTCCAGCGAGAATTTTCAGGCTGGAGGGAAAGGCATCCGAAACAAAGCCCGCATCCGCGTCCCGCCACAGAGCCGCGACAATGACGACCTCGTCGATCACCGCCTCCCGTTTCAGATCCACATGGACCCACTCCAAGTGTTCCGCCTCCGTGTAACTCATCGACCGGTATCCGATCGGGCCAACCCCGCTGTTAAGACTCATCTTTGCAAGACCGCCAAGTTCGGAGTCGATTTCCGCCAATCGCCGCTGCAGATCTGTAATCGAGTGCCGCCCGGGTTCCCCGCCCCATGCGCCCGTCGAGCCGCCCATGCCGATGATAAATGCGGCGAGGTGTACTGACAGGACAAACGATGGGAGTGACATGGGAAAAGGATTGAACCACCACAAGCTAGGCAACACACCGGCTTTGCCAACCCGTTTTCATCAGCACGGAAGACGTTTCACGACACACATACCATTTGATTTTTGTCCGGGTATGGTTGCGAACTCCATCCGCTTGTATCCACGCTCTCCGCATGGCGGATCATTTCCCCCGGTCGATGGTCAGCAGGGCGCTGTCGATGAGTTCGAGGGCGGTGGTGAAACTTTCGTCCACGTAGTAAAGCCCCCACGTTTCCTTGCCGTCCGCGCCGTTTTCTTCGCGTTTCGGGAAACCTCTCAAATCTAACAGTTGGAAGCTGCGCGGGAGGGAGTTGTCGATCTCCAAGGAATAGACGAGGGAGGCCTGCTTGTCGCCGGGTTGGTTGATTTCGAGGAACAGGGCGTAGGGCGTGGAGTCTTTGGAATCGGAGGGCAGGATGTAGTCGGCGGGATCGAAAGAGCCGTTCGGGGTCGGCTGGGAAACGGCGTCGATCTCTACGCTTTTTTCGGCCTCGCGTTTTGCCTTTTCCCATCCGGCGTGCTTGAAAGCGTAGTATGGCGTTTCGACTGAAAAGCCGGGGGCGAGCAGGGTCTTGATGTGGTAGCCGCCCGGGTTTTCCAGCCAGATTGCGACCTGTGGCGGTGGGCTGGTGTCGTAGGACGGGCCAGTTTTCACGTTGAGCCGCATTTTGTAATCCGGCGAAGGCGCGTAATCGAAGACCATGCCGTCCTCGTCCATCTCAAAGCGCTCCATCGCCGGGCCGAGGTTTCCGCTCAAGCCGAGCACGGATTTCACCGGTGCAGGCTGCCACCAGAAAAGCCCCGTCAGCGCGGCGGTGACGGCGAGCGTGGCCCACAGCGCCTTGCTGTGCAGGTAGCTTTTCAGCGGGCGGCTGTTATTGAAAACATGCATGCCGATCAAGGCGACGAACACGAAACCCATCAGTGCGTGCAGGCCGATGATGCCGATGGAGAACGGCAGTATGAATGCGATCACTCCCGTTACCGTGAGAACAAGGAACGTGAACGCGGTGAGCAGCGAGACGGCGCGGCGGGGCAGCGTGCCGAGCTGTGGTTTCCTGCCTTCAGACATCGCCGGGAATGATGGCTCCGTGTTTGCGGAGAAGGGCGTGGAGTTCCTTGAGCGGCACTTCTAGCGGGGTCGTCCCCGCTTTCGCGGCAAGGGTCGCCGCCACTCCGGCCGCCTGCCCCATGCCCATGCATGATGCCTGCACTCGCAAGCCGGAATTCGCCAAGCGGTCGCTGCTCACGCAACGGCCGGCAACGATGATGTTGCGGCTGCCTTTGGGAATCAGCGCGCGCAGCGGGACGGTTGGGATCTTGCCGGGTTTGAGCGGCTCGGGCTTCACCCCCTCCTTGGTATGGAGATCGACCGGATAGAAGGCGTAACAGACCGCGTCTTCGAAAATTCTGCCATCGCGGTAATCGTTCACGGTGATGAGGGTTTCGCCGTCGATACGGTAGCTTTCGCGGAACCCCGTCTCCGGCTGGAGATGCATGAGCCTGCCCTTTTTCTTGCGAACCTCTTCAAGGATGGATTTCCGCCCGGTGAGGTTCGCGTGGGTGACGGTGCGGGAGTTCGTGGAATCCGCGCCGTGAACGTAGAGGCGGTGGATCTGGTTGCGACCCGGCTCGTGGGCTTTCCCCAGCATGTAGAGATAGGAACCGGGCTGACGCTCGTCCTCGCGCAGGCGCGCCAGTCCCATCAATCCGCACACCTCGGCGCCGCCGGTGCAGTCGATAATCTGTATGCAATTCACCCGCCGCTTCGTGCCGAATCCGATGCAATCCACCTGCCAGCCTACATCGGTTTTTGTGACGGATTGGGGAAACTCGTGATAGGCGATCTCGACGCCCGCCTTCGCGCATTTCTCCTCTGCGAGGATCGCGTAGAGGAACTGGTTGGTGAAAACCTGGTTCATGTAATGGCGCTGCGGCACCTTAGCGAAATCCGGAAGGGTGCCTCCGTCCATCTCGACGCTTTCTTTCACGATTTCCCAGCCGATGCCCGCGATTACCTGTTTTCCCCACGCATCGAAAAGCCCTGGGTATGCGACGCCGCCGGTGGTCATGACACCGCCGAGCTGGCTGCCGCGCTCGACCAGCAGCACGCTCGCCCCGGCGCGGCCCACTTGAATCGCGGCGACATGCCCCGCCGTCCCGCCACCGACCACGAGCACATCGACGTTGTCCGTAAGCTCTGGTTCGAGTCCGCCGGGCAAGGACTGGGCACTCACGTCCGAAGTGGACGCGATTCCGAGACCAAGTCCCGCCGTTCCTAAAAGCGAATGTTGGAGAAAGTTTCTGCGGCTGCTTTTCATGGGCTTGTTTTACTTTCGTCGGGCTGTGGTTCTTGCGGTTTGTGAACGTGCACTTCGCGCACTCCGGAGAAATTTTTCAACACATCCGATCCGAGCACGCAGGCGGCGGTGGCGAGGGCATCGCTCAACTTCGCTTCATCGGCGATCACACTGGCAGCGATGCGGCGCGTCAAGCCGAGGCCGGTCGCGGGATCGAGGATGTGGGAATAGCTTACACCATCGATTTCCACGGACTGATGGAGATCGCCGGAAGTGGACACGGCGGCGTTGGAAAGGGTGAGGATCTCCTCGTTTTTTCCCAGGTCGAAGGTTTTCAGCGCCACGTTCCAGCCCTCGCGCCCCGGCGGAGCCTCGCCGACTCGGATATCGCCGCCTGCGGTGATCAGGGCTTGAGAAATGCCCGCTTCGGCGAGGGTTTCAAGCATGAGATCGGCCGCGTATCCTTTCGCGATGCCGCCGAGATCAAAAGCCATGTTTTCCCTCAGAAAGGTGATCGTACGGGCTTCCGGATCGAGGGTGAAATGCCGCCAGCCGCTGGCAGTGCGGGCGGCAGCGAGCGCTTCAGGTTCTGGAAGGCGTCCGCTTAACCGCGTCTCACGCCATAGCTTCGTCATCGGCCCGAGCGTGGGATCGAAGGCTCCATCCGTCGCCTCCGCAAGCCGGCGAGAATGATCTAACAGATCGAAAAGCAGCGGTGAAAGCGGAACGGGGATTCCGACTGGTTTCGAGGAAAGCAGCGAGAGTTCGCTGTGTGGCAGGTAGTCGGAGGCCGCGGCGTTAATTTCCTCCGCGTTCGCAAACGCTGCTTCCGCCGCCTTCTCGGCCATTTCACGGTTTTTTGCGTAACACACCACACTGAATTTCGTCCCCATCAGCGGGCGTTCGAAGGAATATTTCTCTGCCGCGCCCGCCGCCGCGAGGCAGAAGAGAGAGAGCGAAAACAAACGGGCGGAGAACATATCAGATCAGGCGAAAGTATTGCCCGTGGATCGCCGAAGGTCAAAGGCTCACCGCGTAGTTCTTCGGAACAGGTGCCAGCTTGACAGGCTATTTCATTAACCTATGCTCTACCTATGCCAAAGGAAATCGTTTCAGCAAAACCTTTGTCGCGGCGTGTGACCGTATTTCGCAACGGTTGCAATCAGGCGATCCGTATTCCGCGCGATTTCGAGTTCCAGGCGGATGAGGTGATCCTTGAAAAAGAGGGAGATCGGCTGATTGTGCAGCCGGTCAACAGGGAACCTTCCCTGTTCGAGGTGCTGACCGCGCTGGAGCCGTTGACGGAGGAATTTCCCGACGTGGACGCGGGGCTGCGGAAATTGGACGAAGTGAACCTGTGATCATCCCATGGATTTCACACACATGCTAGACACAAACATCGTGTCGGATCTGATCCGTAACCCGTCCGGCGTGGTTTACGAACGGATCCGGCGGATTGGCGAAAGTGCCGTTTGTGTGAGCATCATCGTCGCCTCGGAAATTCGGTTTGGCTGCGCCAAAAAAGGATCGGAACGCCTGAGCCTACAAGCGGAAGCGGTTCTGAATGCGCTACCGGTTTTGCCCATGGAAGAGCCCGTTGACCGCGAATATGCCGCCATCCGTGCGGACCTTGAAAAACGGGGTTTACCGATCGGGCCTAACGATCTGCTGATCGCCGCGCATGCACGGTCTCTGTCTCTTGCCCTTGCTATTGGCAACACGGACGAGTTCGTGCGGATCCCGGGACTTGTGGTGGAGAACTGGCTTATCGCATGACTCACCGCGCATACGCCTCGACCGAATCGCAGGTGCAGACGAGGTTGCGGTCGCCGTGGACGTTGTCGATGCGGGAGACGGCGGGCCAGAACTTGTGGGTGCGGAGGTAGGGGAGCGGGAAGGCAGCCTGTTGGCGCGTGTAAGGGTGCGGCCATTCGTCGGCGCAGAGGACGGCGTTGGTGTGCGGGGCGTTCTTGAGCGGATTGTCCTTCGCGTCCATTTTCCCGCCGATAACATCCATGATCTCGCCGTGGACGGAAACCATCGCGTCGCAGAAGCGGTCGAGCTCGGCCTTGGATTCGGATTCGGTCGGCTCGATCATGAGCGTGCCGGTGACGGGCCAAGACATGGTGGGCGCGTGGTAGCCGTAGTCCATGAGGCGCTTCGCGATGTCCTCGACGGTGATGCCGGATTGGTCGGAAAGCGGGCGGCAGTCGATGATGCACTCGTGCGCGACCAAGCCCGTTTTGCCGGTGTAGAGGATGGGGAAGAAATCACCCAAACGCTTGGCCATGTAGTTTGCGTTGAGGATGGCGATCTCGGTGGCTTTCCGCAGGCCGGCAGCCCCCATCATGGCGATATACATCCATGAAATCACATTGATCGAGGCGCTGCCGTAGGGCGCGGAGCAGACGGCGTGGCTCTTCTCATCCAGCGCGAAGTGGCCGGGCAGGAAAGGGACAAGCTGCGACGCAACACCGATCGGGCCGACTCCCGGGCCGCCGCCGCCGTGGGGAATGCAGAAGGTCTTGTGGAGGTTCAAATGGCAGACGTCCGCGCCGATCAGGCCGGGCGAGGTCAGGCCGACTTGGGCGTTCATGTTCGCGCCGTCCATGTAAACTTGGCCACCCGCGTCGTGGATGATGGCGGTGATCTCGCGTATCGTTTCCTCGAAGACGCCGTGGGTGGAGGGATAGGTGACCATCAGCGCGGAGAGGTTCGCGCGGTACTCCTCGGTGCGGGCGATGAGGTCGGCCATGTCGATGTTGCCGCTCGTATCGCATTTCACGCCGATGACTTTCATGCCGCACATCACGGCGGAGGCCGGGTTCGTGCCGTGAGCTGAAACGGGGATGAGGCAGATGTCGCGGTGGCCCTCACCGCGCGATTCGTGATAGCGGCGGATGGCGAGGAGACCCGCGTATTCGCCCTGCGAGCCGGCGTTCGGCTGGAGGGAAACGGCCGCGAAACCGGTGATCTCGGCGAGCCAGTTTTCCAACTGCGTGAGCATTTCCACGTAGCCGGTCGTCTGGGATTTCGGCGCGAAGGGATGGATGGAGGAAACCTCGGGCCAGCTCAGCGGCATCATCTCCGAAGTGGCGTTGAGCTTCATCGTGCAGGAGCCGAGCGCGATCATCGATTCGTTGAGCGCGAGGTCTTTCGTCTCCAGGCGCTTGATGTAGCGCAGCATCTCGGTCTCCGAATGAAAGGCGTTAAAGGCGGGTGCAGTGAGGAATTTCGAGGTGCGGTCGAACGCGGAATCCCATGCGTGACCGGCGGGCGCGTCGCTTTCGGTGTGAACTCCCAGGAGCCGGCA
>CAMCXJ010000100.1 GCA_945883455.1 Prosthecobacter debontii
ATCTGGGATACCGGCGATTTCCTATAAGCCCAACGCGAGGCAAGGGCGCGCGAACCGTTCTGTCGAACTTTCGTCTCGTTCTAATGACAGCAAAAGACTACCGGAACGCCATGAAAATCACGACGGACTCCGGTCTCGCCAGCGGTGCAATTTACGACGCCCTCCACCTCTGCGGGGCTAGGAAAGCGGGCTGCGAACCCGTTCATGACCGATCAAACAGTAGCTAAATGTTAAAATGCGACACCCGACCCCTAAAGACACGACCCCTAAAGACATGCCCGTTCATCCGTGGTTCGAATTCTTTTCCTAGTGGAGTAACCCTGACGCAAATACCGGTCTCCCGGGCTTGCGCTGGCCGGTGCGGTATTTTAGAAACGTGAAGCATTATGGCAGCGGGATACACGGAGGACGATATCAAGTCACTGGATTGGCGGCAACACATCCGGCTCAGGCCGGGGATGTACATCGGGAAACTCGGCGACGGTTCCTCCTCGGACGACGGCATCTACATCCTGCTCAAGGAGGCCGTGGACAACTCGATCGACGAGCACATCATGGGCCACGGCAAGGAGGTGCGGATCGAGATCGACGAGGAAGGCCGCGTCGAGGTTCGCGATTTCGGGCGCGGGATTCCGCTGGGGAAACTCTTCGATTGCGCGGCGCAAATCAACACCGGCGCGAAATACGACAGCGAGGCTTTCAAAAAATCCGTGGGCCTCAACGGCGTCGGCATCAAAGCGGTGAACGCCCTTTCCGATTTTTTCGAGATCCAATCTTGGCGCGAAGGACAGACCAAGGCACTAGAGTTTTCCAAGGGCGAACTGACCGTGGACATGAAAAACCCGCGCAAGGACGACGGCCTCAACGGCACGCGCCTCGCCTTCGACATCGACCGCTCGATCTTCCCTGCGAAGACAAAATTCCGCGATCCCTTCGTGGAAAAGATGTGCCGCTACTACTCCTACCTGAACCCGGCGCTGACGGTGATTTTCAACGGCAAGAAGTTCCGCTCCAAGGACGGGCTGTTAGATTTGCTGCGCGAGGAAATGGAGACCGAGGCGCTGTATCCGCCCATCCATCTCATCGGGCACGACATCGAGATCGCGTTCACGCATTGTGCGGAGAGCAGCGAGGAATACCACACGTTCGTAAATGGCCAGAACACCTCGCAGGGCGGCACGCACCTCGCCGCGTTCCGCGAGGCGCTGGTGCAGGTGATCCGAGGCTTTTACAAAAAGCAATACGACCCCGCCGACATCCGCGCGGGCATCGAGGCCGCGATCTGCGTGCGCATCATCGAGCCGGTTTTCGAATCGCAGACGAAAACGAAACTCGGCTCCTCAGTGATCGCGCCGGGCGGCGAGTCGCTGCGCGGGTTCATCGGGAATTTCCTCAAGGCATCGCTCGACAACTATCTCCACAAGCACCCCCAAGTGGCGGAGGCAATCCAGAAGCGGATCAACGCCGCCGAGCGCGAGCGCAAGGATCTCAAAGGCATCCAGAAGATCGCCCGCGAGCGCGCGCGGCAGGCGAAAGTGCACAACAAGAAACTGCGCGACTGCCGCGTGAGGTTCGACTCCAAACACAAGCGTCGCGAGGAAAGCACCCTGTTCATCACCGAGGGAGACTCGGCCTCGGGGTCGATCACGAAGAGCCGCGATGTGGAAACGCAGGCGGTGTTTTCGCTGCGCGGCAAGCCGCTCAACACCTACTCGCTGCCCCGCAAGATCGTCTATGAAAACGAGGAGTTCGCCCTGCTGCAGGCGGCGCTGAACATCGAGGACGGCATCGAATCGCTTCGCTACAACAAGGTCGTCATCGCCACTGACGCCGACGTGGACGGGATGCACATCCGTTTGCTGTTGCTGACGTTTTTCCTCCAGTTTTTCCCGGAAATGATCCGCGACGGGCATCTCTTCATTTTGCAGACACCCCTGTTCCGCGTGCGCAACAAGAAGGAAACCTTCTACTGCTACACCGAGGAGGAGCGCGTGAAGGCGATCGAGAAATGCGGCAAGGCTGCCGAGATCACCCGCTTCAAGGGACTCGGCGAGATCTCGCCGGATGAGTTTAAGTTCATGATCGGCGCCGACATGAGGCTCGACCCCGTGGAATACGAGGAGGGCAAGGGAGTGAAGGAACTGCTCGCGTTCTACATGGGAAAAAACACCCCGAGCCGCCAGGAATACATCATCGAGAACCTCCGCGAGGACGTGGACCGGCAGGTCGCTTGAAGCGCACTATTGCCGGTATCTTTCGTAAGCGTTCACGATGTGCTCGACGATGGGATGGCGGACGATGTCGGCTGACGTGAATCGCGTGAACGCGATGCCCTTGATGCCGCCCAACGCATGCTCCGCTTCGTGGAGGCCGGAGCGCACGCCGGGCTTGAGATCGATCTGCGAGGAATCCCCCGTCACCACGAGTTTCGATTCCTCGCCGAGGCGGGTGAGCGCCATGAACATCTGCTCGCGTGTTGTGTTCTGCGCCTCATCAAGGATCACGAACGAACGCGACAAAGTGCGGCCACGCATAAAAGCGAGCGGTGCGATTTCTATAATTTCTTCATCGAGGTAGCGCTGCGCCTCCTCGGGATCGAGCATGTCATGGATCGCGTCGTATAGCGGGCGCAGGTAAGGGGCGACCTTTTCCTTCAGATCCCCCGGCAGGAAACCCAGCGCCTCGCCGGCCTCCACGGCGGGACGGGTGAGGATGATGCGGTGAATCGCCCGCTTCTTCAGCATGTGCAGGCCGACGGCCATCGCGAGGTAGGTCTTGCCGGTGCCCGCCGGACCGAGCCCGAAGGTCACGTCGTTTTCCTGGATCGCTTTCACATATCCGAACTGGTTCGGAGTGCGAGGGGAAACGGTCTTGCGGTTGCGTGAGCCGACGAGACGGACGCTGGAAAGCGAGTTCAGCGGGATCTCGCCGGACTGACGCACGACATCCACCGCCAGCCGGAAATCCCGCGCGGAGATGTGCAGGCCGTTGCGCTGCGTGGCTTCCAGATCATGGAACACTTTTGCCGCTAGCAGGGTGGAATCCTCCGCCCCGGTGAAACTGATCCATCCGTCCCGCGTCACGGTTTTCAGCTCTAGCTCCTGCTCCATGTAGGAAAGGTTGCGCCGGTCGTTCGCAAACAGCCCCTGCAGGAACTGCGGGGTGTCGAACTCGAGCTTGAGGGAGGTGGTTTTCACGGTAATGGATTTTATGCGCCGGCGCTAGCCCCTTCCAAGGCTAGAGGGCAAACGTATTTAAATTCTGAGGGGCCTTCCAAGTATGAGTTGTCCCATCCGGCACATTTGACACGTCCCTTGATATCGCGGTTGTGGGCATGTGATTGCAAAGTATAATTATCTTATCAGGATGGCGGATCTTTAAGTGCGTCTACCCAGCGCGGCGAGGAATTCGACGGCGCGTGTTTCCGACCAATATTCGCGACCTGCGCCGAAACCGACGTGACCGCCTTCGGCGGGGATTTCGAGGTGGAGGTGCGTGCTGGCCTCCGCTTCCTCACGGGGGTAGCAGGAGGAGCCGAGGAAGGGATCATTCTGCGCGTTGACGAGGAGGGTGGGGATAACGATCGCGGGGAGGAAAGGGCGGCTGCTACTACGTTTCCAGTAATCCTCCGCGTTACGGAAACCGTTCAGCGGTGCAGTGAAGCGGCTGTCGAACTCGGTGAAAGTCCGCATCTTTTCCAGTCCTGTGAGATCGAAGTTTTCCGGAAACCTGCCATGCTTTTCCCTGACCTTGGCGCGCAGCGTTTTCATGAAGCGCTCCATGTAGATCGCGTTTTCAGCTTGCTCGAGGCTGGCGGCGCAACAGGCGAGATCGCAGGGTGCAGAGAAAGCCACGGCGCGCCGGATCTTCGGGTGGGTCTCGCCACCGCGCTCGCCGAGGTATTTGAGCGTGAGATTGCCGCCGAGGCTGAAGCCGATGAGGTCGATCCACTCCGCCGGATGGACGCTGAGGGCGTGGCGGATGATGGTTTCGAGATCGCCGGTCTTGCCGCTGTGGTAAAAGGCAGGGAGGCGGTTGGGTTCACCGCCACAGCCGCGGAAGCTCCAAGCGAGCACGTCCCAGCCGCGCTTCATGAGGGCGCGTGCCATAGCTTGGATGTAATTCGCCCGAGGGGAGCCCTCAAGCCCATGCGAAAGGATCGCGAGCCGATTGCCCTTTCCTCCCGACCATTCGAGATCGAGGAAATCCCCGTCCTCCAGCTCCAAGCGCTCGCGGCGATTTGTCACCGGCGCGACCCTGCGGAATAGCGCAGGGTGGATCGTCTGCAAATGGGCACCGCGCAACCATGCGGGAGGGCGGTAGGTTGATTTCTCGATAAGCGGCATTTCAGGAGCGGTCTGAAAAAATGGAAAAGCGCCTGTCTGCTAGTTGGGAAGAGTTTTTAACCGCAGATGGACTCAGATTCACGCAGATGTAAGAAGGGATGAAATACTAAAGAATTTCCACGTCCCCGTTTTTCATCTGAATTCTTTATCTGCGTCTTTATGCCCTGTAGGGTACATTGACGTTCATCTGCAGTTGAATTCCTCACATCTGGATTGTTAGGGCATCCACTCAGAACGGGAATTTCCCGCCCATGCCGCCGAGGCCTTTCATCATGTCGCTCATGCCTCGGGGGCCGCCCATGGATTTCATCATGTTCTTCATTTTGCCGGGCGAGCGCATCATCTTGCGCATCTCGCCGAACTGCTTGATGAGCTGGTTCACCTGCATAATCGAGGTGCCGGAACCGGCGGCGATGCGCTGGCGGCGCGAGGCCTTGATGATCTCCGGACGGGAGCGCTCGTAGGGTGTCATCGAGAGTACGATGGCCTCGGTGCGCTTGATCTTGCTGTTGTCGAGGGCACCGGCGGGGAGCTGTTTCTTGATCTTGCTGAAGCCGGGCATCAGACCGAGCAAGCCCTCCAGCGGGCCGAGCTTCTGGATCATGCGCATCTGGTCGAGGAAGTCGTTGAAATCAAATTTTCCTTCCTGCATCCGCTTCATCGAGCGCATCGCGTCCTCCTCGTTCACCGCCTCGGCGACGTTTTCGACCATGCTGACGATGTCGCCCATGCCGAGGATGCGGTCGGCCATGCGCGAGGGATGAAACTCCATGAGCTGGTCGAGTTTCTCGCCCTCGCCCGCGTATTTGATCGGCTTGCCGGTGACCTCGCGCATGGAGAGTGCCGCGCCGCCGCGGGCGTCGCCGTCGAGTTTCGTGAGCACGATGCCGGTGATGCCCACCGCGTCGTTGAAATGGGTGGCTACGGATACGGCCTGCTGGCCAGTGGCGGCGTCGGCGACGAGGAGGGTTTCCTTGGGTTTCAGGAAAGCGTTCAGTTTCTTGAGTTCCTCGATGAGCCGCTCGTCGATTTCCTGGCGGCCTGCGGTGTCGAAGATCAGGACGGTGGCGCCGCTGCTTTCACCGAAGGCGATGGCATCGCGGGCGACCTTGATCACATCGCTCTCGCCTTTCTCCGGGGCGAAACACGGTACATCCGCCTGTTTGGCGAGGGTCTGGAGCTGCTCGATGGCGGCGGGTCGGTAAAGGTCGCAGGCGACGAGCAGCGGGCGACGGCCTTCCTTTTTCAGGCGGCGTGCGAGCTTCGCGGAGGTGGTGGTTTTTCCCGCGCCGTTGAGGCCGACCATCAGGATGCGGGCGGGCGGGTTGAGGTCGAGCGGGACGTTGTCGCCGCCGAGGACGCGGGTGAGTTCGTCGTGGAAAAATTTCACGATCATCTCGCCGGGCTTGATCGACTTGAGGACGTCCTCGCCCATCGAGGCTTCCTTGACGCGGGCGATCAGCTCCTTCGCCACGCCGAATTCCACATCCGCCTCGAGCAGCGCGATGCGGATTTCGCGGAGGGCGTCAGTGATGTTTTTATCGGAAATTTTGCCGACGCCACGGAGGTTGCGGAAGGTCTTGTCTAGGTTGTCGCTGAGGGCGGAGAACATGGGGAAACTTTAAATTTTAAACTTTAAATCTCAAGGAAGAGGCGAGGATTCAAGGGGGAAAGAAGCCGAGGAGACTGAGGGATATCAATGGTGCGAGGCTATGTTCCTAAGTTCAAATCTCAAATCTCAAAATTCACTCACTCATCCGGTAGATACGCGGCGTCGCGGTCGATCTGGAAGCTCCATTTCAGCGGGGTTTCCACGGCTTTTCCTTCTGTGTCTTGCCACGTGACCTGCACTTGGCAGACGGGCTGGCGGAGGCGGCGGTTGACCTGCCATGAGAAAATTTTGCCCTCGCTGGCGTAGTTCGCGGGCACCTCGCCGAAGCCCGCGACCTGCATTTTAAGCGTGGCCGGATCGATTTTTTCCGCTGTGGAAAGATCCACGGAAATCACAGGCAGGCGGGAGCTGATGATCGCGCCCGGCTGGGGTTCGACAGGGAAGGGGAGCTCCTGAGCCAGCCCTTCAACCAATCCGGCGGGCATGTCCGTCTGGGAGTCGCGGAAGGTTATGGCGAAATCGAAGATCTTGTCGTAATTGCCGAGGATGATGTAGCGCGGCAGGACTTCGTTGGGGATCGCGCGTTTCACTTTTCCCGGCTGGACGGTGAAGAGATGCGTGTAGCCGAGCTGTTTGGCCTTGGTGAGCATTTCCTCGGTGAAAAAACCGCCCGGGTAGGCGTAGGTTTTCACGGAGCCGCCGAATTTTCCCTCCAGGAAACGTTTCGATTCGCCCATCTCGGTGTTGAGGAACTTGTCATAGGTCTGCGGGCCGCGCTTGCGGTTGGCCTTCACGGCCTGGGGAAACGGATGGGTTACCGAGTGGCTGCCGATCGTGGCACCATGTTTCATCATCTCCTTGATCATCGCGGTGGTTAGCGCCTTGCCGCCGCCATCCACGTAGTTCTTGTAGAGGTAAACCGTGAACGGGTAGCCGAACTCTTTGAGGATCGGATATGCCTGCGTATAGGTGGAGATCCAGCCGTCGTCGATGGTGATCACCACGGCCTTTGCAGGGATCTCTTTGGTGCCCTCTTTCCATGCGATGAAATCCGCCATCGGGATCACCGGTAGGCCGAGTTGGCGGATCGCTTCCATCTGTTTGCGGAACTTCGAGGTGCGGATACGCATCGCGGTCTCGCGCTCGGTTTCGGAAAAATCATGGTATCCGAGCACCGCCACGCGGACGCCGTCGTCCGGTACGTCGAGAGCGCGCAGCGGCTCGGCGGCGGGTGCTGTCTCGGGAGAAGGCGCCTGACCGAGAAGGGGCGAAACCACCACCATCCATGCGAAAAACAGTTCTTTCGGAAATCTCATCTCCCCGGAACCTTAGCTGCATTGGCTTGGTGTGCAATCCAAACGGCATGAACAGGCCCGGCCTTTCCGGCGCTCATTTCTGGCAGAAGGCCTGGGCATCCGCAGAGGCGCTTTCACGGTTCACCCCTCTTTCCCGCAGCATTGCTTGAACTTTTTCCCGGAGCCGCAGGGGCAGGGAGCGTTGCGGCCGGCGGTCTCGATGGCGAAGCTGGGCTTGCGTTTCGGGAGGTTGAGCTTGAGGCCGGGGGTTTCCTCGCCGGAGTCGTGTGGCGAGGAAACGAGCTGCCCGGAGCTGCCGGACGAGGCCATGTTGTCTCTGGTGAGCGCGGCCTCGCCGCCCTGAAGCTGGCGGGGCTGGCTGTGAAGCTGGCGGAGGAAATCCTCAAGGTTCGAAGCGGAGCGGAAGAGATTGGTCAGCGCTTCCTGCTTGATGGAGTCCATCAGGGTGACGAAGAGGTTGTAGGCCTCGTTCTTATACTCGATGAGCGGATCTTTCTGGCCCTGGGCGCGGAGGCCGACGCCTTCGCGGAGCGCGTCCATGTTGTAGAGGTGTGCCTGCCATTGCTTGTCGATGGCGACGAGAACCATGCGGCGCTCCTCCTGATCTAGGACTTCGTAAGGGAGGCCGCCGACCTTGATCTCGTAGGTATCC
>CAMCXJ010000101.1 GCA_945883455.1 Prosthecobacter debontii
GCGTCGTCCGGTCATCGCCGCAGGCCCGCCATTCGCAGACGGCGGGCAATCCGTCGCGCCCCGCGCGCCCGATCTCCTGGGTGTATCCTTCCAGGCTTTTGGGCATATTGTAATGGATCACCGCCCGGATGTCTGCCTTGTCCACACCCATCCCGAAGGCGATCGTCGCGACCACGGTATCCACCGCGCCGCCCATGAACTCCTCCTGGATCTCGCGCCTCAGCTCCGATCTCAAACCCGCATGATACGCCCTCGCGGAAAGGCCGTGTTTCGAAAGGAACGTTGCCACCTCCTCCGCCGTTTCCTGCCGCGTGACATACACCACCGCCGGCGAGCCGTGCGCCGCCAGCCGATCTAACAGAAGCTGCTTCCTCTCTGCCGCCTGGCACGGCGTGATGCGCAGATCGAGGTTGGGGCGGTGGAAACTGAGCTTCACCACATCCGCCTTCGCGATGCCGAAACGCTTGCGGATGTCGGCCTCGACCTTTGGCGTGGCCGTGGCTGTTAGAGCCAGCAAGCGCTTCACGCCGAGCTGTTTGCGGATCTTGCCGAGCTTCAGGTAATCGGGCCGGAAATTGTGACCCCACTCGGAAATGCAATGCGCCTCGTCCACCGCGATCATGGAGAGCGGCACGCCTTTGAGGAGCTTGCGGAACTCCGCATTGCCCAGTTTCTCCGGGGAAACGTAGAGCAGTTTCCACTCGCCCCGCCGCAGCCGCGCGACGACCTCGCCATACTCCTCCGCGTTGAGCGTCGAGTCCAGCCGCGCCGCCGCCACCCCTTTCGCAGCTAGGCGATCAACCTGGTCTTTCATCAGCGCCAGCAACGGTGAAATGACCAACGCCGTCCCCTCCAGCATCAGCGCGGGGAGCTGATAGCACATCGATTTCCCGCCGCCCGTTGGAAAAATCGCCAACGACGACCGCCCCTCCAGCAGCGCGGCGATCACCTCCTCCTGCCCCGCCCGTAGCTCGCGGAAGCCAAAGACCTTTTCCAACATTTCCTCACAAGCTCGCGCGGAATTCATAGAGTGGTGGTGAATCGTAGATTTCTCAAACTGCTGTCTGCGGCGATATGCGGGATGTAGGAATCGATCGCCCGGCTGATCACGAAATGGTTCCTTTCTATGCAGCTTGCCTTGGTGGGACGAGTGTGACGGCCATACGAAAAAGGGCTCAGGATCACGAGTCGCCCTTCTTCAAGAACATGCTGGAGAACCTTGGGAATGTGCTAGGGAAGCTCGCGAGCTGACACGCAGATGATGTTTGCTCCACGGCGGGCGAGGATGGCCAGCACGTCCTTTTCCACGGGGGTGTGGAAGCCGGAGATGACCGTGCCGCCGGTGTCGCACTGGCGACGCGCCCACTCGTAGGATTCCAGGATCTTGTCGCCGGGGCAGCGGGTGGAGCAGAGGAAGGCGGTGGCGGGGTTTTCCAGCAAGGCGATGGAGCCGCGGAAGTGGAAGGCGGGATGCTGCGCGGGAGAGATGGCCATTTCCTCCCAGGCTCCGATTTCCTCCGTTTCCATGCCCTCCCCGCAGGAGACGAGGGAGATCCGGCCACGGTGGATCTGGAAAATCGCCTCCTGCCGCCATGCCTGTCCCATGGCGTAGGCTTGCGGAAGTTCGCAGACCATACCGAAGTCCTTTTCCTGGTGGGATGAGGCCGCATCAAAACCTGTCACGGGGAAATGATCCAGACCCTGCCCGATGAGCTGTTCACGGAGTGCCACCGTCCGCTTTTCATTCTCCTCATCCGCGATGGTGCGGCCATCCGGATTGCAGGCGGTCACCACGCAGAATGATTCCGGCAAGCCGCCATGCGGCAGCTCGGCGCGGAAACGGGCGTGGCGGTAGGCGGGGTTCATTACAAGCTATCCTTCGTCCTCCTCCGCGCTGCCGCCACCCAGACCCATGCGGTATTTGATAGCGTGCAAGTGGATTTAAATCACTCGGGGTCAAATAACTCATTTACATCAGAAATTTGAAGCCACGATTCGGACAAAAGTCTTACAAAGGCAGTATTTTTGAGCGCAGAATCCTCATTGCCACCGTTCTTTTCAATAAACTCCGTCCGTTTGGAAATGAAGTGATCGACTGCCCTGCCGTAAAAACGTTGCACGGCAACTTCGACTTGCTTGACGAGATCGTGAATGGGGTGAGGAGAGGCTTCTTTGTCTGCCTGCGAAACGATGGATGACTTCAAGCTCTTTGCCTGCTCCGCGATGAAGATCAGCCATGCGATGAAGTAGGTTCCTTTCCGGAGTGCCCCTTTCATATTTTTGTCCTTCGCGGCCGCAATCCTAGCTTTGCACGCCTCACGAATCGCCCATGCCGTAAAAATCTCCAGCGCACGGATACGGGCGCTCTCATCCGCGTTGAACTCCTTGCCGATGGCCTTGGCGGCATCTTCGTAGTCGTCATCGCTGATATCGCCCAACAGGTTGAAGACTCGGAAATATTCCTTATCCCGCCCGAAGAGTTCCCGAATGCTGAGGGAGTTTCTCAGTTTCGATGGCTGACCTTCGATGATACCGAGATAAGACATGGCCGCATCCTCCTTGGAGAAGACGTGGCTGTAACCGACACCAGGAAGGTCTTCGCCGGTCTTACGCTCATAACCGACTCCATATTCGGCAAACAGACGCTGTAGCGCGATTTGAATCGGGTCATTGGCGACGAGATCCTGCGGGCGGATGGCGTTTTGGGAGTTTGTCGCGATGATGAGGGCGTCCAGAAATTCGCGGTTGGCCGGGTCGATCTCATAAATTCTGACCATCACGTTGGAGTTCCCCTGGAACTTGTCTTTCAGATCCTTGGAGTACTTCGCGTGATATAGCGCGTTGACGGTTTGGCAGCCGTTGATGATTTGCATGTTCGACAGCCTTATCCTCATCTTGCCACCGCTTCTCGAACCATCGACGACGACTTCGTCCGCTGTGATGCTCACGCCATTGTTCATGAAGCCGAACCACGAGCTGTGATCACTGGTGACTGTGCTGATGATGCGGCGGTTCACTTCTTTTCCAGCCCCCAAAAAGTAGCGGACGTTCAATTCGAAGAGTTCGTTGTTGCTGTAGCGATCCACCAGGCGCGTGAACTGGTTCACATTGGCAAATCCCACGAGCACTTTGAGCGGCATCCCGCTCGGATTGGCTCCGATATCGTGCAGCAAAAAAGGTTCGGGCGCACGCTCGGTGCTGATTTCCAGCGATTCCTCGGCGATCGGCACTCGGCCTTGGGTGATCAGGTTGTAAAAATCGACGCCTCCGTAAGTCTCAAACGTGAATCCGTATGCTTGGCGGTCTGCCGCGAAATACTGGCGAATTTCATCCACCTTCGTTGCATCCGTATGGCTGACGTTCTGGCCGTTGACGATGTAGTAGCACTGGATCCTGACACGCTTCGCCCTTCGGTTGCCCCTCCGTGCCTCATCCACCGCCTTGCGCACTTCTGCATAAGCCTCAAGAGTTGCCTCGTCCTGCAAGTCGGAGCGCAGGAAAACCCGGTTCATCCTGTCCACAAAGGCATAAAGCTCCTTGGTCGAAACCCCTCCTTTGAACGAATCGGAATATTTGAATTGGAAGAGTTTCAGTTCGATTTCGTTGCCTTGGTCGAGAATCAGGTAGGCATCCAGCAACTCTTCCTGTTTTCCGGTCAGATGATGGTCGGTGAAAACGAGAAGTTCGAAGAGCTCATCATCCTGCAGGAAAGTGAGAAGTTGCACCGCCAGATAATCGAAGAGCCGTTTGTAATCGCTCGGAGCGATGCCCCACGAGGGATTGCGGTTCGCGATCCGCTCCATCCGCTTCTTAAGCACTGAGATGTGTTGTTCGGCTACCTGGATGTTCTTTTTCATAATGGTGGCGATGTTCCTAGGGCGTTATCCGCGAATTTCCCCAGCTTCACAAGCTCGTGGTAGGTGTTGAGGGTTTGGGACTTCACGCTCTCGTCCACGAGGGGGAAGGTGGTGAGGATGTGCTGGAACTCGGGGATGGTGAGATCGTAGAGCCGGGCGACGAGCGCGTCGATCTGGGCGCGCAGGGTCAGGCGATCCTGCGGGTCGGTGACGCCGTGGGTCTGGTGCGTGGCTTTCTTGCCGAAGACCTCCGCGAGCAACTCGTCGAACTCCGGGGCGGTGCCGACGAGACGCGCGGCGCGCTCGACCAAAGGACGGAAGTCGGGGTGGGCGGCGGTGAGGCGGGGTATGGGGAGTTGCTCCAAATAGAAAGTATTAAGATTGGTCGTTATTTTGGAACGAAGGAAGGAATCAATGGTAAAGCTATTCATAAGTGAAATAAGAACCAGCAGCTCTTCATTTGAATAGCGCAGTTTGTTTGGATTCTCCTTTGAATGTTCAAAGGGAAAGTGAACTGCCAATGAGTTACCTGCTAGAGAGTTACTTGGGATCAAGGTTGTTATCAGAGTTCTCTCGTTGGTATTGGAGGCAATTTTGCGAATTCCTATTCTTATTGTCTCATAATCACATTTTATCTTTTGATGTGAATCCGCAGAAATTCCGCAGCGCTTGCGGCGCTTTAACTCAAAATCCGAGCGAATGTCATTTTCGGAAATCCAATATCGAGGTTTCGAAAAATATGCATCAAAGTGCCAAATGCATGCTCCTTCGTAGAGCGCGTGATTTGTTGGGAGATCTTTAAATAAGTATGCGCTTCGGTTCATGTGGAACTCCTCACCATATATTTCAAGATTCCATCCTCGTGCGTCACCTGCCAGCAATGTGTGTCGAAGTAGCTTTTCAGCGATAATAATGTCCAAAGCAATTTGAAATTCCATGATCGAAAGCGATCCCGGAGAAAGGCGCGTGATCAAATCGGGAGATAGAGTAAGTGAATCGGGAGTCGGAAAAGCCGACAGTTCACGAACATCATGCCTCATGAAAGCAACTGGAAATTTCGTGGTTTCACGTTCAGTTTGAAAGGTGAGAACAACGAATTTAAAGCGGGAATCAACACCGTCAAAAAGTCGCTGGCGGTTCTCGAAACCAAACAGGCCAGTGATACGGCAGCATTGAAACAACATCTTGCGCAGCTGAGTTGCACCAAGGTCTGTGTAGATTCCTGATGGAATAACGATTCCACAGCGTGCCCCAGCAGCGAGCAAATGGGTGCACTGTTCAACAAATAGTTTATAAAGGTTGGTGTCCGATCCCGTTTTCCTGCCGTTGACGATTCCAACTTGATTGATGTATTGATTTGAAGATCGGAAATAGTCGCACACATGCGGAAATGATGAAAGATAGTTGAGCCAAGCTTCCCTAATTTCGGCGTTTTCTTCTATGATCTCCCCTTTCTCGTTTTCGAATTCTTCGATAGTCATCTTGTTACGAGTGATAGCCTCACTGTAACGTTCAAAGAATTCTTTGGAGTTTGGCTTGAAAACATCCCATGGGGGATTGGTGATAATCGCATCGAAACCGCCACGATTTACGATAATTTCATCGAACTCGTAAGCCCAATGGAAAGGTTCGAGGGCTTGGATGTGGGTGATTTTGAGCAGGCGTTTTTCGGGTTTGCCTTCCTTCTTTTTCGCCGCGTCCCAGGTGGCTTGCTCGTACTGGATGCCGAGGGCTTGGAATTGGTCGAGGAGGAGTTGGTCGAGGATTTCGCGGGCTTCCGACTTGAGGGCGTCGATGTCGCGCTTGAGGGCGGCGAGGTCTTTGAAGAGGGAGGTGGATTTTTTGTAGAGGTCGATGCGCTCGTTTTTGCGGCGGAGGAGTTCGTCGTATTTGGCGGCTTGTTTGACGGCGATGTGGGCTTGCTGGGTTTCCCTGGTGGTGGGGGCGAGGGAGGTCTCGGTGGTGAAGCCGAGGGCTTCCTCGTATTTGAGGGTGATGGGGAGTATGGCCTGATTGAGGCGCGATTTGGGATTGGAGATTGAGGATTGTTGATTGCTGATTTTGGATTTGGGATTGGAATCAAATTTCGCGGGATCGACGTGGAGGAGGCCGATGAGGGAGTTGCCGGGGAGGATGTTGAACTCGATGTTGGGGAGCGGCTCGAGTTCGGAGCGCTTCTCGGCGGAGGCGACGAGGGAGAGGAAGAGGCGGAGCTTGGCAATTTCCGTGGCCTCTTCCATGAGATCCACGCCGTAGAGGTTTTCGGTGACGATTTTCTTTTTCAGCCAGTAGGCGGCGGGGGCTTTGTGCTGTTTCCTCTCCGTCTCGATCCACTGGAGCACGGGCTTGTAGGCAAGGGCTTCGCAGCGGCCGATGAGGGCGGTGTAGAGATTGAGCAAGGTCTTCATCGCGGCGACGAGGAAGGCACCGGAGCCGCAGGCGGGATCGAGCAGGGAGAGGCGCGGCAGGATGTCCTGGAGGACTTTCTGGGCGACGGGGCCGGTGGCGTGGAGCAGGAGATCCTCGATGGTCTCGTAGCGGCGCGGGGCGGGAAAGGTTTTCGGATCGGTCTCGTGGAGTTTTTTGCGGGACGCGTAGCCGTCGTTGATGCGGTCGAGCACGAGCTGGTGGATGGTTTGCTCGCAGAGGTAATCGGTGATTTCTGGGCGGGTGTAGTAGGCCCCGAATTCCTTCTGGTTGATGTATTTCTCGAAGATGTAGCCGAGTACGTCGGGATTGATCTCGCGGTCATCGCCGCCGGGGGTGTCGTTGAGGGACCAGGAATAACGCCCGAAGAGGGCGAACAGATCCCCGAAGACCTGATCCGGGACTTTGATTTTCGCGTAGGGCTGGGTGAAAAGCGCCTCGCCTTCGATGCGGGCCTCGATGCCGTGGGGCAGGAAAAGGCCGCCGTTGAGGTAGGGAATGTCGCCGAGCGGGACTTCGCCTATGATCTCGCGCTTTTCCTCGGTTTTGGCGAAGCCCTCGAAGAAGAGATCGCGCAGGAAGCGGGAGAAGAAACGGTTTTTCCCGGTCTCTTGGGAGGCGGCGAGCTTTTCCGGGAGGTAGTTTTTGTTGCCGTCCTTGGCGCACCCGACATCGAGGAAGCCTTTTTTCTGGAGGAACCAGATGAACATGAGTCGGTTGAGCAGGACGGAGGCATACCAGCGGCGCTCGCCGGGATCGGGGATGCCCTCGATGGCTTCGAGGAGCTTGCCGTGCTCTTCCTGGAAGTCCTTGAAGAAGGCCTTGGTGACGGTCTCGATATCGAGCCCGGCGCGGACACGCTTGGCCGTCTCGGTGATGGGGATGTTGCCGTCCTCATCGAGCTCCGAGAGATCGACGACGAGGGAGGCGAGCTTGGAGAGGAAGAGATCGCCGGGCTGGCCTTTGAGGTAATGGTGGCGACGCGGGTGGGTCTTCGCGCGGCGGTTGGGGCTGTCGGCGGAGCCTTCGCGCTTCATCCACAGCCATGCGGAGCGGGTGCGTTCCGCATCGACGAAGATGAGGAGGTTTTCCACGGCATGGGGCGCGACACGTTTCCAGATGGCCTGCTGGGTTTTCGCATCGGGGAATGGCGTGTCTGCATCGGCGGCGGCGACCTCGAACACGCGGAAGCCGGAGAGCTGGGAGATTTCCGTGGCTTTCCATGCGGCGCCGTCCTGCTCGATGGCCATGGGTTTCCCGCCGTCCGGGTGGTTCCAGCCGAGATCTTCGATGAAGAGATCGGCGAAGCGGAAGGCCTGGAGATGCTCGCGGGCGGTGCGGGGATTGAGCTTGGAGGAAGACATGTGAAATGGATATTGAAAATCAGAGGAGAGAGTTTAGGAACGTTTCAGCGACTAGTGCGGTTCGGACATTTTTTCGTTCCCGTGGTATCATCCCCTGGCCGCTCCATTCTATTTAATCGCAAGGCCGAGCGAGCAGAGAATGCGGGGTTCCTTGGCGGGGGCGTCATGGAGATTGGCGACGACGA
>CAMCXJ010000102.1 GCA_945883455.1 Prosthecobacter debontii
GGAGATCAAGCTCGCCGACGGAAAAACCGAGATGCGCTCCGTTACACGCGGCCGCTCCGACGCGGAAAAAACCGAGATCACCTCCGGCCTCGAAGCCGGGCAGGTGATTATTGTGCCGTAGGAAAAAGGAGAGTAGGCTTCAGCCTACCAAGGATCGCGGGTTTCAACCCGCTGTAAATTTGGACTGCGGGTTGAAACCCGCCACCCTTGGTAGGATAAATCCTACTCTCCCCTCATCAAATTCCACCCTGTCACCAGTGCTTTGAGACCCGCCATCTCGATGGACGGATCCACGCCGGTACCCCAGAGCAGGCGTCCGTCGTCATGCTGGAGCTGCACGTAGGCCGCGGCGCTCGCATCCGAGCCGCCGCGCACGGCGTGGGAGCGGTAGTCGGTCACCTTGAAATCCTTGAAGCCCGCCTTCTCCAACGCGTGGACGAAAGCGTTGATCGGGCCGTTGCCGTCGCCTTCGATTTCGAGTGGCTTACCATCGACGGAAACCGTCGCCTTGCAACGCACCTGCCCGCCGCCGGGCTGGTGGATCAGCTCGTACTCCGTGAGGCCGAGCGGCGATTCCACGTTCACGAAATGTCCAAAAAACGCCTCGCGGATCTCATCCGGCGTGAGCTCGCGGCCGAGGCTATCGGCGAGGTCATACACATATTTCCCGACGATGGGATGCATCGATTTCGGCAAATCGAAGCCGTGCTCGCGGTCCAGCACGTAGGCCACGCCGCCCTTGCCGGACTGGGAGTTGATGCGGATGATCGCTTCGTAGGAACGGCCGATGTCCTGAGGATCGATAGTCAGGTAAGGCACGCCCCACAGCAGATCCGGGTTCGCGGCGATTTCCTTTTCGCGGCGGTCGAGGCCTTTCTTGATCGCGTCCTGGTGGCTCCCGGAAAAGGCCGTGAAAACGAGCTCGCCGGCGTAGGGCTGGCGCTCCGGGACGATGAGACGCGTGAATTTTTCGTACTTCAGACGAATGTCGGTGAGGCCGGAAAAATCAAGGCCAGTGGCGATGCCGTGGCTGTTCATATTCAGCGCGAGCGTGACGATGTCGAGGTTCCCCGTGCGCTCGCCGTTTCCGAAAAGGGTGCCCTCCACGCGATCCGCGCCCGCCATCAGGCCCAGCTCCGTGGCCGCCACACCGGTGCCGCGGTCGTTGTGCGTGTGCAGGGAAACGGTCACCGCATCGCGCATCGGCAGATGGCGGCACATCCACTCGATCATGTCCGCGTGGACATTCGGCGAGGCCCACTGAACGGTGTCCGGCAGGTTGATGATCATCTTTTTCTCCGGCGTCGGCTGCCAGACATCGATCACCGCCGAGCAAACCTCCAGCGCGTAATCCAGCTCCGTGTCGGAAAAGGACTCGGGCGAGTATTGCAGCACCACCTCGGTCTCCGGGATGCTCGGCACGAGTTCTTTAACCAGCTGCGTGCCGTCGATGGCGATCTGCTTGATCGATTCGCGCGTGGCATCGCCGAAGGTCACGCGCCTTTGCAGCGGCGAGGTCGAGTTGTAAATGTGGACGATAGCGCGCCGCGCCCCGGTGATCGCCTCAAAGCTACGGCGGATTAGTTGCTCGCGCGTCTGCACCAGGATCTGGATCGTCACGTCTTCCGGGATGCGGTTTTCCTCGATCAGCCGGCGGCAGAAATGAAATTCCGTATCGGCGGCGGAAGGGAAACCGATCTCGATTTCCTTGAAGCCGATCGCCACCAGCAGATCGAAGAACTCCAGCTTCTCCTCCACCGACATCGGCTGCGGCAGCGCTTGGTTGCCGTCGCGGAGATCCACCGAGCACCAGATCGGCGCGCGCGTGATCGTCTGATCCGGCCAGGTGCGGTCGGGCAGGGCAACGGCCGGGAACGGCCGGTATTTCGTGAGGGACTTCGGATTCATGTCGGTAGGGCTGGAGGCTACCGCAATCAAAGGAGCAGACGCAAGGGCGGCGAAAACTGACCATCATTGCCGGCGGAAAGCCAAATGCGCATAGGGATATCCTTCTTAAAACAAAGAATTTAGGGTGTCACTCCTCAACAACCATATCTGCCGGATTCCACGTGGTTTCCGGGAACTTCATGTCGAGCCGCTTCAGCGTATCGACCATGATCCTCGCGACGACGAGGTTTCGATACCATTTGCGGTTTGAGGGAACGACATACCAAGGCGCGTGGTCGGTGGAGGTTTTCGAGAGGACTTCCTCATAGGTGTCCATGAAATCCGACCACAGCGCGCGATCCTTGAGATCGTCGGGATTAAATTTCCAGTGTTTTTCGGGATTTGCGAGGCGGGAATCGAGCCGACGCTTTTGCTCGTCCCGCGAGATATGGAGGTAGATTTTCACGACGGTCGTGCCCTCTTCGGCAAGCATGCGCTCGAAATCCACGACGTGCCCGAAGCGCTGTTTCCAGACCTTTTCCGGGAACAGCTTCTTCACTTTCACGGCTATGATGTCCTCGTAGTGGCTGCGGTTGAAGATGACCAGCTGTCCGTTGCGCGGGACTTTGTCGTGGACGCGCCACAGGAAATCCCGCGCCAGCTCCTCCTCGCTGGGCTTCTTGAAAGAACGGACATGGATGCCCTGCGGATCAATGCGCGAGAAGACATGCTTGATGCACCCGTCCTTGCCGCCGGTATCCATCGCCTGCATCACCACGAGAATGCGGTGCTTGTTCTGCGCATAGAGCATGGTCTGGAGAAGCTTCAGCTCGTCCTGCAACTTGTCGAAGGCCTCTAGGCTCTCCTCTTTCCCGCCGTCGTCGAAAAGGTGGCGGTCGTCGGCGTCAATTTTACGTAGATCCACCTTTGCTCCGGGCTTCACCAAATATCTTTCCAACGCACCGCTGACTGGCATGTTTTCTTATCCACGCTTGCAAGCGCGATGACAAGCACGGACTCCCTGCGTTTTCGCGGTTGTAAAAATCCGACTCCGCCATACTGATGGTGGAATGCCGAGCGCGCGGAAAATACACACCCTTCCCCCCGCCGATCCGGCGTCACTGCTCACCGCGTTGCACATCGGCGCGAGTTCCGTATCCATCATCATCGCGGAGCGCGATTCGGAGGGGAACCCCACACCCATCGATTTCTTGGAGCAACCCGCGCCGCTCGCGCAGGATGTTTTCGGTGGGAATGTCGTCTCCAGTGCGACCACCGAGCGCATCGTTTCCATCATCCGCGGTTATCAGGAAACGCTTTCGGAAATGGGCCTCGACCCACATAACCTCACCCGCGCCGTCGCCACCAACGTGCTCCACGAGGCCACGAACCACGAATCCGTCCTCAACCGCATCCGCATCGCCTGCGGACTGCCCGTTTCCATGATCGACGATGGCGAAATGACCCGCCGCATCTACATCAAGACCCGCCGCCGCCTCCAGCACCTTCCGGCCATGACGCGGCGCACCGCGCTCGTCGTCCACGTCGGCCCCGGCAACACCCGCGCCCTGCTTTTCCACGAAGGCTTGATCACTCGTTACACCAGCTACCGCATGGGCACGCACCGCACCCGCGAAGCTGTCGAGGCCTCCCACGCCGAGGGCCCCGCTCTCCTCCGTGTGATCCGCGAGCACGCCTCGGGAAATCTCGCCCAGCTCCGCTTCGATTTCTCCGATGTGTCCATCGAAGGCATCATCCTCATCGGCTACGAGATCCAGTCCGTCTCCTCTTTCCTCACGAAAAACAACGAGGCGTGCTCGCTGAAGGATTTCCGGAAATTCACCTCGGAAACCGCCGTCCTCAGCGATCTCGGCACGGTGAAACGCTTCCAGCTCGATTACCAGACGGCCGAGGCGCTGATCCCTGCCCTGGAGATCAATCTCGCCATCGCCGAGGCGCTCGGGATGAAGGAAGTCCACATCCCCAACTCAGACTACGAGCAAGGCCTGCTGCACGATCTCCTTGTTTCCCGCGAGATGAGCGGCTCCTTCGCCTCCGAGGTGCTGCGCTCCGCCCGCATCCTCGCCGAGCGCTACCAATCCGATCCCGGCCACGGCGAGCACGTCGGGAAACTTTGCGCCCATTTCCTCACCAACCTCCAGGATCTCCACCACCTCACCGAGCACGACGCCCTATTACTCCAAGTCGCAGCCATCCTCCATGAGGTCGGAACTTACGTCAGCCCCCGCGCCCACCACAAGCACTCGGAATACATCATCCTGAACTCGGAAATCTTCGGGCTCGACCGCCTCGACGTTACCATCGTCGCCCTCGTTTCACGCTACCACCGCCACTCCGGCCCGAAGCTCGATCACCCCTCCTACGCCGCGCTCTCCACCGAGGACCGCATCCGCGTCTGTAAGCTCGCCGCCATCCTCCGCGTCGCCGATGCCCTCGAGCGCACCCACGCCCAGCGCATTTCCAAGATCGAGATCCTCCGCACCCACGACAAGCTCCGCATCCGCCTCCCCGGCCTCGAGGACGCCGCCATCGAGCGCCTCGCCATGGACTCCAAGGCCGATCTCTTCGAGCAGGTCTTCGGCCTCACCGTCGTCATCGAGGAGGATAACTGAGCTTGAAATAAAACTCCGAAACACTATACATAGCCTATGACTGCAACGGTGGAAAATCTGAAGAATGAAGCTCGGCAGCTTTCAGTTCGTGAGCGTGAGGATCTGGCCTACGCAATTTTGGACGAGATCTCCCCGGACGAACTGATGGAGGAGCAGATGAAGATCGTTGCTCAAAGGATGGAGAATGTCCGGCTCGGGAAATCAAAGCTCATCCCTATGGAAGAAGCCTTCAGAAGGATGGATGCAGCCGCAAACGGATCAAGATGATCGTCGAATTCGAAGACGAGGCGCTGGCCGAGATCGAGAATGCGATCTCCTATTCGGAAGGGCGCTTCGGAACCGGTGAAAGACTAAGCCGTGAGATCCAATCTTCCATCCTGAGAATCGCTGAGGATCCATTCCGCTTCCGCAAAAACCACCTTGGCGTGTGCATCCACCATCTTCCTCCCTTCCCGTTTTACCTAGTCTTCGAACCCCGCAAGGACACCCGGATCATCAGGATATACGCCTTGGGAAACACCTCCCGCCGTCCCAACTACTGGAAGTCCCGCATCCCGCCTCTTCCTTGAGATTTAAAGTTTAAAATTTAAAGTTTTATGCCCCCATACCACAACCGCGAACTCTCCTGGCTCGAATTCAACCAACGCGTCCTCGCCCAGGCCTTCCGCGATGACCTGCCGCTGCTGGAGCGCGTGAAGTTCCTGGCCATCTCCGCCAGCAACCTCGACGAGTTCTTCCAAGTCCGCGTCGGCTCCCTGATGTTGCTGCGCCGCAGCGGGCGTAAAACCCGGGACAACTCCGGCTTCACCCCCGCGCGCAACCTCACCGCCATCCGCGAGCGTGTGCTGAAAATGAACGCGGACCAATACGACCTCCTCAACAACACCCTGCTCCCCGCCCTCGCGGGAAAAGGCATCGTCCTCCTCGCCGCCGCGCAACTCACCGATTCCCAGCGCGCCCAGACCGCCATCGCTTTCGACGACAACATCTCGCCGCTCCTCACACCCCTCGCCGTCGATCCCGATTCCCCCCCCCCAATCGTCCCCGCGCTCCAGATCGTCCTCGCCTGCACCCTCCATGATCCGGGCGACCAAACTTCGCGCCACGTGCTCATCCCCATCCCGGAAAACCTGCCCCGCCGCATCGCCATCCCCACCGATGACGAAACGACCGCCTTCATCCTCATTGAGGATCTCATCGCCACCCACGCCGATCGCCTTTTCCCCGGTGAGAACATCACCGCCACCACCGCCTTCCGCGTCACCCGCAACGGCGACATCGCCGTACAAGAAGAGGACGCCACTGACCTCGCCGACGAGATGGAAGACGTCCTGACCGCCCGCCGTTTTGCCGATACCGTCCGCCTCGAAATCCGCGCCGACGCCCCGCGCGACCTCTCCTCACTCATCCAGAAGGTCACCGCCTCCTCCCCGCAGGAAATCTACCGCCACGCCGGCCCACTCGGCCTTTCCTCCTTCATGGAGCTCGCCTTTCTCCCGGATCACGACCACCTCCGCGATGAGGATTGGCCCGCGCAGAACTCGCCCTCGATCGCTCCCGGTGCCTCCATGTTCCAGACCATCGCCGCCGGCGACGTGCTGCTCTTCCACCCCTACGAATCCTTCGATCCCGTCATCCGCCTCATCGAGGAAGCCGCCGTCGATCCCGATGTGATCGCCATCAAGCAGATCCTCTACCGCACCGCCCGCCAGTCACGCATCATCGACGCCCTGATCCGCGCGGCGGAAAACGGCAAGCACGTCACCGCACTCGTCGAGCTCAAGGCCCGCTTCGATGAGGCGCGCAACCTGAACCGCGCCGACGAGCTCCAGCGCGCCGGCGCCCAGATCGTCTATGGCGTGAAAAACCTCAAGACTCACGCCAAGATCTGCCTCGTCCTCCGCCGCGAGTCCGGCCGCATCCGCCGCTACGTCCACCTCGGCACCGGCAACTACAACGAGACCACCTCCCGCCTCTATACCGATCTCTCCTACCTCACCTGCAAGTCCGAGTCCGGAAACGACGCCTCCCTCCTTTTCAACGCCGTCACCGGCCGCTCGAAGCTCCTCCGCTTTCAGCGCCTCATCCCCGCCCCCTCCGCGATGAAACCCCGCCTGCTCGACCTCATCGCCGGCGAGGCGGAGCGCGCGAAACAAGGACTGCCCGCCCGCATCATCGCGAAAACCAACTCGCTCCAAGATCCCGACATCATCGCCGCCCTCTATGCCGCTTCCCAAGCCGGCGTCGAGATCAAGCTCAACGTCCGCGGCATCTGCTGCCTCATTCCCGGTGAGAAATTTTCCAAGAATATCGAGGTCATCTCCGTCATCGACCGCTACCTCGAGCACGCCCGCCTCCTCTACTTCCACCAAGGCGGCGACCCCTTGGTCTTCATCGCCTCCGCTGACTGGATGACGAGAAATCTCGAAAAACGCGTCGAGCTGATGATCCCCATCGAGGAAAAAACCATCAAACGCCGCCTCGTGAAAATCCTGGAAACCTATTTCAACGACAACCGCAACGCCTGGCGCATCCTCCGCGACGGCAGCTCCACTCCGGTCGTTCCCGCCAAAAGCGAAAAGCCCTTCCGCGCCCAGCAGGAATTCTACGAGCAATCCCGCCGCGCGGCCAAAGCCCGCGAGCATGAGCGCTCCATGACCTTCGAACCCCACGTCCCGCAGGATTGACCGTAAGGAGAAGGGGTTTGCGACCCCTTGCCCCCAACCCTAGCCATTTCCCCATCCTTCGCAAAGGGGTTGCAAACCCCTTCTCCTTATTTCCCGCCTCACTCCTTCTTCCATGCGGAGTTCAACGCTCCCAATCCGCACGTCAGCATCTATCTCCATCGGATCGAAAAAAGTTATGTAAGTCGTAATGATAGTAGCACCGTAACCAGAACCAGTCCCATGGAGCAACGTGGGGGTGACAACGCACCTTGCCTGTGCTTTCTTGATCTACTCGCAAATCCCCACCGGATACACACAGCCATGTCCCGCTCTCCCGCCTCCTTGCGCATTTTCGCCGCGTCCTGCCTCACTGTGATGATCGGCGCTTTGTTGTGGCTTGGCTTTCGCGACCCAGCCCCCTCTCTCACCATCTCCCAAGCTCCCGCTGCGGTGGCATCACCCGCTCCTACCACCACTCCGGAAACCGTCAGCTTCAACGCCCACATCCGCCCCAT
>CAMCXJ010000103.1 GCA_945883455.1 Prosthecobacter debontii
ATGTATCCGGAGTCTGCCGTTTTCAGGGCGGTGTCGGAGAGACCCTTGCGGGCGCCGTGGGTGGAGATGAAATACTCCAGCACGGAGAGGCCTTCGCGGAAGTTCGAGATGATGGGGCGCTCGATGATCTCGCCGGAGGGCTTGGCCATAAGACCGCGCATACCGCCGAGCTGCTTGATCTGGGACTTGTTGCCCCGCGCACCCGAATCGACCATCATGAAGAGCGGAGACGCCTTCTTCTTGCCTTCGTTGTACTCGATCTTGCGATAGAGCGCGTTGGCAATGGTGTCGGTTGCTTGAGTCCAGATATCGACAACTTTCTGATAGCGCTCGCCGTTGGTAATGACACCATTGCGGTATTGTTTGGAGACTTTTTCGACCTCCTCGTATGCCTTGGCGATGACCTCGGGTTTCTCCTCGGGGATGAGCATGTCGATAATCCCGATGGAGATACCAGAGCGCATGGCTTCCATAAATCCAAGCGTCTTTAGCTTGTCGAGAACGATGACGGTTTCCTTTTTGCCCGCCACCTGGGTGCTGCGCCAAATGATGTCGCCAATTTGCTTCTTGCCGACGGTCTTGTTGTAGAAACCGATGGCATCAGGCCAGATTTCGTTGAAACGGACGCGGCCCGGTGTGGTTTCGATGACCTTGAGGTCGATTTCGCCGTAAGGTGTATTCTTGCCGAAGTCGGGGTTGCGGATGCGGATCCAAGAGTGGTAGTCAATTTTGCGAGAGGCGATAGCGAACTCGACCTCCGAGGAATTTTCGAAAAGTGGAAGATGCTCCTTTTTATCGCGATCCACCTGGGTGCGGATGCCCGCCCACGTGAGGTAGTAGGTGCCAAGAATGATGTCCTGCGAAGGCACCGTGATCGGGCGGCCGGATGCGGGCGAGAAGATGTTGTTCGGCGCGAGCATGAGCTGGCGGCACTCCATCTGAGCCTCGATCGAGAGCGGTACGTGGACGGCCATCTGGTCACCGTCGAAGTCCGCGTTGTAGGCGGTGCAAACAAGCGGATGGACGCGGATCGCGGAGCCCTCGATCAGCTTCGGCTCGAAGGCCTGGATCGAGAGGCGATGAAGCGTCGGCGCGCGGTTGAGCAGGATCGGGTGCCCTTTGGTGACTTCCGCGAGGATGTCCCAGACCTCGGTGGTCTTGCGGTCGATCATCTTCTTCGCCGAGCGAACGGTGTGGCAGTAGCCGAGTTCCTTGAGGCGGCGGATGATGAACGGCTCGAACAGGGTGAGGGCCATCTTTTTCGGAAGACCGCACTGGCCGAGCTTTAGGTCGGGGCCGATGACGATGACGGAGCGGCCGGAGTAATCGACACGCTTGCCGAGAAGGTTCTGGCGGAAACGGCCGCCCTTGCCCTTGAGCATGTCGCTGAGGGACTTGAGCGGGCGGTTGCCTGCTCCGGTGACGGCGCGGCCGTGGCGGCCGTTGTCGAAGAGCGCATCAACGGCTTCCTGCAGCATGCGCTTCTCGTTCCGGATGATGACCTCCGGCGTCTTGAGAAGCAGCAGGTTCTTAAGCCGGTTGTTGCGGTTGATGACGCGGCGATACAGGTCGTTGAGGTCGGAGGTGGCGAAACGTCCGCCTTCGAGCGGGACGAGCGGGCGGAGATCCGGAGGGATCACGGGCAGGACGGTTTGGATCATCCACTCGGGACGCGTCTTGGATGCCGCGAAGCCTTGGGTGATTTTGAGACGCTTCGAGAGCTTCTTCTTGTTCTGCTTCGACTTCGTGGTGCCGAGTTCTTCCTCAAGCTTCAGGGCAAGCGGGGCGAGATCGATCTGCCGGAGCAGTTCCATGATCGCCTCGGCACCCATCATCGCCTTGAAGGAGCCGTCTCCATATGTGTCCTCCGCTTCGCGGAGTTCGATTTCGGTGAGGAGTTGGCCAAGCTCGAGCGCAGTGTTGCCCGGCTCGGTGACGACGTAATCCTCGTAGTAGATAACGCGCTCCAGCTGGCGGGCGCTCATGTCGAGCATGAGACCGATACGGGAAGGCATGCATTTATAGAACCAGATGTGGGAAACCGGCACAGCCAGCTCAATGTGGCCCATGCGCTCGCGGCGGACGCGGGCTAGGGTCACCTCGACGCCGCAGCGGTCGCAGACCACGCCTTTGTGCTTGATACGCTTGTATTTTCCGCAGGCGCACTCCCAGTCCCGAGTGGGGCCGAAGATGCGCTCGCAGAAGAGACCGCCCTTTTCGGGTTTGAACGTACGGTAGTTAATCGTTTCCGGGTTTTTCACCTCGCCCTTAGACCAGGAACGAATGATTTCCGGGGACGCAACGGTGATGGAGACCTGATTAAAGGCTTCGGGACGTTCGTCTACGCCAAAGATTTCACGAAGGTTGTTATCGAAACTCATGATAGGTAGTAATTAGATGTTATGTTAGGTGCGTGTTTGGATTACAGGGTCAGATCGTCGAGGGAGAAGTCATCCACACCACCACCGGCGAGCGGTGAGCCGTGCGTGCTCTGACCTTGGCGTCCGGGGCGGACATCGAGGCCTAGGGATTGCATTTCCTTGATAAGGACATTGAAGGATTCCGGGGTGCCCGCCTCCAAGTTGTTATCCCCTTTGACAATCGCTTCGTAGATGCGGGTACGTCCTTGCACGTCGTCGGATTTGACGGTCAGGATTTCCTGAAGCGTGTAAGCGGCGCCGTATGCTTGGAGCGCCCAGACCTCCATTTCTCCGAAACGCTGGCCACCGTATTGCGCCTTACCACCGAGCGGTTGCTGGGTGACGAGCGAGTAGGGACCGACGGCACGGGCGTGGATCTTGTCTGCAACAAGGTGACCTAACTTGAGCATGTAAATCATGCCGACCACGACAGGGTTGTGGAAAGCCTCGCCGGTTCGACCGTCATATAGGGTCGATTTACCCGCGATACTGCCATCCTTGCCATCGCCGATCCAAGTGTAGCCGCGGGTTTCGGCCTCGTTCGCTTTGCGCGGACGGGCTTCTTCTCCGCCACCGACCATTTTCACGCCATCGACCTTTTTAGCTTCGGACATGAATTCCCAGATACGATTTTCCTTAATACCGTCGAAAATCGGCGTAGCGACCGTGAAGCCGAGAGCCTTGGCGGCGACACCGAGATGGGTTTCGAGAACCTGACCGACGTTCATCCGGGATGGCACGCCGAGAGGGTTGAGGCAGATGTCAACTGGTGTTCCGTCGTGAAGATACGGCATGTCCTCCTCGGGAACGATGGTGGCGACAACGCCCTTGTTTCCGTGGCGTCCAGCCATCTTGTCACCGACGGAGAGCTTGCGCTTCGCGGCGATGAAAACCTTAACCTCCTTGATGACACCGGGATCGACGTCGTCGCCGGACTCGAGCTGGTCGAGCTTGCGCTCGCGGTCGGTGTCCAGCTCCTGGAAGCGGCTTTGGAAGGAATTGATGATTTCGACGATCTTGTTGCGGATCGGGGAAGGATCGATCTCGATGTGATCGTGGACGGAGGCGAGTTTGCGGAGCAGGGTCTTGGTGATCTTGCGGTTCGCAGGGATGATGATCTCGCCGGTCTGGGCGTTCACCACATCGAGCGGGATTTTCTCACCGAGCAGGATGTCGGAAAGTTTTTCCGTGAGGTCATCGGTGAGCTTGTCCGCCTTTTTCTTGTGCTCGTCGTTGATCTTCTTGAGGTGCTTTTTCAGCTCCACGGGATCGACCTTTTCGGCGCGCTTCTTGGCGAGTCCGTGGGAGGAAACTCGGATGTCTTGGACGATACCGGTGCAGCCGGATGGCACGCGCAGCGAGGTATCCTTCACGTCCGCGGCTTTCTCACCGAAGATGGCGCGCAGGAGGCGCTCTTCGGGGGCAAGTTCGGTTTCCGATTTCGGGGTGATCTTACCGACGAGGATGTCGCCGGGTTTCACCTCGGCACCGATCCGGATGATGCCGTCGTGGTCGAGGTTGCGCAGGGCTTCCTCACCGACGTTCGGGATATCGCGGGTAATTTCCTCAGGACCCAGCTTGGTGTCGCGGGCGGCGACATCAAACTCAGAGATGTGGATGGACGTATAGACGTCGTCCTTCACCACGCGCTCGGAGATGACGATGGCATCCTCGAAGTTGTAGCCGTTCCATGGCATGAACGCGACGAGGACGTTGCGGCCGATGGCCAGCTCACCGTTATCGGTATTCGGGCCGTCAGCGAGGACTTGTCCCTTCTTGATCTTCTGACCAGCCTTTACGATCGGTTTCTGGTTGATACAGGTGCCAGCGTTGGAGCGCATGAACTTGCGCAGCGGGTAGGCGAAAATGCCCTTGGCCACGTTCGTTTTGACGATCTCCGGCTCGCTGAGGAATTTCTCCTCGGAAACGGGGAGCTTGCCGTCGGCGGTGGTGATGATGATCTCAGCGGTAGCGGCGGCCACGATGCCGTCGGCTTCGGAAACGACCACTGCACGGGAATCGCGGGCGGCCTTGGCCTCAAGCCCGGTGCCGACGAGCGGCGCCTCTGAAACGAGGAGCGGCACACCTTGGCGCTGCATGTTCGATCCCATCAGCGCGCGGTTGGCGTCATCGTGCTCAAGGAACGGAATGAGGCCGGCGGCGACGGAAACCAGCTGCTTCGGCGAGACGTCCATGTAGTGAACGGCATCCGGGGTGGACTCGATGAACTCGCCGCGCTCACGGGCGTCGATGCGGTCTTTCTCGAAACGGCATGCCTTGTCGATCACGTTGGATGCCTGGGCGATGAGGTAGTTTTCCTCTTGGTCGGCTGTTAGATATTCGATCTCGTTGGTAACCTTGCCGTTCTTGACCGTGCGGTAAGGGGTTTCGATGAAACCGAACTCGTTGATACGGGCGTAGGTGCACATCGAGTTGATGAGGCCGATGTTCGGGCCTTCCGGGGTCTCGATGGGGCAGATGCGGCCGTAGTGGGACGGATGAACGTCACGGACTTCGAAGCCCGCGCGGTCGCGGTTCAGACCGCCTGGCCCGAGGGCGGAGAGGCGGCGCTTGTGGGTCAACTCGGCCAGAGGGTTGGTCTGGTCCATGAACTGGGAGAGCTGGGAACGGCCGAAGAAATCACGCACGACGGCGGAAAGCGCCTTCGGGTTGATGAGTTTCTGCGGGGTCATGCCCTCGATGTTCACGTCGAACAAAGTCATGCGCTCTTTCACCAAGCGCTCCGTTCGGGCGAGGCCCACGCGGCACTGGTTGGCGAGAAGCTCACCCACGGCGCGGACGCGGCGGGAGCCAAGGTGATCGATGTCATCGATGACGCCTTCGCCCTTTTTCAGCTTCAGGATGTAGCGGACGGCGGCGAGGAAATCCTCGGGAACCATGATGCGCTGGTCGGAATCGACGCCGATGCCGAGCTTCTGATTGATCTTGTAACGGCCGACGCGGGTGAGGTCGTATTTCTTCGCGTCGAAGAACAAACGCTTGAGCAGGGCGCGGGCGTTGGAAGCTGTCGGCGGATCACCAGGGCGGAGCTTGCGGTAGATGTCTTTAAGCGCGGATTCCTCGTCTTTCGCGGGATCCTTGCGGAGGGATTTGAGGAGGATTTCATCCTCACGTCCGTCGATGACCTCAAGCTTCTTCTGACCAAGAGAAACGAGCTGCTTGACGATACCTGCGGTGAGCGGCTCGTAAGCTTTCGCGATCACAAGCTCACCGTCGAGGATATCCTCGAAGGGCACTTTGTGACCGAGTTCCGCCTCGTCGATTTTGTTGCCGAGCGCGAGGTGTTCGATCGAATAGAAATGGCTGACAATATCCCGGTCGGTCGGGTAGCCGAGGACGCGGAGGAAGGTGGTCGCGAGGAATTTCCGGCGGCGGCGACGGCGGTCGAGATAAACGTAGAGTAGGTCGTTCGTGTCGAACTGCACTTCGAGCCACGAGCCGCGATCGGGGATGATGCGGAAAGAATGAAGCATCTTGCCGTTGAGATGCTGGGATGTTTCAAAGCAGATACCGGGCGAGCGGTGAAGCTGGGAAACGATGACGCGCTCCGCGCCATTGATGATGAACGTGCCGCGGCGGGTCATCATCGGCAACTCGCCCATGTAAACGCGCTCTTTTTTGGTGCCGGTTTCGTCCTTCAGTTTAAAGGTCACGTAGAGAGCGGCAGAGAAGGACTCGCCGTTGCGTAGTGAATCGAGAGAAGTGATCTTCGGATCCTCAATGTCGTACGAAACGAAATCTAGCTCGATGGCCTCGTCGTAGGACTTGATCGGGAAGACCTCGCGGAATACAGCCTGAAGGCCCGTATCGGAACGGTCACCATGCGAAACTTCTTTTTGCAGAAACTCGTCATAAGACCTGCTCTGCACCTCGATAAGGTTGGGTGGTTCGATAACCTCTTCAAATTTTCCGAAATAGAGACGTTCAGCCATGGTGGTGCGGTGGTAGTGGAGTTACGGGTTCAGGCCCGGAGCCTTTTTAGGCTCGGGCGACTTAGGATCAGGTAGTAGACGGAGAGGACAAATGAGCGGAAACGGCGCGTAACACCTTTGGGTTGATTGGTGTCACGTGTCGGTGCCGGGTTTGGTTGGGTAGTTGAAAAAAAATTAGGGGGAAGGAAATGCCCGGGACGGAGACAGGATCCGCCCCGGGGAAATCCTTGACGGGTTACTTGAGCTCGATGGTCGCTCCAGCTTCCTCGAGTTTCTTCTTGGCAGCTTCTCCGGCGTCTTTGGAAACGCCTTCGAGGACGTTGATAGGTGCGCTTTCGACGAGCTTCTTCGCGTCGGCGAGACCGAGGCCGGGGGCAACTTCACGAACCGCCTTAATGACGGCGATCTTGTTGGCACCTGCTCCGGTGATGACGACGTTGAACTCGGTTTGCTCCTCGGCTGCTTCGACTGGACCAGCGGCGGCTGGACCGGCGGCGACTGCCGCGGCTGCCGAGACACCCCAGGTTACTTCGAGTTGCTTAACGAGGTCGACAGCTTCCAGAACGGTAAGCTTGCCGAGTTCTTCCACTAGGTTTGCGATGTTTGACATGTATTATCTCCTTTTGCGGTATCGTCGCCCCCGGAGCTTCCGGGGATTTCAGCCTCTCTGCTGAGAGACCGACGAGGAACCATTTGTTAATCAGGCCTTTGCGTGGAGACGCTACGGGCCATCCGTTCAGATTGTTTTTATCCGGCTGCTGCTTCTGCGGGTGTAACCTCTGCTTCTGCGGGTGTGACCTCTGCTTCTGCGGGTGCCTCGGCTGCGGGTGCCTCGGCTGTTTCGGCAACTGGCTCTTTCGCTCCTCCGGCTTGGAAGTGCTGGCGCTCCGGATCGAATTTTTCGAGGAGGATGCGGGCGATGCGGGTGGCTGGCTCGTTGATGAGTCCGAGAAGTTGGGAGAGCACAGCTTCGCGCGAAGGGATATCAGCGATGGCTTTCAGCTTCTCGCCATCGAGCACGTCCTTGCCAAGGATACCGATCTTCATTTCCGGCTTCTTAAATTCCTTTTCGAAATTCTTGAGGACTTTTGCCGCAGAGAACACCTCGGCATTGCCGGTGACAAAAGCCGTCTGGCCGACGAGATCCGCGCCGACATCTGGGAGACCTGCTTCGTTGAGGGCTTTACGCATGTAGCTGTTTTTGGCTACGGTGCATTTCGCGCCGTTGTCGCCGAGGCGGTTGCGGAGCTCGCTGAACTGGGGAACGGTGAGGCCGGTGTAATCGAT
>CAMCXJ010000104.1 GCA_945883455.1 Prosthecobacter debontii
TTGAGCCGTTGCGGCGGCGCATCTAACAGATGGAAGCCCTCCTCGGTGACTTTCGCGACCACCTCCGCCGTCACGCCGCCCCACGGGAAAGCCTCGCCCAACGCGAGCAAACGCCCCGTCCGCGCGACCGAGGCGAGCACGGTATCGAGATCGAGTGGTTTCACCGAGCGCAAGTCCACCACCTCGATTTCCCAGCCGTCCGCTTGCAAACGATCCGCCGCCCGCACCGCCTCATGCACCATCGCGCTGTAAGTAACGACCGTAGCGTGCTTGCCGGGTCTAGCGATCCGTGCCTGTCCGATGGGCAGCCCGTCGCCGTTGATCGATTTCGCCTTCAGCCAGCGGTAGAGGAACTTGTGCTCGCAGTAAATCACGGGGTCATCGAGTTTCACCGAGTCGACTAACATGTGATACGCGTCGGAAACGGTTGCCGGCGTCACCACCACCAAGCCCGGATACTGCGCGTAGATCCCCTCCATGCTCTGGCTGTGAAAAGGGCCGGAACCCGGCGTGCCGCCGGAAGGCAGGCGCACGGTGATTGGGATCGGCATGCCCGTGCGGTAAAAATGCGTCGCTGCCTGGTTCACGATTTGGTTGAACGCGATCGAAGAAAAATCCGCGAACTGCATTTCGATGATAGGCCGCATCCCTTCGATCGCCGCGCCCACAGCGAGTCCAATCATCGCGTCCTCGGAAATGGGGCAGTCAAACACCCGGTTCGGAAACGCCTCGGCCAGCCCTTTCGTGGCCTTGAACGCGCCGCCGAATTTCGAGATGTCCTGGCCGTAGAGGAACACGCGCGGATCCTCCCGCAGCAGGGTTTCCTGCGCCTCGCGGATCGCATCAATGTAGGTGACTCCGCTCACTGTGCGTGAAGGGGGAAACGGGTTGATAAGGCCGACCAATCCTCGCGATACGGATCGGGGGCGGGTTCTTGTTGCGCTTGGGCCACCGCCCTTTGGACCTCTTCCGATGCCTCTTCCTGCCAAGCCGTGATTTCCTCCGTCGTCGAGAAACCGCCCTCCACGAGTTGCGACATCGCGACTTCGAGGCAATCCCTGCCGTAATGCCCGTGCTTCTCGGAATCCGGAATATACGAACCGTCGTCGTGCTCGCCATGCCCGCCGAGCCGCAGCAGATGCGCCACCACCATCTGCGGCCCGCCACCCGCACGCGCTTTTCTCACCGCCTCACCCACCACCGAGGCACATGCCAAAAGATCCGTGCCATCCACCGAAAATCCACCGATCCCATACCCAGCTGCCCGCTCCACCAGATCCCGGCATGCGAATTGCCGGCTGTTCGGCGTCGAGTAGGCGAATTGGTTGTTCGCCACCACCACCACCATCGGCAGTTTCTCCACCGCCGCCATATTCAACCCCTCATGGAAAGCACCGGTCGAGGTCGCACCATCGCCGACCGAGGTAGCGCCCACACAGCCATCGAGAGTCCCTTTCAGTCGCTTCGCAAAAAGCATCCCCGCGATCACAGGCACCTGCGCACCGAGATGGGAAATCATAGCGGGCATCCCCATCTCAGGCCGTCCGCGGTGGATATTTCCGTCGCGACCTCTCATCGGTCCCGCGACAGAACCCAAGTAGGTGCGCGTGCAGTCGATCATCGGCTCACCGAAAGCCGTCCGCCCGGCCTGATCCCGGATCAGCGGTGCATAACAATCTTTTCCCTGAATCAAGGAAGCGCCGAGCGACGCACTCACCGCCTCCTGCCCTCTACCCAAATAAACACCGCCGACGATTTTCCCCGCTTTGTAGAGGCTGGAGAGCTTATTTTCCAAAACTCGCGCCCGTAGCATCGCCCGGAAAGTGCGGCGCAGGAAATCCCCCTCAGGGGAAGCAGCAGTGGCGTGGGCATTCTCTTCCGTTCTCAGCACGCCCCAACGCTAAGTCGCCCCCCGCCTCCGCTGCAACCGCTTTCCTTCGGCGAATCAAAGCTACCCGCCATGCGCTGCCCTGAAATCCAGCTTACTACAACTCCCACGATATTGCTGCGTAATCAACCGAAGGAAAACGACCCCCTCACAAGGAATGCCAATTTGGTGTTCCCTCACACCTTCGTTCCACGATTATCTCTGCGCCTTGTGGGAAACCTCGCTGTCGAGCATCACTTTGAGGTCATCGAGACCCGCGCCCGTATTGGCGGAGATCCCGATAACCTCCACTTTCGGGAAACGGCTTTTGAACATTTCCAGGTTTTCTGCCGAGCCTTCGAGATCCATTTTGTTGGCGATCACCTTCCACGGGAACTTCGCGAGATCCTCATCATATTCCTTGATCTCTTTCCGCAGGATTTCCAGATCGCCGATGGGATCGCGTCCCTCGCTGCCCGCCATATCCAACACAAACAACAGCACCCGGCAGCGCGTGATGTGGCGCAGAAACTCATGGCCGAGACCCCGGTTCTCATGCGCCCCTTCGATCAGCCCGGGAATGTCTGCCACCGTGCAGCGACGGTATCCGCCGAACTCCACCACCCCGATCATCGGCTGCAGTGTAGTAAAAGGATAGGAGCCGACCTTGGGTTGCGCGTTTGAAATGGCGCCAAGCAGCGTGGATTTCCCGGCGTTGGGGAAACCGACCAGCCCTGCATCCGCGATGCGCCGAAGTTCCAAATAATACACCGCCTGCTGACCCGGCGTTCCGAGCGTATGCTCAGCTGGGGTCTGGTTCGTGGCAGTGCGGAATTTGAAATTCCCCTCCCCACCCACACCATTTTCACAAAGCACGAATGTCTGTCCTTCCTCGATCAGATCGGCGATCGGCTCTAGATCGATACCCTCGTCGCTGCGCTCGAACTCGACCGCCTCGTTCACTGTTGCGGCATCTGTTTTGTAAACCACCGTCCCCGGCGGCACCTTGCCGATTTTGTTCTTACCGGTTTTCCCTGTTTTCTTATGCCCCCCGCCGGGCTTGCCATCCTCGGCGATGAGCTTGGGGTCGAAGTGATATTGCCGCAGCGTGTCGGTGGAGTTGTCCACCACTAGGATCACCTTCCCGCCGTTGCCGCCATCACCGCCATCTGGGCCGCCGCGGGGGACGAATTTCTCACGACGAAATGAGACCGCGCCGTCGCCGCCGTCGCCCGCTTTCGCGAGAATCCTTATGTGATCGATGAACATGGCGGCAGTGTTCTTCCCGCAAGACCCAAACGTCAACGGCAATGCGCACCGCTACGCGAAAGCCAGTGCTCGCTGTTTCATCTGGTTGGCCATCAGATTGAGGGCGTTGGCGCGGGTCGGCGCGAGGTGTTCCTTGAGACCAGTTTTTTCCACGAAACCCATATCGGCGGTGAGGATCGCGTCCGGGGTCTCGCCGCTGAGAACATGGATGAAAAGCGCGATCATGCCCTTGGTAATTAGCGAATCGGAGTCGGCGTAAAAATGCACCAAACCATCCTTCTTCTCAGCATCCAGCCACACCTGAGACTGGCAACCCTTAATGAGATGGTTCTCATCGCGCGCCCCATCTGGCAGTTGCTCAAGCCTTTTCCCAAGGCCGATCACATACTCATACCGCTCCGTCCAATCTTGGAAAAGCTCCAACTCCTCCAGCAACCGCTCCTGCTTCTCATTGATCCCGCTCACGCACCGAATGGAGCGCGGGAAAACAGAAACATCAAGCCCCGATCAGTTCACCTCGGCAGGTGTGGAAGATTTAGAACCACGGATACCGTCACGGATTTTCACGGATGGTGCTTCGCTCATTTTAAACTCTTCTCTTATCCGTGTACATCCGTGCCATCCGTGGTTAAATTTCTTCAATCAGGTAGCCGGCGCGACCCTTTGCAACATCCTACCTAGCGCAAAAGCCACCGGCGGCAGAAAAACCGCGATACTGAACATCGGATCGAAGGCCTCCACTCTTTCGAGCTGCATCCAGATCAGCGCCATCGGCAGGAGCGTCACCCAATCCACCAGAGGAATCCCCGCCAGCAAGGCCGAGACATACGCAGGCACCGGCGACCGGTATTTCGTGACGCACAGCACCATCCACATAAAAAACGCCGTCATCCCGATCCACCCGACCAAAGGCATCACCATGATCGGCAGCAGGGTGGCAACGACACCCGCCGCCAGCAGCAGTAGGCGCGATATTAGCTTTTTTCCCTTAGGCACCTCCGCCGTCGATTCCCACCGTGCGCTCAGTGAGAGTGCGATGATGTAGAGCAAAAGAGCCGCCGCCGGAAAAAGCATCGAGCCACCCGTGCCGCCACGCACACCCACAAATCCCAGCACCGGCAAGCACGCCCGACACAGCCCCATCGGGATCACCGACCATGCGGCCTGTTTGTGAATCTTTGTATAGAGAACGATGAAACCCACCAATACCGCCGAAACGCCCGCCGCCCGCCAGCCATGCAGCGCCGCAAGGATCAGCCCCACCACGAACCCTGCACAGGCAAAACCCAGATAAAATTGCGACCCGAACAACCCCCTCGGCAGCGCCCGCTCCGGGCGGTTCACCATGTCCCACTCCCGATCCGCCCAGTCGTTCAGGAAATTTCCCGAAATATAGAATAGCAACGCCGCGATCATCAGCCCCCACGGCCACGAGAAATCCCCGCCCGTATCCAAGCTCCCCAGCAACACACCCACCCCGAGGTTGCTCACCACACTCGGCACATTCGCGATCCGCGCCGTCGCCAATAGTGCGTAAAGCTTGCCTTCCTTGTTCACGCCCCCACCTCAAGACCACCCGCCGCGAAACGCAAGCCCCGGCTTCACCGGGCGGAACCCGCTTGGCGCAAAACAGGCATGGGCCGACCCACATCCAAGCATCGAATCGCCCCCGATGCGGCTCCGCTGAGGTGGCGAGGGTACACCGCGTTACCCAGCGAATGGAGAATGACCGCGCCACCATGATTTTCCTGCCTCTGGATGACATGCGGATGCGCACCCACGATAAATGACACGCCCCGCGCCACCAACCACCTCGCCCAGCAGCGCTGCTCCTCATTCACTTGGTCTTGATATTCATCGCCGCCATGAACCATCACGATGATGCGCTCGCCTTTTCCCAGCGCCTCTCGGAATTCCCGTTCGAGGATCGCGCGGTGCGCTGGCAACCCCGCAACTCCGGCTGAGTCGGAGTCCGCGACACCCGTCGGAAAATAGCTCACGCCAAAGATCGCCATCCGCACTCCCTTGCGTTCGATCCGCAGCGGTCGGCAGGCTTCCGCCTCGTCGGCACCCGCGCCAAAACAGCCGATCCCGGCTTTGCGCAGCGCGGCGATTCCCTCGATGATTCCCTCGCTCCCCGCATCGGCGGCGTGATTATTGGCCAGCGAAACGGCATCCACGCCGCACGATTTCAGCCAAACCAACCGCTCCGGCGGGAACCGGAAATCGTAGCGCGGCTTCTCTACCGGCTCCCGCATCGAAGGGATGCCCTCCAGGTTCACCACAAACCCATCCGCCTCCCCGCGCTCGAATCCCCCGATCACCGTCCGCTCCTCATCCGCAAGGACGACATCGCCCGCGAATTTTATCACACAGCGATTTTCCGCAAGCGGCACTCGGACGGAGAAAACCGGACGGGTGGCGGCGAGCGTTTCCAGCGCGACAATCTCCGGCTTGCCCCCGAGATGGTGCATCACCAGGTCATTCCCGCCCAGCTCACCGAGCGGCTCACCATCCTCCCAGACAACGGCGACGTGTTTCCCGAAGTCGATGGCGATCCCGCGCTCAATCTGTCCTTGCGAGATTTCCACACGATCCGAAATCCCGACATCCTCCGCCATCGCATCCAGCCGCTCGCGAAGGTTCCCCGGATCGCCCCACGGCAGCGCGATGCCGTTCCGCCTCCATGCGGAAATGAGAAGGTTCGCGCAATCGCTGCCCCAACCGGTTTCCACGCCGTCCAGTTCCATTTCCCTGATCCCGGTGATGCCGAAAACGTAGGGCATGCCGCCGCATTCCGAGAGGGAGCCGCGAAAACCATCCGCCGTGCGGACGCGGATCTCGATGGCCGGCACCGGAATCCAACCGCGAGGCGTTTCGCACTCGGCACCGATCAGGAAACGCCCGCCGGATTCACGGAGCCATGTCGTTGGGTTGAGTTGGAAATCCCGGGTCTCCCCCATATGGCGCGGCTTCTCGTAAATCCACCTCGCCGGGGACTCCGAAAACGCCTTTCCCAAACCCGTTTCCGGCAGCAGGTCGTAGGCATCCCGCGCCGCTTTGAGCAGATGCCAACGTGTTCTTCCCGTCGCGTCCGCCGGAACATCGACTCTCAGAACAGGCTCCTGCCCGCTCGGATAACGCCATGCGTGGTCGCAGTCGATCTCGCCTTCCGCCGGGATGATCCGCGCCGCGCCACCCCATTCCGAAACGTCCCAATCCCTCTTCCGATCGGTGATCGTCAGCCGCTTCCCGAGCGCATGGAGCTTCATCCGCACGACCGGCGAAGCCTTGGCGAAATCCCAACGGGTGACTTCCGTATCCGCCGCCTTGAGCGAATTGTCCGGCCTATCGTCCACCGAGGCGTCGAGCTCCAGAAGCGCACCACGCGTATGACGCACCGCATCGATCGCCAGCGAAACCAGCGCATCCGCCTCGGAGTCATCCGTCAACCATGGCCTTGAAACGGAGAAAGCCACGCCCGCCAGCCCCGGCCAATCCATCGCCCGCTCCCAGATGGCTGCGAAATGCAGATCGCGCGCGGCGGGTTCCATCCCCGCGAACCAATCGAGATCGATGGCGAGAATGATCTTCCGGTTCCCCGGCTGCCACCTGTGGAAACCTGACAGATCCCGCGTTTCCCACCGGTTGGCGAACGAGCCCGAGGAGCGCGGCTCGATCTCCAGCCTGCCGTCCAGCGACTCGACCGCTTCCCTGGTTTTCAGCGCGGATTCCCCGGCATCGAGGGTTGGCGCGGCAAGCCAAAGCACCCGGTCCAGCGGACGCGGCATCAGCGGCTCGATCCAGTTGAACGCCTGCAGGCGGCCTGCCATCCGCCAGTTTTCCACCCGCTCCGCCCGCTCTTCCTCCGACGGCACGCGCCGCATCGCCTCCCGCATTTCCTCGGAGCGCTCCACGGCGGAGGCGTCCGAATGCGCATCGACGAGCACCAGCAGGTGCGGTTCATCGAGATCGAAATTCCGCGTGATCCAACCCGCCGTTTCCGCATGGTTGTCCGCGAGGAACACCGGCAGCACCTGCCGCGCCTCAGCCATGCCGAGCAAGGCGAAGAGCAACCCGAGCCATCTAACGGGCGGGCTGGATTTTCGGCTTCTTATCAAGGCGGACATGGAGGCGGATGGCGCTGACGCAAAGATCCTCATACTTTTTGCCCGGCAACACTTCCTGGAAGGTCATGCGGATCGTCTTCACCGGCTTCGTGTAACCCTGGATCGGGATATGGCAAGTGACCCGGGCATCCTGGACCATGGCCGTGAACGAATGCTCGCCATTCAGTTCCACCCGCACCTTTTTCGGCCGCGTGTTCGCCTGAAAAAGCTCCTCGCTCTTGAAATAGCCCGGATCCATCTCGATGGCGGAGAGAGGCTTGGGAACCTCCGGAGAAAGTTCGATCCACTCCCCGACGCCCGTCCCTGCGGCTCCTTCGCTCCACGCCGTATCGTTAGTCCAGAGCCTTTTCAGGTTTTCCGCAGAGTAGGAAATCGTGTCTTCGTC
>CAMCXJ010000105.1 GCA_945883455.1 Prosthecobacter debontii
CGCTTCCGCGAGCGGGATCTGTTAGGTGATCCGTCGGGAAAACTGAGCTTGGACGGCGGGCTCCTCGACCGCATCTGGCAGGTCGGGATCGACACCATGCGAGCATCCACCGAGGACTCCGCGGTCGATTCGGTCCGCGAACGCGGCGAGTGGACGGGGGATGTGTCGCTGGCGGGCATCGAGTTGCTGGGCCTTGGCTGGAGTCACACGGGTGCGGCGCGGCGCGCGCTCTATCACTCGGCGGCGGCCGCGCGCGAGGATGGCATGGTGTCCGGCTGCGGCCCCGGGGAGTTGATCTATCTCGGCACCTACGCCGCCCAATGGGTGAACGCCTGCGTACGCTGTGCCGAACTCGAGGGGAGCACGGATCTGTTGGCCGATCTCGAAGGTCCCGCGCGCCGCAACATCGAGGCGCTGCTTTCCTGCATCGAACCCGACGGCCGCCACCATCTGCCGTGGAGTTTCGTGGACTGGGGATACAAGCAGCCTGTAAAGAACCGCCCCGAACCCGCCGTGCTCGCGCACGTGGTTGCCGCTGTCGATGCCTGGGATCGCTGGCAGAAACTGTTAGGACGCGACGGTGCGGGGGAAGCATGCAGGAAAAAAGCGGATTTACTGCGGGATGTAGTCAGATCGGCGGTGGCTGAAGATCCGGAGTCCTATCATGCGGCGGTGCTCGGCGAGCGGATCGGCGCGGTGGATCGCGAAACGGCCGTGGCCGCAACCCTGCGGCAGCTGCTTTCCTCGTTTCCCTGCAACCCCGCAGCCAAACGCCTTCGCGACCCGACGCAGGCCTCGCCCGCGGTCGCCACGCCGTATTTCACGAACTACTCGATCGACCTGCTGATCCGCGCGGGCAAGGTGGATGAGGCGATCGATATCTGGCGCAAGGCCTGGGGCTGGATGCTCGACGGAGGCGCGACCACGTGGTGGGAGGTTTTCGACGAGCGCTGGAGCCGCTGCCATTACTGGGCCAGTGCTCCCACCTGGCAGATGAGCCGTCGTATCCTGGGTGCTGACTGCACACTGCACGATGGCAGGCCTGTCATCCGCATCGCCGTCCATCCGGGCAGCCTGGAACGGGCTGCGGGCCGGACCGCATTTCCCGGCGCCGGCTGGGCCGACATCACTTGGAAACGCGAAGGCGAAGGCATCGCGTACCAAGTGGTGTGTCCCGCGCCGTGGACGCTGCTCCGGCGGGGCACAACCGTCGCGTGCGCGGCAGGAGCCACGGAATTCCGCCTGTCCCTTGCCGAAGCCGCATTCGTGCCATAGGGCTACTATCTGGACGGCAAGCGCCTGCGCTTCATCTAACAGCCGCATGATCCATCGATGCCTCCGGGAGGTGAATGCTCCCGAAATTCCACACAGAATTGCGCGGAAGAACCGTTGTTTCCCCCCCGCTCAATGCGGGCTTGTTCACCGCGCGAGATATCGAAACCGGAACCGCCCGGACGGAGCGGTGTCGCCGGTCACGAAAAACTCGGTGAGATCGTCTGGCAGCGGAATGTTGTCCATCCACTTGAAATCGAAGGTCACGGGGTCTCCGCCCAGCCCGAGGGCGCTGCGTGGTATGGCCATGTGCATCTGGTTTCCCTCCACCCTGTATCGAACATGCGCGGACTGCAGCCAATTCCTTCCGCCGTTGTTTTTCTCCAGCACCGCGCCCTGTGCGCCGGGCGGCATGCGGTTGATGATGTAATCGAAGCCGTTCCAGGTGGGGTGCGCCGGATTCCCGGTGCGGATGAGCAGCGTCATCCAATCGGGGTCGCTGGAGGGGGTGATCGGTTTTTCCGTCCGGACGTGGAAGTAGATGTGGTCCTTGTCGCGGGCCACCTTCATGCCCAGAAGGCTGTTGCGTCCCGACGTGTTGACGTATCGCGGGCCATCCTGCCCTTGCCAGGTGGTGCCGTTGCCTTCGAAGTCCGGGGAGGGGACGGTGACCCGGGTTTCCGGCGCGCGCCCGAAGCCGTCGTGGTCGCGCGGGATGGTGTTGCCCGCATGTCCCGTGAACTCCGGCCCGACGTCCTGCCATTGATCGAACGAACCGGCGATATCGATGGTTTTCGGCGGAGTGGCTCCGGGGATTTCCGGAACGCCCTTGTAGCGCCGGATATTGGCGATCGCCTGATAGTAGAAATTATCCCCGAAGCCGCCTTTCATCGGCTCGATGTCGCGGGAGAATTCCTCGTTGAAGCCATCGCATTGCACCCATGGGGTTTGCATGGAGTGGGTCAGCCCGGCGATCCATTCGTTCCATGCGGTGATCATGACGAACTTCGGATCGACCTTGAGCGCGTGATCCCACTGTTCCTGGAAATTGAGCCCGCGCCGGATGGCGTCGATGGAAGGATCCTGCTTGCCGCCGCTGAAACCGCGGCCGCGTGCATTGCCGGTGTGCATCAATTCGACAGCGCCGGTCTGCCAATGCATGTTCTGTGCGGGCGACACGTTGATCTGCTCAGCCACCTTGGGCTCGGTGGTGAACCCGTAGGCCTGCGGGTGCACGCCGAGCCAGTGCCAGGCGTAGGGCGTATTGCCGTAGGGCGGGGTGCCGGGCCAGAAGGCGGTGCGCAAGGTGAAATATCCCCTCACTTCGGGGCTGGCGGCATCCGGATTGCAGAGCATCAGCGGTTTGCCATCCCAGATGAACCACAGGTCGTTGAATTTTCCCGGCCGGTAGAACTTCTCCAGCAACTGGTTCGCCATGTTGCCCATGTCGGTGTTGAGCATGAAACAGACCTGCGGGGTGCGGCCGCCTTCGCTGCGGATTTGCAACAGCACGGGCAGGAACCGGTTGAGCACGTTTTCGTAGATCTCGGCGTTGGTCGCATCCAATACGAGCGTATCCACCCCGGCATCGGCAAGCATGTGCATGTGGCGGCGGATCACCCACGGATCCGTCAGCTTGTAGTAGCCGAACAGCGGCTCGCCCCAGTGCGCCATGTGCCATTGCTTCGGCCCGCGGTGGCGAAAAACCGGGGTCGTCCGCATGTCGGGCTGACCGGCGTGGATCTTCGTCACATCGTAAGGCCCGTAGCTGTATTCGTCGCCGGTCCAGGTGGGATAGAAGATGCCGACGAAGCGGTCATTTCTGTGAGGACCCGCTTCCGAGAAGAGCGGAAGTTCACGCCCCAGTGCGTCGGTCGCCGGCCATGGGACGCCGGGGTTGAAAGATTCGCCATGTGACGGTTCCGCGATGATGGCCGCCATTGCTACGGCGACGCGAAGAAGGGATGAGGCTGACATTCTCACAGGAAGCATGGTGCGGGATCATGGTCGCCTGCGGCGGAAACGCCTCAGGCGATCGCGGGATGGTGTGCGGCCCGAGACTTGACCGGACCGAACACCCTGGCGACAGCCTCAAGATAAGCCATGCCGTTGACCATGTCAGGCTCGATGTAGCTGCCTTCGGTCCACTCGTTCCACGCGTTGATGCTCATAAAGTTGGGTCCCGGCCGGCTGCTCAGGCGGTCGCGGAAGATTTCGAGCGTCCTTTGGAACGCCTCGGGTGTGTTGCCGCCGATCAGGTTGGAGAAGGTCGATTCCGGAAGCGGTTCCCAGATGTCGGTCTGAACCGTGCGCGGGGAGTTGTCCCAGCCCATGGTGACATTGGGGAAGTAGGGGATGTCATATTCCTCCTCCATCCGGCTCCATACCTGCAGATACTTGGCCAACACCTCGGCGTGCGGCGTGTAGGGAGACTCGTCCAGTTCCGCGTGGTGGATCCAGACGTAGCTCGTCACGCTGTCGAAACCGAGAGCCGCGACCAACTGCGGCATGTCCTTGATCACTACCTCGCCCGGCAGCACCGGTTTGCCCCAGACCACCGCGTTGAAGTGCAGGTCGGGGAAACCGGCCGCGCGCACCCGCTCGCGGAATCCGTCGATCGCCTCACGCGTGGCCGCCACCGAGCCGTGGATGGCCACGAATTTCGACAGGTCGTAAACCGAGAAATAAGGGCACCCGTCCACCGTCAGGTAGGAGGGATGGGAGAAATAGCGCCCGATGATCAAATCGGTGATGTAGCGGAAGGACTTTGGCGAAACCAAGCCCGGGTATAGCAACTCTTTGCCGAAGCAACGCCCCATCGGATGGATGTTGATCCAGTCGTGGTTGGCCCACATCAGTGAGAACCCGATACGGTCCACGTTGCGCGCCTTGAGGAAACCCTGATCGAGGCAGCGATCGAGGAACGGCCCGTCGTCGTAATGATACCAGTCGAAGATGAAATGGTCGATGCCGTGGTCCACCGCCGCGTCGATTTTCCTCTCCATCACCTGCGGGTCGGACTCGTCCTCATGGCCCCACATGGGCACCTTCGGCTGCTGGTGGCCGGGAAAGCGCGGGATGGCGTGGCGGACGAGCTGCCACTCTGTCCAGCCGGGGCCGTGGATCTTCTCGTTGCGGGGATCGACGTGATAGTTCGGGAAATAATAGCAGCCGACACGGATGCGGTTGTTGGGTGATGGAATCATTGGCTTGTTCGGGGTTTGGAGGAATTCTCCAGGCGGATACGGTTTCGGTAGGCATGCACTGCAAACCCGTCTGGTCATGCCATGGGTTGCGGGTTCGCCGGCAGGTGATTCATGGGTCGAGGGTGAAGTATCGGCGCCGCTGCGCCTGATCCATGTTCTTCACATCGAGCTTCTCCACATGCCCATCAGCGAAGAGCGAAGCCGCACCGCCAGAATTTCGCGGTTGGGGCCCGCTTTTGGGATCATACCCGTTTTGGGCAAAAACCCTGCCGTCGAAAGCCCAACCGCTGGACCAGTTGGGTTCAACCACACTGCAGCAGATGACCTTTCTTGAGGGGTCGGAGAGGATCGACACAGGCACTCCCTGCTTGCTTCCAAACCGCAACCTGCACTCTTCCGCATCCGGCAGGATGGCGGCGTTGACCCCGAACGAACCCATCGGGTGCTGCGGCATAGAGCCTCCATCGAGGCAGGGATCGTAGAAGAAATCCGGCAGAGGGCGCGTGGCGGTTTGAGGGGATTGGGCAAATCCGTATCCGGCGTTTTCAGCCAGCGTGCGCTGGAAGAACACCAGTCCGGGCGGGTTGCCGAAGTAACTTCCCCAATCGATGTAAAATGGGAGCCGGTTGTTGTTTTCCGTGGCAAAGGAGCCCACCAATACACCGATCTGCCTGAGATTCGACGTCGCCTTCGCGGATTTCGCGGCGCGGCTGGCCGCCCCTGCGGCGGTGAAGGCAATGAACGCGAGCGTGGCGACCACGGCGATCGTCACCAACAATTCGACAAGGGTGAAACCCGCCCGCGATGCCGGTCGGCATGACCGGGGGACCTGAGGACGCCGCGTCGCCCGATCCGTCTGGAAGTGGAGATCAAACATGCGGATGCGATGTTCGTGCGTCGGAGGAATCGCGTGTTGCCGGATCTCAGACATTCCGCCGGCGGCGATGGAGGATGCCGAGCGACGTAAGGCCTATCAGTGACAACAACCCGCTGGATGGCTCGGGAATGACATCGAAGGTGACCAAGCTGAACGGAGCAACCGATTGCGTTCCGCTCAACTGCCAGACTGCGGCGGTGAAAGTTTCGCTCGCACCCGCGGTGATGTCGAAAATGGCCATGTCAGGCGTGCCGTCGCGGGTAAGCGAATTGGAGAAGACGGTTCCGGTGCTGCTGCTGAAAATGCTCACAAAGTCGGGCGCAAAAGCGCTGCCGCCAGCGGTATCGACAGTGATGCCGATGCGGAAAGTGGTGGCCGCGCCCACGGTGAACGAGAACGCCTGGCCGAAGAAGCCGTTATTGGAGCCTGATGGAGTGTTGAAGGGGCCGTTGGAGACCGACACCGAAAGCCCTCCCTGACGGTAAAGGGCCGATCCGTCCGGGCCGCGGAAAATCGGGTAGCCACCGAAATTCACATAGGAGCCGGCTCCGCCAGTCATTGAACTCAGGAACGCAGGCGCCAGACTCAAGGTCGGGTTGGATCCGGCGGAAATTCCCAAGTCGTTGCCGGAACCCGCGCTCTCGGAGACATTGCTAGGTGTGCTATTGGGTGTCGGCCTGATCTGATAGTAGCCGGCGCTGCCGTATTTGTTGTTACCGTCGATGTCATGGTTCTTCGCGACTGCCGCGTTGGACCAATTCTGCACGAGGAAGCCGTTGTCGGAATTGCCGATTTCCGTGTTGACGTAGGTGATGGTGGCGGCCATCGCGCCTTGCGCGCCCAGGTAACAGGCGGCGAGTCCGAGATGGATGAGGCTGGATGATCGCGGAATGGAGGGTTTGTTTTGGTGCATTTGTTTTTGGTGGTTTGTTGTAGGTATCAATCTAGGTGCGGCAGGGCGCTGATACCTTGAGATTCGCGCCGTAAATCCTTGCGGTAATGCCAAACGCCGGACAGTTCGGCAGCTTGCATCCGCCGGGCACTCCGGCTGCGGCAGCCTTGCGGAGGCCGGCTTCAGCCGCTCCGCCGTATGGTTTCCGGAAACTCAATCATGCCGGTTTGCCGGCCGACTTTCCTGACGGCAGCATGCGCTTTGAAGTTTCAATGGTGAAACCGGCGCGGCCCTCATGCCAATGCCGCTTTCATCCCGCGCGGCCATCCCTTTTGAACCGGCTGGGCGAGACGCCGAATTCCTTGTGATAGAGGGTGCTGAAGTAATTGCTGTCGTTGAAACCGCAGGCGTAGGCCACCTCGGTGACGTTGGCCTTGGTGGTGAGCAACATCTCGGCGGCTTTCCTGAGCCGGACTTTCTTGAGATATTCCTTCGGCCCCATACCCACCGCCTGCTCGAACAGGCGGAAGAAATGCCGTCGCGAGACATGGCTGGTCGCGGCGATGTCGTCGATCGTGATCGGCTCGGCGAAATGGGTTTCGACGAATTCCACCGCTCGCCCGATCCGCGTGCCGGGGGCGGCCTCGCCGGCGGGTTCCCATGGCAGGCAGTGGCGCCGCAGCAGGGTGACGAGCAGCAGGAAATAGGCGAAGGAGGCGACCCTTGCCTCGGCGCAGGCGCTTCCGAGCTCTCCCTCAAGCCGCTGGGCCAGCTCGAGCGCCCGCGCAAACTCGGACGGACCGAGGTGCAGGCATTCGCCCGGCGTTTCTCCCGAATGCCAGCGCGGCCCCACGGCGAACAACGCATGCTTGCTCATCCACTCGTCCAGAACCGGGTGATGGGCTCCGATGTAGTCCGGATCGAACGCGATGTTGATGATGTCGAGCGAGTGGGTTTCCCGGTAGGCATGTTCCTGGTCACGGCTGATCACGAACACGTCCCCCACCTTGATTGGCAGCGCCTTGGAGCCGAACACCATCAGTCCGGTGCCGCGGGTCACAATCACGATCTCCCAGAACTCATGGTGGTGTTCGGGATAATCCGGATGTTCGGTGGCGCGCACAACCGCCAGCGGTGGGCCGTGACCTTCCGGCAGGTCGGACCACTTCAGCGTGTGCAGATGAACCACACGCCGCAGCTTTTGCTTGGATTTCTCAATCGAACTCATCTGCGGATGCGGTTTCAACTTTTGATATGAATATGGTCTGGTGTATTGAAAACCGGCTCGTCGTAGTCAAGGCATGAGGGTTTTCTGTTGTTTTTGAGGTGACACCTCATTGTTCGGCTGGCCTTGAACGGGTATGAAAAATTCTAAACATCAAGGCTT
>CAMCXJ010000106.1 GCA_945883455.1 Prosthecobacter debontii
CGGCGAGATTGTTTTTCTGCCCGATATCTTTCTCCATGTCATAGAGCTCCACTGGCGATTTGTCGTCGGGTTTATAGCCATGGCGTTTTTCCCAATCCTTATCGACGCCAGAGACGTAGCCGGTCTTTGCATCGATGAGCGTCCACTTGCCGTGGCGGATCGCGTAGCTGTTCGGGTTGGTGTTGTGGATATGGGTGGTGCGGACGGTTTCCTTCTCGCCCTTCAGCAGGGGTATCAGATCGTGCGAGTCTTCGGCGGAGTTTTCGGACAGCTCGAATCCCAGCCAGGACGCGAGGGTGGCCATGAAATCAATCTGCGAAATGAGCGCGGCGCATTCCGTCCCGGGCTTGGTGAGCCCGGGCCACTTGATGATGGTCGGAACGCGGTGGCCGCCCTCGTAAATGTCGCGCTTCAGGCCGCGCAGCGGTTGCGTAGACCAGTGGCCGAATTTCTCGTCACGGGGGTAGGCGTATCTTTCCGCACCGTTGTCGGCGGAGAAGATGATGATCGTGTTTTCGTAGGCACCGATCTCGCGAAGGGCGTTTATGAGCTGCCCGCAACTGTCGTCGGTCTCGACCACGAAGTCGCCGTATGCTCCGGCCTTGGAGGTGCCGTCGAACTTTTCATTGGGGACGATGGGGGCGTGGGGCGAGGGCAGGGGAAAATAGAGAAAGAAAGGCTGTTCGTTCCCCTTACGCGAGCGAATGTATCCCACGCCCTTTTCCGTGAGGGTGGGGAGGACTTTGTAGAAATCCCAATCCGACCTGCCCGGCCCCTCGCGGCATTCCCAGGAGCCTTCCTTGGTCGCCTGCGGGGTCTTGGTGAAGTCCATGTCAGGCGCCACCGGAAACCTGTCGTCCTCGATCCATGCGTAGGGCGGGAAATTGATCACGTTGTCTCCGAAGTAATGGTCGAATCCCTGGTCGAGTGGGCCGCCGCGAAAAGGCTTCGTCCAGTCGAAGTCCGCATGGCGTTTCGACTTCGGCGGCGTGCCCGGCTTGCGGATCGAGTCCCAGTTCCAGCCGAGATGCCACTTACCAATGCAGGCGGTGGCGTATCCGGATTCGCGGAGCATTTCCGGGAGCGTGAGCCGCTCCGGCTTGATGAAGGGCTTGTCGAAACCGTTGTCGATGCCGTGGAATTCCCGCCAATGGTGGCGGCCGGTGAGCATCGCGTAGCGCGAGGGCGTGCAGATGCCCGAGGAGCTGTGGGCGTCGGTGAAACGCATGCCCTCCGCGGCGAGCTTGTCGAGATGCGCCGTCGGGATCTTGGAATCCGGGTTGTAGCAGCCGAGATCGCCGTAGCCGAGATCGTCGGCATAGAGGATGACGATGTTCGGTTTGGTCGCGAAGGCTGGCGCGGCAGACAAGGCAGCGGCGATGAGAAATGGTAGATAGTGTTTCATGATGGGATGATTATATGGAACACTAAAGAGCACTCCAGTCCACGGCGGCGGTCGCGGTGCGGCCGTTCACGTCGGTGATCTTCACCATGTTTTTCCCGGCGGGCGTTATGGAAGAAACGATCGCGAAGTGCTCCGGCACGGCGGCGACCGCCTGAATGTTGCGGAGCGTGACGTGCTTATCCTTCATGAAGGAGCGGCTCGTCTGGATGGCGAGGTTGCGCAGCAGATCCTTGCGCGAGAGATCCACGCTATCGCAGAAATAGGAGCAAACATCCTCGATGCCGAGACGCCCGCGGTGGCGGGATTCCCATGGCGCGGCGGAGCGGCCGCCGTTGGAGAGCCAGAACAGCGTGGCGGGAAAATCGGCGGGGTTTTTCAGCGAGAACCACACGTATCCGTCCAGCACCACCGCCGTCCACGCGAAGGGCTGCTCTGGGGTCGCGTCTTCGGAAACCATCATCACGAGATCCTCGTTACCCGCGCGGGCGGGGTAGCGGGTGAGGTCAGTCGTGCCGCCGTCGGCCAGTGGCACTTCGCTGAGGTTGCTGAAAATCGCGCCGATCTTGAGCGCCTGCCTCGCGCCATCGGCGGGATTGGAGAATACCTCGGGATAGACCGATGCCCAGCGGAACGGCGAGACGGAAACCCGCGCGCCGCCCTCGGGGATTCCGGTGAGGTCAAGGATGGGATGATTGCCGTAGCTGAAATCGCCCTCCAGCCCAGAAATACGGTGTTCGTAGTAGATCGCCGTCTGCCCGGTGCGGAGGGAGATGGTTTTCGTAACCTTCGCGGCCACGTCAGAGGCATCGATCCCGAGGGTGAGGGAGTCTTCCGTTTCAGCAACAAGGCTCCATGCGCCATTCGCCGTCACACCGTGCGGTAGGCCATTTTCCTGCGGGCCGAAGGGTAGGCAGAAAAAATCGCCACGCAGGTTTTTCAGCAGCACGGGGAACTCCGCATCTATCTCATCGGGTTTCCACGGCGAGAGCGAATAGGGCGATACGATACGATCCCCAAGCTGGAACGTGACGGGGGCAAGCATTCCGCCCTCGCGTGTGATGCGCAGGGATACAAGATCGTGGTTCAGCGAGAAAGAAGGAGCGCCGTAGGTGTTTTCCATGGGAGGACGATAAAAATCCGAGCGCAAACTCCAAGGAAGAAACAGCTTTCTTTGTTTGGCGGTGCGCGAGTTACTAAAGGGGGCTACCTGCTTCGGGTACGTCGTGGAGCCTTCCTATTTCTTTTTCCTTTTCCCACGCTCGCTGCCGCTGCCAACATGGGCCCGCAATCCAACCACCAACATTATGTCCAGACCCGTCACACTCTTCACCGGCCCATGGGCCGATCTTCCGCTTGAGAAACTCGCGCCGCTTGCGGCGGAAATGGGCTACGATGGCCTAGAGCTCGCCTGCTGGGGCGATCACTTCGATGTCGATGCGGCCGTTTCGAAAAAATCCTACGTGAAGGAGAAGTGGGAGCTTCTTTCCGACCACGGGCTCACTTCCTACGCGATCTCCAGCCACCTTGTCGGCCAGGCGATCTGCGACAATATCGACGAGCGCCACAAGGCGATCCTGCCGCCCGATGTGTGGGGCAATGGCGATCCCGAGGGTGTGCGGAAACGCGCGGCGCAGAAGATGATCAAGACCGGCAAGGCCGCCCGCCTTTTCCTCAACGCGAAACCCGGCCGCAAGAACAAGGACGAGTTTCCCGCTGTGGTGAACGGCTTCACCGGTTCCTCCATCTGGCACGGCCTCTATGCCTTCCCGCCGACCAGCCAGGCGTTTTACGACAAGGGCTTTGAGGATTTTGCAAAACGCTTCACGCCCATCCTGGATGCCTTCGACAAGGAGAACGTGAACTTCGCCCTCGAGGTGCACCCGACGGAGATCGCGTTCGACATCGCCACGGCGCAACGCGCTCTCAAGGCGGTGAAGAACCACAAACGTTTCGGTTTCAACTACGATCCCTCCCACCTCGGCTATCAGGGAGTGGACTACGTTAAGTTCATCCGCGACCTCGGCTCCCGCATCTACCACGTCCACATGAAGGACGCGTGGTGGGGTCACGGCGACGGCTCGGTCGGTGTCTTCGGCGGCAGCACGGATTTCGGCGACTCCCGCCGCTTCTGGGACTTCCGTTCGCTGGGCCATGGCGACATCGAGTTCGAGGACATCATCGTCGCGCTCAACGACCTCAAATACGCCGGCCCGCTTTCTGTGGAGTGGGAGGACATCCGCATGGATCGCGTCCACGGCGCGACCGAGGCGGCCGCCTTCGTGCGCAACGTCGATTTCCCCGGCTCCAACGTCGCGTTCGATGCGGCGTTCGATAAGAAGAACCAATAATCCATCACGATCATGTCACTGAAAGTAGGAGTCATCGGAGCCGGTTGGATGGTGAAATATCATGCGGAGGGATTCCGCAAAGCCGGGGCGGAGATCGTCGCGGTGGCGGATCCCGCGCCGGGAGCGGCGGAGAAGGCGGCGAAGGAATGGGGCATCGCGGGCATTTTCACCTCCGTGGAGGAAATGCTCGCCGGAGCGCCGGATCTGGACGCCGTCAGCATCATCGTGCCGAACAAGTTCCACGCGCCGCTTGCGCTGCAATGCTTGCGCGCCGGAAAGCACGTCTTTTGCGAGAAACCGCCCGGCCTCAACGCAGGTGAGGTCGCGGAGATGGTCGCCGTTTCCAAGGAATCGGGAAAAACCCTGATGTTCAATTTCAACAATCGCGCCCGCCCAGAATCACAGGCGATGAAGAAGTATGTGGAAGACGGCACCTGCGGGAAAATCAACTCTGCGCAGGCGAAGTGGATCCGCCGCACCGGCATCCCCGGCTTCGGCGGATGGTTCACCACCAAGGCCATGGCCGGCGGCGGTGCGACGATTGACCTGCTCCACATGATCGACCTCGCCCTCTATCTCATGGGCTATCCGGAACCCGCCCACGTGTTGGCAAATACTTTCGACGACCACATCACCGATCCCGGTTTCAAAGGTCCGTGGGGTATCCCCGACCGTGTCGGCGGCACCACGGATGTGGAGAACGCCGTCCATGGCTTCGTGACCTTCAAGACCGGCCAAGTGCTTTCCCTTCAGGTCTCCTGGGCGGAGATGGTGAAGCGCGAGGAGGTCTCCGTTGTTTTCCAAGGCACCAAGGCGGGCGGCAAGGTCGAGCGCCTCTTCGGCCGCGACGGCCTGGATGACACGGCCATCGATACCTGCGAGCTCTATGTTCAGGAAAACGGCAACAGCGTGAACCGCAGCATCATCACCGAAGCCTGCGAGGACATGGGTCGGATCAACTCCGCCGCCAATTTCATCGATACGATCAATGGCACCGCGGATCCCTTCAACACCCCGGAGCAGGCGCACAAGCTCATGCTCATCATCGACGCCCTCTACGAATCCGCCGCCACCGGCGCACCCGTGGCGGTCTGAGGAGGAGCCATGCTCGTCGTGTTGTATCCCTACGAGGTGCCGGAGATCGTGGCGATGCCTGTCGCTGCGGTGAACACGAAATCTGGCTTGGGTGAGGGGAGTTTAGCCAATCCCATGGCGAGAAAGCTGCAGTTTGGCTTCGGATTTTCTCCCTTGCGTATCTGGATAAGACGGCTATTCATTTCGGCTATGAATCCAAAAATGCTAAAGCAGCTCAGTAACCTTTGTTTTGTTCTAGGCTTCGCATCGATCCTTGGTTCGATCGCGATCTGGTTTCTGACCGGCGGCGATACGGCGGAGGCCAAGGCGCATGCCGAGCGGTTCGGGATATTCGTCGGTCTCTGGGCACCCACGTTTCTCATTTTATCGAATCGCTTCGATCGCTACGCCGAGCGTATCACAGGATAAATTTAGGGCTGAAAAATGCCAAGGCCGGACAAGGACGATGTAGAGCGGCTCAGCTACGGCCAGCCGACCCGTGCGAAGATAGGTAATCGGCGGATCGGGCACCGCCTGACGCAGAAGGAACGGCTGCTGTTCGAGGCGGCGAAGCGGCAGGGTTTTCTGAAAATCCCGGTGTCCGGCATTCGTCCGAATGTCTGTAATGTCTATCGCCTGTGGTGCGCGGCGGAAGGGCGCGACTATGTCCTCAAAGACGGCTCCGCCACGTGACACAGCATTCAAGGGCGGCTTTTTTTGCGGGACGTCGGGATTCTACCGGGTTACTTCGTTTTTCCATCACTCACCCAAAAAGCGACGGATAAGAACCGCAGCAGTCAAAAGCCTCCGGCGGTATGGATAGGCACACGGGCTTATGGTAAATGGGATAATACTAATCCGGCGCGAGCGGTGGCAAGGTGAAGGGAGACTTCAGTCCTTGATCGTCTTCGCAAGGGCGATGGCGCGGAGGAGGGCTTTCGATTTGCTGACGGTCTCGTTGTATTCGTAGGTGGGGTCGGAGTCGGCGACGACGCCCGCGCCGGCTTGGACGTAGGCTTTGCCTTCTTTCAGCAGGCAGGTGCGGAGGGTGATGCAGGAATCGTGGGAGCCATCGAAGCCGAAGTAGCCGACGGCTCCGGCGTAGGCGCTGCGCTTGTGTTTCTCCAGCGAATTGATGATCTGCATGGCGCGGATCTTCGGCGCGCCAGAAACGGTGCCTGCGGGAAAAGTGGCGCGGAGCACATCATAGGCGGAGTGCGCAGGGTCGAGCTCGCCGCTGACATTTGAGACGATATGCATGACGTGGGAGTATCGCTCGATGATCATGAAATCATCGACGGAGACCTTGCCGTGCTTCGCGATGCGGCCGACGTCGTTGCGGGCGAGATCGACAAGCATGAGGTGCTCGGCGCGTTCCTTGGGATCGGCGAGGAGATCGGCGGCAAGGGTGTCGTCCTCCTCGATGGTTTTCCCCCTCCAGCGGGTGCCCGCGATGGGGCGGATGTCGATGCGCCCGGCGATGGCACGGACGTGGACTTCCGGCGAGGAGCCGACGAGCGCGAAATCGCCCATTTCCAAGATGAACATGTAAGGCGAGGGATTCACGTGGCGCAGGGCGCGGTAGAGATCGACGGGGGATTGGTCGAAGTCCGTCGAGAAGCGCTGGCTTGGGACGAACTGAAAGATGTCGCCGGCTTTGATGAATTCCTTACCCTTGAGCACCATATCTTCGTATTCCGCTTGGGTGGTGTTCGATTCGGCGGGTTCCTCGGTGATTTTTGCGAAGCCGTTGAGAGCCGGGACGTGAAGCGGGCGGTTGAGGATCTCGATGATCGATGCAATCTGGCCTCGGGCGGCGGCGTAGGCATCGGCGGGAGAGGGGTGATCGTCGAGAAACGCGTTCGCGATGATCTGCAGGCGGCGGAGGCGGTGGTCAAAGACAAGCAGCGTGTCCGCAAGCATAAATAGGGCGTCGGGGATGCCGAGCGGATCTTCGGGAGGCGCACCGAGGGACGGCTCGAACTGGCGGACGGCATCGTAGGAAAGGTAGCCCACCATGCCGCCGGAAAAAGGGGGAAGGGCGGGGTTTGCGACGGGCTTGAAGGCGGCCATTTCACGCTCCAGCGCGGCGAGCACATCATCCTTCGCTGTCAGGGTGCGGGTCTTATTGCCATCGGTGATGGTGATTTCCTTCCCATACGCCGTGAAAATCCGCTTCGGTCCGGAGCCGACGATGGACCAGCGCCCGCCCTTGTCGGTGGCTTCCGCGGATTCGAGGAGAAAGGAATGCTTGGTATCGCGGATCTTGAGATAGGCGGAGAGCGGGGTCTCGAAGTCCGACGCGAGCTGGGTGAACACGGGGATCACATTTCCGCGCGTTGCGGCTTCTTCAAATACCTCCAGCGAAGGCTCTACAGGGATGGGACTCACGGCGGGAGGATGCGGGAAAAGTTTCAAAATTCAAAATTCAATTTTCAAGCATGATGTGGATTTAAGAAAGAGGATTTAAACTGTCTGCCAAAAGTCCTTTCGTATTGACCCGTAGCTGGGGATTTCATCACCACGACATTGTTGGGGAATCTTACCCCAACCTTCCAAATCAAGGCACAGACTTCTGTCAAATGGTCTAATCATAAATTAACAACGCCTCGTTGGAAGGATTTGCCGGATGGTTGCGGGCTGTTAGTTTGCGCAGGTGATCGATGTTATCTTCAACCGTGGAATCCATCTGCCCGAGATGACTTTTTGGATGGACCCCTGGGACGCGAAGGAATCCGCCTTCGTTTCCCACGCGCATGCTGATCATTTCGCGCGGCATGGCAACGCTCTGTGCTCGTCGTTG
>CAMCXJ010000107.1 GCA_945883455.1 Prosthecobacter debontii
GATTTCTCCGGTGGTGGTTCCGCTGGCTCCGTAGGATAATCCGGTAAAGCAGCGTCCGTCTTCGAGGGCAAGGATGGCGGTGGTGGGCACGGGGCGGGAGGGTATGTACCGTCCGGCAGGGAGGGAACACTAAATTTTTCGACTCACCTTGTCGCGATCACCTGGCAGGTGAAGCCCTTGAGATAAGACGTTTCGGGAAGGGTAATGAGGACGGGGTGATCGGCGCGCTGGTGGTGCTCGGCGAGAAGGCGGAGAGCTTGCTTGGCATCCACGGAGGCGTCGGCGAGGTTTTCTAGGAAAAGCTCGCGGGAGGCATGATGGGAGCAGCAGAAGGTGGAGAGGAGGCCGCCCTTTTCGAGGAGCTTGAGCGAGCGGAGATGGATCTCCTTGTAGCCGCGCATGGCGTCCATGAGGGTTTTCTTGTTTTTCGTGAAACTTGGTGGATCAAGGATGATGAGGTCGTATTTCGGTTGGGCGGATTTCAGGAAATCGAAGACGTTCGCCTCGATGACCTCGATGTCGAGCTGGTTGAACTCGGCGTTTTTGCGGGCGGCGGCACAGGCGGAGGCGGAAATATCCACGGCGGTGACCTTGGCGGCACCGGCCTTCGCGCAGGCGAGGGCGAAGCCGCCTTGGTTTGTGAAACAATCGAGGACGCGGAGGCCTTTGGACATCTTTGCGACCTCCATGTGTGCCTGAAGCTGATCAAGGTAGAGTCCGGTTTTCTGGCCGTCGATGAGGTCGATCTCATAGGTCAGGCCGTTGGCAACGACCGTGAAAGCGCCGGGGTTTTCGCCGTGGAGGAGTTCGATGCCCGGTTCCATGCCCTCGGCCTTGCGGGAGGGCGAGTCGTTGCGGAGGACAATGGATTTCGGGGCGAGCAGCTCGATGAGGGCGTCGCGGATCAGGTCTTTCCGCATGTCCATGGCGAGCGTGAGGGTCTGAACGGAAAGGTGGTCGCCGTAGCGATCCACGATGAGGCCGGGGATGCCATCGGACTCCGACCAGACGAGGCGGCAAAGCGTTTCATCGAGGCCTTCGGTCTCCGCGCGGAGCTTGATCGCTTGGCGGATGCGGCGGGTGAAAAAGTCGAGATCGAGATCCTGGCGGCGGCGGGAAAAGCGGCGGGCGACGATCTGCGAGGCGGGATTGTAGATCGCGGAGCCGAGCGGGCGGTCGCGGAAATCTTTAAGCGTGATCACATCTCCCGGCTGCGGATTGCCGAAGGATTTCTTGATTTCGGTGGCGTAAACCCACTCGTGGCCATGGAAGATTCGGGCGCGTGGGGCAATGATGAGACCGGGCATGGGGAAACCTTAAATTTTAAACTTTAAACTCCAAGGAAGAAGAAAATTAGAGATGCGAAGCAGGCTTCCCCTCTTCCTTGAGGTTTAAAGTTTAGAGTTTAAGGTTTCTTAAATACGAGAAAGTGCTGCCACGGGAGGCCGGGGTTATTTTTCACAAACGTAAAGCCTAGGGCTTCGAACTCCTTGCGCGCCTGGGCTTCGGACATTTTGTGGAGGGGTTTGATGGGGACGCGTGGGTCTTCGGCGCGGTATTCGAGGAGATAGATTTTCCCGCCGGGCTTGAGGGCTTTGTGGAGGGAGGTGAGCATCTCGAGGGGGTGGGAGAATTCGTGGTAGGAATCGACCATGAGCGCGGCGTCGAGGGTATCGGGCGGGAGCATGATGTCATCGATGTCTCCGAGGTGGGGCAGCACGTTGGTGACCTCGCGTTTGGCGGATTCGGCTTTCAGGAAATCGAGCATCTCCTGCTGGATGTCCACGGCGATGACCTTTCCTTCGGGCACCAGCGGGGCGATACGGAAAGAATAATAACCGGAACCCGCTCCGATGTCGGCGATGACCGCTTCGGGGCTGAGGTCGAGGAGGGCGATGGCGCGGGAAGGGGCTTCCTCCATTTCGCGTTCGTCGCGTTCCAGCCAGTTGAGCCCCTGATGGCCCATAACTTGTGAGATCTCACGTCCCATAAAGATTTTCCCGATCCCGTCTGGGGATGGAGTTGCGGTGTTGTAGGAGGGCGCTGCCACGGTTGCCGTCGGGGCGAGAGTCGGGGCAGTTGGCGGAGCTATCGGGAGCTTGTCGGACTCATTTCGAACAATGGCAAGCGGGATGAGCAGAGCCAGCAGTAAGATAGGAACGAGGATAAGGTAGCGCGATTTCATGGGTCGGATTCTGATGGCGGTAATGCGCAATGACAGGAGATAATGGTGAAGGAGGTTGACCACTCCGCGAGGCGGCAATAACTTGTTCATCTATCGCCTTTCATCAACGGCGCATTATCCGTGGCTATTGCTTGTCCAATTAAAGTAGGAAAATTTGAGGGGTTCAGCTGGATCCGCTGCGAGGGCAAGGGTTCTTTCTTGAACAGCACAGCGGTCAAGGAATTTGGGGAATTCCGAATTAAACGGGGGGAGTTCTGCCTCGTGGTTGACTTGCAGGTATGCACGGCAATGGACTCCACTTTCATGGGGACACTCGCGGGGTTGGCGAACCGTCTGACAGAGAAGGGTGGCGCATTGCATGTGGCCAGTGCAGACGAGAAATGCACTCATTCGCTGGAGGATTTGGGTTTGGATTTCCTGATGGAGATCAACCCGGAGCAAACGGTCTGGAAAGGTTGGGAGGACAAGGCACGGGATTTACTCAAGCTGAAGGTTGCGGGAATCAAGGCGGGAACCGTTCTCCACACCCGTCACGTCCTCGAAGCCCATGAAATCCTTTCTGACACCAACGAGGGGAACCGACAGAAGTTTTCCGATGTCGTCGGATATCTGGAAGAGGAACTCGCCGAGAAAGCGGATACCTCCATCAAAGCGGTATGAACGGATTCACCACCGCATTGCTGAACGGGCTTTTTTTGGCTCTCGCTCTTGCCTTGCTGATGGCGCTAATCAACCAGCGGCGAAAGGCTAAATTGATTCGCCAAAAATTCCGCGAGATGGAGGGCGAAGAGGAACGCATGTTCCGTTTCCTCCATGATCTGGGACTGGTGATTGGTCGGGAGCCGAGCGATTCGGCGCTATCCCGGATGATCGTGGAGGGTGTGCTCAAAGTGGTGGGAGCCAGTGGGGGTGCGATCTACCAGGAGGCGCAGGAACCGGGTTTCCTTAATCCCGCCTACGTATCGGAAGGCTGCCCTCCGCTCATCACAGTATCTCCGGAAATCTTGGGAAAAGCGCGGGTCGATCCAAGGGCACTAGAAAGCCACCTACGGCTGGCGCGTGTGGCGGTTGGCGATGGGTTGATCGGAAAGGCAATTTCCATGCCCGATGCGATCCGTGTGCAGGGTGAAGAAGAGGGATCATCAGTGATGATTTCCCCGCTGCGATATGCGGGGAAGGATATCGGTGTTCTCGCCGTAGCGCGGCGGGCTGGCGGTGATGATTTCACGGACAACGATTTCGCCGTGTTCCGCTCCGTGGCCGAGCAGTCGTCCTTTGCCATCGGCAATGCCCGCGTGCACCGAGAAGTAAATGAGAAAAAAGAGATCGAGGGCGAACTAAAAAACGCCCGCGAAGTGCAGCGGGTGCTATTACCGCAGGAGAATCCGGTGATCACCGGATTCCGAGTCAATGCTACGAACGTTCCCGCGAAAATAATAAGTGGGGATTATTATGATTACATCGATCTTCCAGGCGGTAAGTTGGGCGTGGCGATCGCCGATGTTTCTGGCAAAGGTGTTCCGGCCGGTCTCTTAATGGCGATGTGTCGCAGCCTTTTGCGTGCTGTTTCGCTAACCCACGCATCGCCCTCCGCTGTGCTCTCGGCGGTGAACCGTTATCTTTTCCCGGACATCCGCGAGGATATGTTCATCAGCATGATCTATGGCATCCTCGATCCCGCAGACGGCTCGCTGACCTTCGCCCGCGCGGGCCACGAACCGGCGCTCATTTTCCGCAAGGCGACCGGTAAGGTGGAGATCTCCAAACCGAAGGGGCTGGCTCTTGGGATCGACTCGGGGAATGTCTTCGAGCGGGTGACAGCCGACGAGCGCATCACGCTGGCTTCCGGCGATTGCGTACTGCTTTATACCGATGGTGTGAAAGAGGCACTTGATGCAAGCGAAGAGGAGTTCGGTCTCGAAAGGCTATCCGAAACGTTCCGCGAAGCAGCGCAGCTAGGCGCCGAGGCGGTGGTGAAACAAGTCCAGGAAGTGGTGAAATCATTCACCTGCAATGGCCCGCAGATGGACGACGTGACCATCGTGGCGATCGAAAAGCGGTGAGTCCGATCAAGGGTGAAATGTTTAGACCGTTTGCCAAACGGTCTAAATGCAGCTCCTAGTATCCTATTAACTGCTTGATACCCTTGAACTGTGAGACAGCCTGAATCTTGCGTAGCTACAAGCCAAACCGTTCAATCCTCTTCGTCCTTCGCGCCCTTGACCCGGACTTTACCGCGCAGCTTCGCCTCGATAAAGGTGTCGATATCGCCGTCCATGATGTCCTGAATGTTGCCGCTTTCCTCGCCGGTGCGGAGATCGAGAACTTTCTGGTAGGGCTGGAACACGTAGGAGCGGATCTGGCTGCCCCATGAGACGTCGCTTTTTTCGCCGTAAGCGGCCTCGGCTTCGGCGGCGCGTTTATCTTCCTCGATCTGGAAAAGTTTCGCTTTGAGGATTTGGTAGGCGAGGTCCTTGGTCGCGCCTTGGGTGCGGGAGGCGGTGGATTTGATGAGGATGCCGGTGGGAAGGTGGCGCAGCAACACGCCGGTCTCGACCTTGTTGACGTTCTGCCCGCCTTTGCCGCCGGAGCGCATGGTGCTGATCTCTACATCCTTGTCAGCGATCTCGATCCGGATTTTGTCATCGACCTCGGGGGTGGCATCGATGGAGGCGAAGGAGGTATGGCGTTTCCCTGCGGAGTCGAAAGGGGAGATGCGGACGAGGCGGTGGACGCCGCGTTCGTTCTTGAGAAAACCAAAGGCGTTTTCGCCAGTGATTTTGACCGTGGATGAGCGCAGGCCGGCTCCATCGCCGTCTTCCCAGTCCAGGGTTTCCACGCGGTATCCCTTGCTTTCCGCCCAGCGGGTGTACATGCGGTGAAGCATTTGCGCCCAGTCGCAGGCCTCGGTGCCGCCGGCTCCCGCCTGAATGACGAGGTAGCAGTTGGCATTGTCATTGGGCCGGTTGAGGAGTGTGAGAAGTTCGAATGCGCGGATGTCTTTCTCGAGTTTCGCCGCGCCGTTGATGGCCTCGCGGGCCAGCTCCTCGTCGTCGAATTCTTTCGCTAGCGCAACGCCTTCGATCACGTCCTTGCTACGGGATTCGAGGGCGAAGAACGCCTCGAGTTTCTTTTTCATCCCGGCCGCATCCTCCGAGACGGTGCGGGCTTTATCGGCGTCGTCCCAGAAATTCGGGGCACCCATCGCCTCTTCCAGGGTCTGGATTTTAATTTCTAGGGCGGGGACGTCAAAGGTACCTCCTGAGTTTTGACAGGCGGCTCTGGAAGCCGTCCGTGTCAAGCGCCAGGAGGTCAGCGGTGGGGAGTGAGGACATGGGGGCGAGAGAAAAGCGCAGTCGAAGAATGGCCGCAAACCTTAAAATTTAAACTTTAAACCTCAATCATGATTACCTCTGACGTTTCTCATTTTTGGAGGTTGAATGATTCGAGTTGAACGCTAGCCTCCGAGCACCATGAGTAACAAAATCATCCCCACCATCTCTTCCGGAACCGCAGGCCCACTCGGAGTCCTTCATCTTCCCCGCCTTTGGCAGAAAATGTGCCTCGGCGCGGCGGGCAAGCTCGCCGACGGATATGCAAACTGCGGCCCCGGCTACGACATGATGACCCTCGACGCCCTCGGCGTGGATCGCGACGCGCTGGTCGCTTTCGTTTCCGCGAGCAAGCCGACCTACGTGCAGTTCGAGAAATTCATCGACGACAACGCGACGAACCTCAATGCCGCTTCCGTCGCCGAGCTGAATGCCGCGATCACCGGCTACCAGCATACCGACGAAACCCGCCAGTCCATCCTTTCCGCCACCGGCCTCCCCGACGGAAAGCCCACCGATGCGGTGAATCTGAACAACCTCGAAGACTGGCAGGAATTCCACACGGCGGAGCTGGCATAACGGCCAGTATCACGTTTAGAGAAGGAGAAAGCAGACATCGATGAGCGAGGAGATATCGAGCTGCGGTTCGGACTCGGGTTCGGTGAGGATGATTTTGTGGCGTGCCATGACAAAGGGTCAACGCCACGGCTCTGGAAATCATTAGGCTTCAAATTCGATTGCCTCTTTCTTGAGTTTTGAGTTTTGAGTTTTGAGTTTTGAAATTTTCCACACCCAGCCTGATGCCCTCGCCCTTGTGCATGGTCTCCTCATATTCGTGCTCTGGGATGGAGTCTGCGACGATGCCCGCGCCGACGTGGTAGCTGAGTTTTCCGCCATCGCGGACTAGGGTGCGGATCGCGATGTTGAATTGGCTTTCGCCGTTGAATCCGAGCCATCCGATCGCGCCGCAATAGATGCCGCGCGGAGTGACCTCCAACGCGGCGATGATCTCCATCGCGCGTTTTTTTGGGGCACCGGTGATGCTGCCGCCGGGAAAACACGCGGCCAGCGCGCTTACTGCATCTATGCCATCGCGTAAAGTTCCTTTGACCGTGGAAACAAGGTGATGCACTTGGGCGAGACTCTCAAGCTGCAACATCCCGCTGACCTCCACACTACCGAACTCGCAGATCTGCCCGAGGTCGTTGCGGAGCAAATCGGTGATCATCACCAGCTCCGCGACTTCCTTTTCCGAAGTCTGTAGCTCCACCGCCGAGCGCCTGTCCTCGTCCGCATCCCGGAAGCGCGGTCTAGTGCCCTTGATGGGCCGCGTCTCCACCACATTTCCCGAGATCTTCAGGAACAGCTCCGGCGAGGTGCAGAGCACTTCTTTTTCATCGATGCCCAGCCACGCCCCCATCGGCGCGGGGCTGGCCTGCCGCAGGATCTCGTAAAGCGTAAAGAGTGAACCGCCGCGCACCTCCGCGGAAAAACCTTGAGCGAGGTTCACCTGATAGATATCGCCCGCTGCAATCCATTCCTTCGCCCGGCGCACGGATTCGATGAAATTTTTGCGTCCCATTTCCGCCGTGAAATCCCAGACCTGCACCGTCTCGTTAACAGCATTGCGGATCATGGAGGAAAGGTCGCCGCGCTCCCACCACGCGCCGCTTTCCTCGTCCTTTACAAGCATGTCGCGGTATTCACCGAACACGAAATCGCCTTCGTAGTCCACCCAGCCGCACAGTCCTCCTGCGGGAAAGCCATGATCTCCGCCGTCGGTAGGATGCGCGGTGAGCGCGGCGCGCCGTTCTGTTAGATCTGCCTCGGAGAAAACCGATCCCCGGTGCATCGCCGCCGGTGCCGCCGCGATCACGGAGAGGGCG
>CAMCXJ010000108.1 GCA_945883455.1 Prosthecobacter debontii
CTGGGACAGTGGGTCTCACCCTGTCGGATCTAGCGTCCCCGACTGTGGCCTTCAATGTGAATGATGTCTTTTCCATCATCAACTACACCGGCGCATGGAACGGCGGTCTGTTCACCTTCGGAGGGAATGAACTCGAGGATGCCGAGGAATTTAGCTTCGGCCTCAATACGTGGAGGATCGATTACAACGCTCCGACAGGTGGCTTGAACTTCGCGGGTGAATATGCGGGCGGATCAGATTCCTTCGTGAACCTCACCGTCATCCCCGAGCCGGACATCGCCGCCTTGATCGGGGCGTTCGGAGCCATTCTGCTACTGCGTCGGAGGCGCTAGACTAAAATTTTAAATCTCAAATCACAAACATCCGCTTGAGGCGGCTCGTGGGAGAAGGGTCATGGGAGAAGGGTCAGGAGTCGCATTGCCACATTTAGCTCCTGTTTGATCGGCCATATTTGTGTTCACCGTGTCCTTGAGGAGGAAGGCGGCTCCGCATTGTCTCGTATCGAATGAACCTAAATACCGCAGTTGGGTATCAATTTTTCACCGCAAGGCGCAGAGCCTTGGTGCAATTCCTAGAGGAATCATCGGTCCCATCATTCATGGCTCCGTGCAAGCAATCACCACTCTGTCGGCGCATTCCGAAATACGCCTTGTTGGGATTGAAATATTGTGTTGACTTTCAAAGGGTGCGGTGCAGTTTGCCTTGTGGATTTTGAATGGGAATTGGCAAAGGAAACGAGCAACCAATCCAAGCACGGTGTGGATTTCTCGACTGTCCCAATGGCATTTGAAGATCCTCAAAGTTTGATCCTCCCAGACGGCACGCATTCCGGACAGGAGGATCGGTATTATTGCATCGGGCATGATGGCGCGGGAATCCTGACTGTTCGTTTTACGCTCAGAAAGGGCATCATTCGCATGATCGGCGGGATATTGGAGAAAACAGCGACAACTTTCTGAAAAAACAAACCATTGAGTATAGCGAGGAACCGGTGGATGACAGCTGGAAGTTCGACGCCAAAGCGAATCCTCTGGACGCGCGGCAACGCCGTGCCATCGGCCTCCCGGAGAAAAATCCTCCCGGAACCCCTTACCAGCGGACCGAATCCAGCGGGCAAGTGGTGGTGCGGGCAGGGCGGGGCGGGGCCAGGCTCGGTGCCGGTCGCACGGCTAGGGGCCACGTCCGCCTGCAACTGCTGATACCCCCCGCGACGCGCGCGAAGATCGAGAAGATCGCAGCCCGCGATCACATCAGTCTTTCCGAAGCGGTTAGTCGCGCAGTCGCCAAAGCATGACCGCCGGATGCCGCTTGGAACGATTCCAATAAGTCTTAACCAACTCACGCGCAGCTCTGGCAGTCAGAGCCCTTGCCATCACTGCCGGGTTCCTTAGCAAAACATACAATGAGTCCGCCTTGATCGGGAACATTCGATTTGACGACGGTGCTCTCACCCTTAGTCAATTGACAAACTTGCCCGCCGAATTTAACCTGAGGTGTCGTGTTGGAAAAATTAAAAAAGCGCAAGGTGCCGGGCGGGAAGACGCGGGAAGACATCCAGCGCATCTGTTCCCTCGACATCCCGTAAATGACCAGCTAGTCTTCTCCCATGATTCCGAAAAACAACCGCAAGGTAACCGCGGAAGAAGCACTAGATCAATGTCGCCGCAACCGCCAGGAAGCCCAGATTCTGGAAAACCGGGATCGCCCTTACGAAATCGAATCCCCGTCGCCGGTCTCGCGGATTTCCGTGCCCGTCTTGACACGCGCCAAGTCGAAAGCGAGCTAGACTCCATTTTCCGTGAGAGCCCTGAGTTTGGCCGCAATCTGGCCCATAGGCTTTCGCCGTTCTTGGAAACCCCGGAATCCGGCTCCCTCACCCTGATCGGTGCCGGTGGAGAAGTTGCGGTTTTTTTCGATGCCGGATCACAACAGGTCGTCAAACTTTGTGGCCCGCCCGCCCGCTGCCGTTTCGGCTGGCTGATCCACCGCGAAGCGAGCGGAACCCTCACCCTCACCCCGGGCGACCTCGACGGGGTTCTCGACCGGCTCTCCCTATTCGAATCCCTTTTTCCCTCCGGAATCTCCATAGACTGCATCGGTGAAGAAGATGCTTTTCTTATCTTCCGTCAGCCTTTCATTCTCGGCCGCCACCCCACGGTAGCCGAGCTCGACGGCCACATGCGTTCGCAAGGCTGGGCACCCCATCGGGAACCCTGTTCGGGGGAGACATTGGAACGGCTTACATGGAAAAAAGGCTCCTATCTAGTGACGGATATCCGCCCGGAAAACGCGCTGATCGCCGCTTCTACGGGTGCGATCCATCCCATCGACTTCATCGTCGCCGGTAAGGAAATCGCCTGATCCCGCAGGGTGACTTACACAAAAAAACCTAAGTTCCCATTCCGAACAATACAATTTCCCGAAGATAATGGGTTTTTCGCCCTCTGTGGCAATTTTGTCAGGACTCATCACGGAGATGAGGATGGCGATGGTCCTGCGGGCTGCGGTGGCTCGGGGGCGATGAGTTGTGGTAGGACTTTGACCAAGAGCCGTCCGCCCGGCTGGGCAGGGGCGCTGATGAAGACCATGTCCCGTCCGGTCGGCTGGCTGAACAGGCGGGTTTCAAAAAGGACTGCACCCTTGGGATCACCGATCAGGAAGGGGATGAAGCCGCCGTTTTCCGAGACGTTGGATTTGACGAGACTCATCTTGCCTCTGGGTAACTTGCTGGCTTGCCCGGCGAACTTGACCTGTAGCTCGGTAGCGGAAAAATTGAAAAAGCGGATGGTGCCGGGCGGGAAGACATCCAGCGCATCATTCACGCCGTAGAGCCTCAGTGGCAATCTTGATGCTTTCCCTACAGGATCGACGAGAAATAACATCCGCCGCGCGCCCGCAACGAGAGGCGCCCTGCCCACCAGCTGGTAGGTGACTGCTCCATCCGCGGCCGTGACCTTTTTATACAGCTCCAAAGCATTTCCATCCTTCAATGGATAGAGCTGCGAGCGGTTACCGGGAAAGAACTCCAGCGGCAGGTAACTTTTACCATCCCGATAGAAAACCGCAGTGATCGGGAGCGGCTCCCAGACGACACAAGAGAATTGGATCGAGCCCGAATCACCGGGACTCTCATCCTGCGCTTGCAGGGCGACCGGGAGGGCGCAGGAAAAGAGGGCGAAAAGCAGCAGTAGGAGTGATTGGGTTTTCATCGGGAGATGGGGATTAAACTTCACTCGGACTCAACCAGCGGAAACGGATGATTTCAAAACGACGGCCGAATTTTTGGTTAACTGCGTTAATTGTGGTGCCGGAGGGGGACGCTTCGTCCCACGGTTCATTGTTCGCGGCATCCGTGGCGGGATCGAGGTATTCAGGGAAGCGCTGGACCACCGCCTCGCAGGTGGCGCGCGCGAGGATTTGCGTGCCGTCCTGAGAGCGTGCCTCACCGTAGCCGCGGATGCGGAAAGTGTCCGACCGCGCAGCCAGACGCGGGGCGAGTGGGAGCAGTAAATCCGCTTGGGTGATGTCCCCTGGGATGCCCGTGGTGACCATGGTGCCAGAGCCGAGGACGGGAGGGCCATTGAAACCATTGGGATCATAATACGGAGCGGTGTCCCCGGCCGCCGCCCGGGATGCGGCATTGATCCCGCTGCCTGCCGCGGCTTCCAAATCGAGGGCTGCTTGCAATGCTCCGGTATAGGATTGGGCCGCATCGACCGGCCCCATCTTATGGTTGATGAAATTCGAGAGGCTCATGAAGGGCCCGCGAAGCTTCACCTGAGCCACGATCCTCGTGGCGAGGGCGCTGCACTGCGCGTCGCTCAGCCGGGAGAATCCGGACCATTGCGGTTTGGCTCCGGCAAGTTTCACAGGCGAGTCGCTCGATGGAAACGGGCTGCCGGAACTTCCATCAGAACCGCCGTTTTGCGCGTAGTCCACCGCCAGGTTGCGATTGGCCCGCAGGAAGGCGGTCCATACGGCGACCGATGTGGAATTCACGTTGAAGGCTCCGTCAATCAGGCTGTAGGCGGCCATCTTTTTGTAACCATCATTTGCCGCGAGTTCCGCGGTGATGGCGGCGGCGGTCTTGCCCGGCGGGAGATGCGGGCGCAGGACTGGATTGGCCTTCGCGGCGAGGTGATCGGCGGAGAAGAACTGGGTCAGCGTGTCGGTGAGGCTCCCGGTCGCCGAGTATCCGCCGCCGCCAATGGTGAAGGCGGGCGCGATGCCGGACAGGGTGTAGCGGTCAAACAGGGCGTCGTTGATCAGCCAGGAAAAATCCTGCCCCGTGACAGAGCCTACTCCTCTGGTATCCACGGTGCCGTAAGCCGAACTCGGCGGGGTCAAGGGACTCGACCATGAGTTTCCCACCGCTTGAAATGGATCCGTGCCCATGATCGAAAGATTGGCATCTGAAAATGCGGCGAGAGAGAAGAGAGGGCTCGAAGGAATGTTCGCCATGGGCACCGCAATCGAGCCGCTGCTCTGATAGCTCAATCCCCAGAACGTGTTCCTCGCCGCTCCGGAAAAGTCGATGCCACTGTCCTTCAATACCGCAAAAGTGCTGCTGGCTGTAACATGGCGATACATCTGGTTGGGCATACAACGGTTATAGTAGTCCCTTCTCATGAGCGAGGGGGCTGGATTGAAGCGGGCGAACATTTCGGAGGGTCTCCGGGTTCCTCCCCCTGCTGCCGGGCTGGCAGGCTTGATCAGCAGGCTATGGGCGCCGTAGATCACCTTTGTGTTGACCAACGAGCTCACCGTCTCGTTGCGAACCCTGATGGTGGTGTAGGGGTCGGCTCCAGGGGACAGGTAATCGTCCCCAATGGCTTGGTTTCTGGCTTGCCAAATGGCCATGAGGATATGCTGGGTTTGCTCTCCTAACAAGGTGATGTCGGCCGCGAGCGATGCGGGGGTGATCGCTGTTCCTTTGGGCAGGCTCGTATCCATCTCGTGCCTCCCCCCATCTCCTCCTTGGGCATTTCGGCTATGCACAAAAGTGAACGCCACCCGGTCGTCCAGTCGGACATTAAACGGACTGCTGCCGTTGAGTTTGGTCATGATGATGCCGCTGTTATTGTCGGTGGCATAGCCGAGAACCGCCTCGCCGGAGCCCACGCCGCCGGACGGCGCGGCGATCGGCGAGGCAATCACCACCTCTCCCGGCTCGATGAACAGCGGTCCCTTGATCAGGAAGATGAGCTTACCATTGCTTAGCGAGGTCACGTTGTTTTTCAGCAGTACTGCCAAGGGCTGATCGTAGGATGTCGTGACGTTTCCGGTCGTTGTAACATCGAACTTAACCCTGCCCGGAAACGCCGCACCGAGAGTCACCGCGAGGTTTTCGCATTTGATTTTCCGGTTGTAGGGATTCCAAAAGTAAAACAACGGATCCAGACCGACGGCGAGATCGGCCGTTTGATTGGGAGAGGCACCGGTCACATTCTTTGCCAGCATGCTGACCAGAATGGATGTCCCAAGATTGACGGGGGCGTAGTTGGCCCTCGCAGGCCGGTAAAGATATCTACCGCTGAAACTGGTTTCCAGATCCCAGATTTCCGCGCCACTCGGGCCATGGTAATCACTGATGGGACTCCCCTCGGAGCTTCGATTGGGAAAATAGGCGCGAGCCAGCAACGTGTAGTCGCCGTTCGACCCGGAGAGCCGCTTGTAGAGATTCGCGTAGTCACGCAGCGCCCACCAGTTCGGCCCGCGTAGAATACTTTTTCCAAACGGGATGCTGCCCGCGAACGGCGTGCCTGTGCCAGTCGGCATGCCTAAGGAGTCGCGCCAGAGGAAACGCTCGTTCACCGGCAGGCCAGCGGGCTTCTGCGGGGCGCTGAACGTGTCGCCATTGCCGACGAACTCGGTGGTCTGCTGGTTGAAATTGGGTGTGTTCGGTGACTCCGCCGCATCGTCCATTTCAAACGCGATGCTGAGGTCGCGGCGGAGCCCGCCTTTCTTAACGTCGGCCAGGACGCCTCTGCTGCCGAGGGTCATGTCGTGGCGGCGATCCCGGAGCCAAGTGCTCTGATTGGTGGCGCCCATCACCAAGGGTATATCCGCAGTACTGAGTGCTTTGTCGAGATTGTCGAGCCAGGGATTCCCAGCCGTTTTTGTGACGGGATAGATTGTTTTTCCTGAAAATGATCCCCCGAAGCTGCCATGGTCCGGGCCGGGCGCCGCACTGAGCCGCGCGGATTGTTTTCGTTCGTTGTTGGTGAATTTCCCCTCGCTCCAACCCAGATCGGCTTTCAGACCGAGGTCTTCGACCCAGTAGGCGTAGGATCCGGAATCGACCGTTACTAAGGGGACTTTCACCGAGCTCGCGGCATCCTTCCCCGTAAAAATCTGCACATCGTATGTGGCGGTAGCTGCCGTGGCATCGGCGAGGGCGGAGGGGCTATCCGAAACCAGCCAGCGCACGAAGGCTTTGGTGTCGGGCGTGGCCGGGTTGAATGTGCTCGTGTCCCAGACGCCGGTCCAGTGGGCGTGACCTGGGGCAGCAGGCTTGGATGCAGGCAGGATTTCTGCCGCGGCGGTGATCCGCTGATCGGGCCCGAGAGATTTCTGCAGGTCGCCGATGGCCAACATGAGGGCCAAGCGGGCGTTTGCCTGTGCCACCGCCGCCGCCTGACCTTGGGTGGACGCCCGCAGCGAGATGCTGGACAACGACAGCAAGCCCACGGCGATGACCGTGAGCAGAATCATCAGCGAGAGCAGCACCACGAGGGCGAATCCTTTGTGGCTGCGAGTCCGAGCGGACGGATTGGTCCGGGATAGCTGCTCAGATCTCTTGGGATTTTTAAAGTATTTGCTCAGAGAATGGATTTTGTTTTTTTTAATAAATGCGCATCAATAACCAGGAGATTTCCACGGGATGAAACGGGCGGTTATGTAGCATTACGAGTTCGAATGTGATGTAGCTCGCCCGTGCCGTCCATCATGTGTTTACAGGACGTTACGTCTGCATTTCGGAGAACGACTTCTTGGGGGAATTCATCCTAAATCCCGCTGTAGTTCGGGTCGTCGCGCTGCCGAAGCTCCACTTTCAGTAAGCGCTTTTTCGTTTCCAATCCTCTGAAGTCGCCTTACTTGGGGCGCATGCGGATCACGAAATTCACGGGCGGTATGGTGCAGACGAACGGTTACCTAGTGGAGACGTCGGAGGGGAATTTCCTGGTGGATGCGCCTGCCGGGATCGCGGAATGGGTGGAGGGCAGGGGAGTGAGGGTGGACTCGTTGTATCTCACCCATCAGCACTACGACCATGTCGA
>CAMCXJ010000109.1 GCA_945883455.1 Prosthecobacter debontii
TCTTCTTGAAGCCTTCGAGCCAGGCTTTGTGGCGAGCCTTGCGGATGTGTTCCGGGGACAGGGGCATTTTCTGCTGCGTGCTCATGTGTTGTTTCATAGGGGAGGATGGCTTCGATGTCAATGCCGGTGGCGGGGGCGGAGGTTCGGTATGGGGTTTCGTCTTCCGCCAAGGAGTTTGTGGAAGGTGGGGGGGAGAAGTGGAGTTCGGAGATCGGCGACCGAAGATCGCCGCTACTCAGGGTGAGCGGGATGTTGCGGATCGTGCGGACGTTCTGCGTGACGTCGTCGCCGGTGGTGCCGTCGCCGCGGGTGGCTGCGTATTTCAGGGAGCCATTTTCGTAGCAAAGGGACACGGCCACGCCGTCGATTTTTGGCTCCAGGGTTACGGTGATTTCTTCGCGGCCGAGGTTTTTCTGGAGGCGTTTGTAAAAGGCGATGAGCTCGGCTTCGGGAGTGTCCGAGTCTTTCAGCTCGAACACATCGTCGATGCTGAGCATAGGGACGGGGTGCTGGATCTGGGAGAAGCCATCCAGGGGTTTAGCGCCGACGCGTTGGGTGGGCGAGTTGGGATCGGCGAGGGCGGGGTGGCGTTTTTCGAGGTTTTCGAGTTCGCGGAAGAGCTTGTCGTATTCGGCGTCGGAGATTTCCGGCTCGGCATCGGTGTAGTAGAGCCGGTTGTGGTGGTCGATGAGCTGCCGCAGCTCCGCGACGCGCGATTCGGGCGTGGGGAGGTTGGCGAAAAGATCCAGCTCGTCGGGCATGGGAGAAAACTTCAAACTTCAAGACCCAAACTTCAAGGAAGAGTTGCGATGACATGGTGATCGATTGGTGTTTGACTGAGAAGTTGTGCGGTTCCAGTTTCCCGTTGTTGAATTCTGTGAATTACAAGATCGGCAATGAAAAGCTGGTGAGGGTGCTGGAGAACGCATCGAGCCATTTGCGCGGTTTGCTCGACAAACAGGGTCGGGCGGGGGGCGCGTTGCGGATCGCGGTGATCGGCGGGGGGTGCTCGGGGCTGCAATACAAGATGGATCTGGTGGACGGGCCTCGCGACCGGGACATCTTAGTGCCGAGCAATGGGGTGAACGTAGTGATCGATCCAAAGAGCGCGCTTTTCGTGAGCGGCAGCGAGCTGGATTTTTCCGATGATCTCCAGCAAGGCGGATTCAAGGTGAGCAACCCGAACGCGGTGGTGACCTGCTCGTGCGGGGAGAGTTTCGCGGCCTAACTCCGATGAAGACTTTCACCGCAGAGGCGCAAAGGTCGCGGAGGGGACGCAGAGCCGGGGTTATGGGGGTCTTTCATTTCCATGAATGCGTTTGATCGTCTTGGATTGGAGGTGCGGCTGGGGATTTCCCCGGAGGAGATCCGCGAGGCGTTCCGGGCGCGGGCGGCGGATTCGCATCCGGATGGCGGGGGCGATGAGGTGGAGTTCACCTCGCTGCGAGAGGCGCGGGAGGTGTTGGAAAGCCCGGCGAAACGGCTGCGCGAATGGTTGCGGGTGAAAGGTGTGGAGACCGCTCCGCGCGGGACCATCGCGGGGGAGTTGGTGGATTTTTTCCAGAAAGTGGCGGAAACGGGAGCCGAGGCGGAGACGGCCATCCAATCAGCGGACGTGGCGCAGTCGGCGCTCGCGAAAGGCATGGCCGAGGTGCGGCAGATGGGCGCTAAGGAGAAAGTAAAAAACCTGCTTTCTGAAATCGAGGTGGGAATCGCTGCGCGTGAAGAACGTTTTCCTGCCATCGAAAAAGGTGAATCCGATGCCGCGACGGCGATGCGGGATCTCGTGTTCCTTGAGAAATGGCGCGGCGCGATGAGATCGCTCTACGGGCGGCTCATGTGAGCGGGATTCAGTTTCCCGGCGAGGATGGTGGCGGGGTGGCGCCGACGCGGGTTATCTCCGAAGTCTTCGCGAGATAGAACAGCGCCCCACCACCTCCTACGACCGCGATCAGGACAATGAGAGTGATGAGCAGGAGCAGGAAATTTCTCATGGCAAGAGCTTGGAGGAAAAGCCGGCCGGATGGCGAGAGGAATTCGCCGGGCAAGCACGCCGTTGGCGATCACCTCAAGTCCGGCCCCCGCGCAGAACGGCGGCGAAGGCCCCGTCGGTACCGTGCTCGGTGGGGAGGATGCGGACGGTTTTTCCGAGCTTGAGGCCGTGGGTTACGGCGAAGGCTTTCACGAGGTCGGTGTTTTCCGCGTCTTCAATGGAGCAAGTGGAATAGACGATGCGTCCGCCGGGCTTGAGGCAGGGGAGGGCGTTGTTGAGGATTTCCGTTTGGATCACCGCGAGGTCATCGATGTCGGAGGGCTGGAGGCGCCAGCGGACATCGACGCGGCGGCGGATCACGCCGGTGTTCGAGCAGGGGACGTCGAGAAGGATTGCGTCGAAGGCTCCGTGGAAACGTTCGGGGGCGGGCTTGCGCCAATCGTGGACGGAAATTTCATCGGCCTGGATGTGGAGGCGGGAGAGGTTTTCCTCCAGGCGCGGGAGGCGTTTTTCGTTGGAGTCGGTGCAGGTGAGGCCTGCGCCGCCACCGAGTGCGGCGGCGATGAGGAAGGCCTTGCCGCCGGGGGCGGCGCAGGCATCGAGGATTTTCTCGCCGGGCTGTGGGTTGAGCAGTTCTACGGAATGTCTAGTAGCTGGATCCTGGATGTAGAGCTTGCCCTCGGCGAGGAGCTGGGTGGGGAGCTTGCCGGTGAGTTCGAAATAGCCGGGCGCGTGGTCGAGCGGTTCGCCGGGGATTTCCTCGGGGGCTGCGGCGAGCGGGTTGAGTCGGAAAAAAGTTTCAGCGGGTTGGTTGTCCCACTCCATGATCGCGATGGCGGTTTCCTTGCCGAAGGATTTCCGGAAACGGTTGTAGAGCCAGTCTGGGTGGGAGTGGAGGACGGCGGGCGGCATGTCGTCGAGTTCCTCCATGAGGCGCTTGCGGGAGGAGATCGCTTTGCGGAGGACCGCATTGATGAGCGGGCGGACGGAGGTTTTGCCGGCCTCGACGGTTTCGTTGACGGCGGCGTGGTCGGGGATGTTGAGGATGAGGATCTGGCAGAGGCCGACGCGGAGGATATCGCGGGTGTCGGCGTCGAGCTTGCCGTGGCGGAGTTTGCCGATCCAATGGTCGAGGACGCGCCGATGGCGGAGGACGCCGAAGAGGAGGGCCTGTAAGAGGGCGCGATCTGCGGAGGAAAGCATGCGGCGCTGCGCGTGGCGCTCGACGAGGCTTTCCGCGTAATCATGCCCCTTCGCCCAGGCGCGGAGGGCGGAGACGGCGGCTTGGCGGACGTGGAAATTTTTCGAGGGCATGAAACTTTAAAATTTAAACTTTAAACCTCAAGGAAGAGGAAGATCATGCCATCAGCACGTCCATGAGTTCGGGGGAGAGGAAGTCCTGATTGTGGATGATGTGGTCGAGGACGGGGGTTTTGGTTAGGGAGGCGAGGATGCCCTTGTTGGTGATCATGGGGGTGTCCATCTCGTCCTCAAGCTGGTTGAGGATGATCCCGGCGCAGGTGAGGCCTTTCGCCTTGATGGCGGCGAGGGTGAGCAGGATGTGGTTGAGCGCGCCGAGGCGGTTTGCGGCGACGAGGATGACGGGCAGGCCTAGATCCTTCGCGAGATCCGAGATGAGATAGTTTTCCGTAATCGGCACTTCCCAGCCACCGGCGCCCTCGACGAGGACGGTGCCGCGGCCTTCGGAAAAATTCCGGTAAGACTCCACGAGCGTGGTGGGATCGATGGATTTATTTTCCAGGAGCGCGGCGACGTAGGGTGCGACGGGCGAGGCGAAGTGGAGCGGGTTCACATCATTGAGAGGAAGGTTTCCGGAAACTTCTGCGAGGATGCGACCGTCATCGCGGTCGCCGCAGGAGATGGGTTTGAAGCCGGCGGCGTCGCGCCCTTCCGCGCGCAGGGACTCAATCATGAGCCGGGTGAGGTGTGTTTTGCCGACACCGGTGTCGGTGCCTGTGATAAAAAAGTTCATTTGTTCTGAGGGTCAGGCGAAGGCCCGTAGGAAGCCGACTTCGAGCGCAAGCGGCTCGGAGGCGTTTGTCTCTAGGGTTTGCCGCAGACGCTCAAGGGCGTCGAGACGGGTGCCGATGCGGAAGATGCTTTCGGTCTCGGCGATTTTTTCTAACAGAGACGCGGATTCCGGGAAATCGAGGTCGCCGGAGCCGGTCTTGATGCGGATGAGGTCGGCAAGCCAAGCGAGGATGACGTCGAGGTAGCGGTTGCGGGCGTCGAGGTAATCCGCCTCGGCGGCGGCCTTGTGGAAATCCTCGCGCTCCTTCAGCCAGGTGCCGTCGGTGCCATCGCGATAGGCGGCGATCTCCTCCTTGGTGGCGGCCTTGGCAGCGGCTTCCACTTCTTCGCGTTTCTCCGCGAGGAAATCGGTGAAAACGGATTTCATGTGGAGCGCGGAAATGGGATCGCCGAAGCCGCGTGCGGCGGCCTTGTTGAGTGCCGCGACGAGTTCGTCCCCGCCGTCCGCTCCGAGGGGGCGGCCGCCGGTGAGTTTCACCTGCACGCAGCGGGAGAGGATGGTCGGCAGGAGTCGCTGCGGGCGGGTGGTGAGGAGGAGGAGTAAGGTTCCGTTCGGTGGTTCCTCCAGGGTTTTTAGAAATGCGTTTTCCGCCTGCTCGTTCATGCGGTCGGCGTCCACGATGACGCCCACCTTGGTCATGCCCTTGGGTGCGGCGAGCTGGAGGGTGTGTTCGAGATCGCGGATTTCGGCTACGGAAATGCGGCGGGATTTCGAGCGCGGGCGGATGATGCGCACCCAGCCGCCTTCCTGCTCATCGAGCGGCACTACTTTTTCCACGACCGGATCACCGAAGAGATCCATGCCGCCGCTTTCGCGCGGTCCGTTGACCATGGAGACAAGGCGCGAGGCGAGTTCCTCTTTCCCGCAACCCAGCGCGCCGGAAACGAGGAATGCGTGGGCAAGCCTGCCCCTGCCATGGGCGGCTTGGATGAGTTCGAAGGCTTTACCGGCGGACTGAGACACGGCGGTTTAGAGGCATAGCCGCTTGAAAAGTTCAGCGAGCGGAAGCTGGAGGCAGATGTAGAAATCGCCAAACTCGGCGTAGCGCGCGGAGACCTCATCGAAGCGCATTTCGTAGATGATGGCCTTGATGTCCTCGGTGGTTTTTGAAAGCAGGGTGACGCCCCACTCGTGCTCGTCGAGGCCAGTGGAGCCGGTGATGAGCTGGAGGATGCGGCCCGAGTAGGTGCGGCCGACGCGGGCATGCCCGGCCATCAATTTGCGGCGCGCCTCGTAGTCGAGCGAATACCAGTTGTCGGTGCCGGAGCGGCGCTTTGACATTGGGTAGAAACAGACGACAGGCCAGTCCGGGAGCTGCGGATAGACGCGGTAGGAACGGTAGTGCGCCATGCGGTCATCGAATTCCTTGAGTGCGGCCTCGAACTCGGTTGAGCCTTCCGTGAGGTTTTTCTCGGCGATCAGGGTCTCGGCGATATGTTGCTCGCGGGTGGTGGTGTATTCGGAGGGCTCGGTCAGCGAGAGATAGGAATACGCGGGCGTGAGGATCTCCGGGCCAAACGAGAGGGTGAGCTGTTTCTCGAAGAAATTAGCGACGTGTAGATCCGGCGTGAGCAGCATGAAGCCGAGATCGGCCTTGGGTGATACGATGGAAAACGTGAGGAGCTGGGTGTCCGGCGTGGCCCGGATTTCCTGGACGAGTTCGGTAAGGCGGACTTTTGACTGGCGTTGCTCGTCCTCGGAGTATAGCGCCCATTGCGCGTGGTCGATGTGGTAGAAAAGGTGGAGGACGTGCCAGCCTTCTTTCGGGATCAGAGGAGTCATGGAGTGTTTTTAGACGCCATACGGGAAACATCAAACCACAATTCGCGATGTGGGCGAATCAACGGATCTGCGTATCGATTTCCATTTCTGTCACCATGTTGAAATCCTCGCGCGAAGCGGTTGCGGAGGAGGCTTCAAAGACCTGCGCGAGCCATCTTTTGCTGTTGCCCGTTCGGTAAGCCGTGTGCATGCCCAAATCCTCAAATCCCGCCGTGGCCATGACCGTGATCTCGGAATCTCCCGCGATGCTGCGGGTGATGACGTCGCCGACCAATAGGCCTTCTTCGTTGCGGAAAAACACGCGTATCACGCCCCTCTTGGAGCTGAGGCTTAGTTTCACGACGGGGATGAGCTGTGTATTTCGCCGGACGACATCCGTGTTATCCCCAGAGGTGTTTGGTTTCCTCCAGTATGTGCTAGCCGCTGTAATCGTGACGATTTTTCCGGAAACAGGGAAATCGATTTTTTCGGCGATGAGCGGGCGTGTCGGAACGCGGCTTGAAAAATCGATGAGAGTGAGTGCGCCGCCTAGTAGCAGGACGAAGCACAACAGTAAGATCGAAATTTTCTCGATTTTGGACAAAGGGCTGATCGTGAGAATCGCACGCACGGGGTTTTGGACGGATGGCACTGGGTCAACTTTGCGGGCATCTTGTGATTCCTGATCAACTGGCTGCCGCTCAAAACTAGTGATTTTCAGAGCGACATCGGAATCCGCCTCAAGCCCTGATTCCGCGTCCGTTTCCTTTGTGGGTTGCTTCGTGGAAAGATACGCTGATTCTTGGGCGACCCTATTTTTGAGGGCCGGGCTTAGCTCTTCGGAAGCCGGGGCGGACACGGCTGGCTCAGTGGGCGCAGGCTTGAGATCGTAGGCTTCCGCAGGCACTGGATGAGACCCGGATGTTTCTTCGGTCTTCGCCAATATGGGTCTCAAATCTGCGGGTTTTCTGGTATGAATCCTTGAAGTGGAGCCCCGCAGTGTGGGTATTCTCTCGGCTGACCCTTCGGAGTTTTTAGAGGGAGCGAGGCTGTTCGTTCTATCTGCGTCGAGATCCCAAAGATCTATCTCCGTGCTGTCGTGTATCGGCGTTGATGCATTACCCTCGATGTGAGGATCGTGACTTGGGCTTGAGGGATCAGTGCTCATGAGTAGGATCTCAGAAAGCTTTTATGGCCGACTCGCATGTTTGGCGAGATAAGAAAGCGCGGACTTCTAGCCGACCTCCCGGCTATCTAATTTATCCTTGTTTACAGTCCGTAAAAAGAAAGAATCCCGCCCCCGCCATGAAAAGGATTTTTGGAACAGATGGAATCAGAGGGGTGGCAAATGAGCATCCAGTCACCGCGTGCATGGCGAACAGGCTGGGACGGGCGGTGGTTAAAGCGCTGGGTGGGGAAACGGGCGCGCGTGTGATCATCGGTAGG
>CAMCXJ010000110.1 GCA_945883455.1 Prosthecobacter debontii
CCGCCGCGCCGTCACTTACGAACGCCGCATGGAGGCACCCACCGCGTTCAATACCCTCCTTTGGCGCTCCGTCGTGGATCGCGGCGACGAACTCTGGGTCGGTTACCGCTCCGTTTTCGAAAGCCCCTCCGCTCCCGTTCGCTGGACGATCTACCCGCGCCGCGCCGAATCTCTCGCGGGTCTGGAAAAGGAACGGGAGATCGAGACCATAAAATGGTTCTCGCGCGGCTGGTGGATTGCCCGCCCCCACACCGAGGGTGTCTGGATCGCCGACATGCGCTTCGGCGAAACCCGCACCTACGAGGCCAAGCCCGGCATGGTCGATTCCCGCATCATGTTCTCCTGGTCTTTTCTGCCCGGCGGGGAAAGCGACCGGCTCCGTCCCGAACGCCCCGATGTCCGCAACGCGGAGGATTCCATGAAACGCATCGCCCGCCGCATCTTCACGCGGGAGGGCTGGGAAGCGAACCCTCGCCTCGCCGGCGTTCCAGGCACCTTGCCCGAGTTCCTGCCCGTGGCGGAGTGATTCCGGCGGCGTTGATAGCAGCGTGAAACATGTTACACATCAGCCATGAAAACGATCACCGTGAGGGACGTTATCACGATCGTGTTCATCACGCACGACCTGGATGAGGAACTCCTCAACTGCACCTGCGTCGCCTCCAAGCCCGCCATCACCCTCAAAGAACAACACCGTCTCCAAGAGGACATCCGCCTCGCCGAAAACCAACGCGATCAACCCATCGCCAGCCTAGAATCCCGCCTCTCTCAAGGCCAGACTCACCAGACTCACTTCAGCATCCGGTTTGAGATCAAAAATCACCAACCTGCTTGACCTATCGCTGGACTGATAGTTGACTCATATCCATACCTTACCAGCCGCAATACACCATCACCCCGTCGCTTCTAGCCACGGTGGAAGAAATTGCCGCCCTTCGAGAGCGCATCCAAGGCGCGGCGGTGGAACTTTCCTGGATTCCCGCCTTGCAAAAGGACACCCGCACCCGCAACGGCCACGCCTCTACCGCCATTGAGGGAAACCCCCTCACACTTGAGCAAGTCCGCGCCCTTGAGGAAGGCCGCGAGCCCCTCGCATCCGCGCCCCACCACCGCCGCGAAGTCACCAACTACTTCGCCGATGGCAATGGCCGCACCGGGCGCGCCCTCGCCCTATGGGAACTTTACCGCCGTGGTTTCGATTCCCACCACATCTTCTCTGTCGATGAATATTATTGGGAAAACCGCCCCGCTTACTACGCGGCCCTCGCTCAGGTCCACAAGGCCGGCGGCGTCCTCAGTCAATGGCTCGAATACTCCGCGCTCGGCTTGCGCCAAACCCTCGAACAAGTCTGGAAACGCGTGCTCCGCTTCCAAACCGCCCACCCGGAAAAAATCGCTCTCACACCCAAGCAAGAACACCTCCTCGGCCTCATCGCCGATCACGGCAACCTCGCTCCTGCACAAATTCGTAAGCTGCTCGATGTCTCCAAGCAAGGTGCCATGAACGTCCTAAACCCACTCATTCAGGCAGGTCTTGTCGAAAAGCACGGCACCAACAAATCTGGTAAATACCGCATCAGATAATACCCACAGCCCCAACCGACCACCGTATCACCACTCCACCCTGCCCCAACGGGGCACCCGCATACCAGCCCAGGGTGCAACCCTGGGTATGAAATCACCAAATCATCGCGTTCTGTTGGAGCGCCGCAGTGCCATCGAACATTGGACCGATGCCAAAGATCCACAGGATTTCATCAATCACCACGTGGTCTTCATGTATGACGAACCTGAAGGTTACGTGGATCAAATCTTCCAGAAGGTCAAGAAGCCCGCAGGAGCCGTTTCGCTCCTATGAAATCTTTTGTTGCGATGAAACGCCGCTCACCGGCAGAAGCTGGGAAACCTTCGGATTGGCGCAGGGGCTGCTTGCCATGGCGCGTGCGAGGAAAAGGATCATGATCGTCGAAGGATGTTTATGCGGCGCGGTGAGATACGCGCTTTCGAAGCCCGCCCTGCGGACATGCCTCTGCCATTGCGAGGATTGCAGGAAAGCCAGCGGGGCGCATGCGGTGGCATGGACTTTCTTCCACACCGGCGCGCTCGAATGGACGAAAGGGATCCCGAAAATGATCCGTTTCGCGGAGCGCGAGAGATCGTTCTGCGGAGATTGCGGGACGCCGCTGATGTCCTTCGATCCCGCGATCCCGCATCTCTTCGAGGTGAGTGAATTTGGGGCATCATACGAGTGCTTCATCGCAACATTTCCTGGGTTCCGCCCTTTGCGCGGATTTGGTCACTGACCTGCATGCGGCCCAAGATCTTTCTGGTTCCTATGAGCTGTTCAGTCGGCTTTAGCCTGCTGAAGGAAAAGGGGCTGTAGAGCCTTTCATCTGTCAGGCCAGCCCGCTTTCCGGTTGGAAACTAAGTTTTGCCTCGCCGCATCGGAAAAATGCTTGCCAACCCCCGGCGCAACCCGTATTTCACGCGCCCCTTTAGCCGCCTCAGAACAATCGGAGACCCAAGGGAAAAGTAAAGCGGCAGGTCTCCAAAATCGCCCGATCTGATTTAAGACGGGACAAAAAGAACAAACATTATGGTCAACGAACTCATCGCCGAAATGGTGGACGCAGGCGTCCACAACGGTCACCAAACGAAAAAGTGGAATCCCCGCATGAAGCCCTTCCTCATGAAGGACAAAGGCGGCATCTACCTCATCAACCTCGAGAACACCGTCCAGCAGCTCGACAAGGCCGCCGACTTCCTCGCGGATCTCGCTAGCAAGAACAAGAGTGTCCTTTTCGTCGGCTGCAAGCGCCAGGCACAGGACGCCATCCGTGAGGCCGCAGAGGCCACCGGACAACACTACGTGAACCACCGCTGGCTTGGCGGCATGCTCACCAACGCCACCACCGTCCGCAAATCCGTGGAGCGCCTCCGCTACCTTGAGAACATCGAGAAACAGCCGGAGTTCAAGGCCATGTCCAAGAAGGAACTCGCCGCCCTCGGCCGCGAGCGCGAAAAACTTCTCCGCAACCTTCGCGGCGTCCGCAACCTCGATAAGAAACCCGATGCCATCGTCATCGTCGATTCCGCCCGCGAGACCATCGCCGTCGCCGAGGCACACCGCCTCAACATCCCGATCATCGCCATCGTCGATACCAACGCCGACCCGGCCAAGGTGCAATTCCCCATCCCCGGCAACGACGACGCGATCCGCTCGATCCGCATCATCCTCCAGAATCTGGTCAATGCCATGGTCGCCGCCAAAAGGAACTGAGCCGCTGCCTTTTAACTTCTAACGTATCACTTTTACCCATACCGCATGATCACAGCATCAATCGTCAAGGAACTCCGCGACAAGACCAACGCCGGCATGATGGACTGCAAGAAAGTCCTCACCGAAACCAACGGCGACCTCGAAGCCTCCATCAAGCTCCTCCGTGAGCGAGGCATCATGAAATCAGCGAAAATGAACGACCGCGCCGCCACCGAAGGCATCATCTCCGCCCGTGTCAACGGCTCCGCCAACTCCGGCATCCTGCTCGAAGTGAACTGCGAGACCGACTTCGTTTCCCGCAACGAAAACTTCCAGGCCTTCGTCTCGGAAATCGCCGACAAGCTCGCCGCTTCTGACGCGCAAGACCATGCCGCCGCCCTCGCCATTTCCCATGGCGAAAGCAGCCTTGACACCTTCGTGAAGGAAAAAGTCTTGGAACTCGGAGAAAACCTCCAGTTCCGTAAGTTCGTCCGTTTCGACGCCGCTTCCGGCGGTGTTGTGGCCTCCTACATCCACCTCGGCGGCAAGGTCGGCGTCCTCCTAGAGGTTGGCACCACGAATACGGCAACCGCTTCCAAGGCCGGTTTCCAAGAACTCATCAAGGATCTCACCCTTCACATCGCCGCCTCTGCTCCGAAAGGCCTTTCCCGCGACGACATCCCGCAGGACATCGTCGATGCGGAAAAGGAAATCTACCGCGTCCGCCTGCTCGAACAGGGTAAGCCCGCGAACATCCTCGAGAACATTCTCAAGGGTCAGCTCGCGAAGTTCTTCGCAGAATCCTGCTTCCTGGAGCAAGGCTTCGTGAAAGACCCGGACATTACCATCAACCAACTCCTTGAACTCAAAGGCAAGGAACTCGGCGATACCCTCACCGTCACCCGCTTCGTCCGCTTCGGACTCGGAGAGTGACACCCCGCGCGGTTTCAAGCTTGACGGATCACACCAACTAGCTCATCTACCGCGCCCCAAAGAAACATCCAAGGATACAACTAACGAAAATCATCAGCATGCGTGGAGTGAATGTAAAAAAAGGGGAGCCGGTTGACCGCGCCCTCAAACGCCTAAAAACAAAACTGGACGGCGAGGGTATCCTCGAGGAAATCCGCCGTCGTCGCGCTTTCGAAACGCCGACTGAGCGCTCGAAGCGCAAGCTCCGCACCGCTTCCAAGCGCAACAAAATTCGCTGGCGCTTCAGCGTGGGAGCTACACCTGCGGAGACCGTTGACCTCACGAACGATTGATCCCCACGGCGGAGCTAACTGCCCCCTACAACAAGCGGACGCCGAAAGGCTCCGCTTTTTTTTGTGCGATTGGAAAAACCCTGAGCTTGATTCGTTAATTTTTCCGTAATATTTTCTTTTCGTTCAGCGCATGAAGCAGAAAAGGAAAAAGATCCACGGGAAAAGCCCGGAAAACAGGAAGAGGCCGCATGACGGAAGCAGCTTCATTTCCTCGGTGAAGAAGCGCTGCCACGAGAAGACGAACCGCCGCCTTCATAGCCGCGGCAAACCGATCTGGGCTTCTGTGGCCTCCGAAGATTTTCTTGAGGAGGAGGGCAGCGCGGGATTTATCACGCAACTTGTCAGGGTGGTCGTAGGGTGTTTGCTGCTTCCTCTATGCTGGGTCACGACATGGGTTTTCCTTGCGCAATTTACACACGCAACCGTCGAGCAAGGAATCTGGCAATCGCAGGCGTTCTGGTTTTTTGCCATTGGCGTACTTTTGATGCTGGGGTGGTTCTGGTCGGGGATCGCACAGCCCGCGTTCCTCTACTGTTATGTCTTCGGTCATGAACTCACGCATGCCGTCTTTGTGAAATGCTACGGAGGCAAAATCCTCGAGATGGAATGGGGGACGAGTGGCGGCTACGTGACAACAGACAAGACCAACTGGGTGATCGCGCTTTCTCCCTATTTCGTTCCGTTCTGGAGCGTGATCGCAGTGGTAATTTATATGTCGGTGGGCGTGTTTCATGAGATCGGCACGCTGGGAAATCAGATTTTTGACGGCGTGAGAGGGGCGACATGGTCGTTCCACCTCGCATGGACCCTATGGATGATCCCGCGGGATCAGCCGGATCTAAAGGATAACGGCACCTTCCTTTCGCTGACGCTGATTTATTTCGGAAACCTGTTGGTGCTGATCGTGTTGCTCTGCCTGGCCTCGCCTGTGCCTTTGGAGAGTCTTCGCGATTTCGGTCAATCGTGGTTGTCCACCGCCATGACATGGGGCGATGCCGCGCTGCGCTGGTTGGCAAGTCATGCCGAAAGTATCCCGGGGATAATCCGGCTATGATTCGGCATTGTTTTTCCGCGTGGTAGGCCGAAGCTGGGGGTTGTGATCTACCTTGATGCCAATGCCACATCGGCGATGTTGCCTGAAGTCTTGGAAGCGATGCTCCCATGGCTGCATGGAAACCATGCGAACCCGTCCGGCGTGTACCGCGCCGCCAAGCTTGCGCGCAAGGCCATGGACGAGGCGCGCGGACACGTCGCGGAGTTGATCGGGGCGGATGCGGGCGAGATCGTTTTCACCGGAACAGGAACGGAGAGCGTAAACACGGCGCTGCGATCGCTCGATGAACTGACGGGCGAAGGGAGCGCCATTGTCTCGGCCATCGAGCACAGCGCGGTGCTTCGCTTCGTGGAAAACTGTAAACGAAAGGTATCCAAAATTCCGGTTCACGCCGACGGACGAGTCGATCTCGATGCCTTCGAGTCCGCGTGTGCGACCGCGGCATATGTTTCCGTGATGTCCGCCAACAATGAAACAGGTGTGATCCAGCCCCTCGCGGAGCTAATCGCCATCGCACGTGAACATGGTCTGCCCATCCATAGCGACGCGGTGCAGGCGGTGGGGAAAATCCCGGTTGACGTTCGGCGGGAAGCCGTGGATCTGCTGTCGATTTCCGGCCACAAGTTCCATGGTCCCAAAGGGGTTGGCGCACTCTATGTTCGGAGTGGTCTCGATTTTCACGCCATGATTCACGGCGGTGGACAGGAAAACGGCAGGCGCAGTGGGACGGAGAACGTGGCGGGCATCGTCGCGATGGGTGAGGCCGCGAGACGGGCGAAAATCGCTTTGGAAACCGGCGAGGCGGAACGCATCCGGGAAATGCGGGACGCCTTCGAGAACCTTGTCATGGGCGGCGTATCCGGCTGTATGAGGAACGGAGACATCGCGTTCCGCCTTCCTAACACTTCCCACTTATCCTTCGAATCCTGCGACGCAGCAGGTCTGCTGATCCTTCTCGATGAAGCGGGGGTCGCATGCTCGGCGGGTTCCGCCTGTATGACCGGCAAGCGGCAACCTTCTCATGTCCAACTGGCAATGGGCCTCTCCGAAGTGCGCGCCAAAACCAGACTGCGTTTCTCCTTTTCCCGACTAAACACCCGCGATGAGGTCGAGAAAGCTGCTGAGATAACGATTCGCGCCGTAGAGAAATTAAGGCGGGTTCAGGGTACTGGTATCGGCCCTGTGGCGATCCACCACGGATAATCCCGAACGCCGAAGTGGCAGGGTGATTCATTGGAATTTTTGAGTTCCCAAACCACTCCGCAACCCACCCCGAGAAGAATTTGAACCGCCAAGTCGCACCATACTTCGCTAAAGCTACGAATGGCAGGGAGGGCGCCAAGGAAGATTCAACCCGACTCCGAAGTTGCGGGGGGGATTCATTGGAATTTTAGACCGTTTACAAAACCGCTACAAAAACCACCGCCATTTTACAGAAATGGCACTTCTGAAAAGCCACAAAAACACCCAGCCACCACACAAAAAACCTTGTATTTATATGGCTTTGCGGGCGTTCAACTTCGCCAAACGACCCCAATCGCGATGTGAAAAAAGTGTAAAATGGAAAAAAAGAATATTCATGGAATTTGAGTGAAAGTCCACAGACCCAAGAACTTTGTCACCATCGTAAATAGATTTCCTCCTTGTTCCACATACGTTCCAC
>CAMCXJ010000111.1 GCA_945883455.1 Prosthecobacter debontii
AGGTTGTAGGCCGCCGCGAACTGCGAGGCGCGGTCCGGGGCGCGGATGGCATCGATGACCTCAAGCTCAATTTTACCTCCGGACTTGCTGGCGTATTCCTCGGCGAGGGCACGGACACGATCGTAGAAAGGCGTAGAACGACGGAAGGCCATGATCCATTTCACCGGGCGCTCACGTTTGGCGACCGCCTCACCCTTGAGGTAGTTCAACGTCGAAGAGGAAAGTGAGTAATCCGCGCTGCGCGAAAGATCGGCGCGGACATGGTTTCCAGAGGAAAGGTAATTGGCGAAAATGACGGCGGCAAGCAGGAGGACGATCTGGGCAATGGAAAGGAAGCCGATGCCGAAGCGGTTCGGGCGGGATGGACGTTTGGAATTCGGGGCTGACATCGGGCAAGAAAACTTTAAATTTTAAACTCTAAACCTCAAGGAAGAGCCTCGGTTAGTGGCTGTTAGGAGCATAGGACTAATCTTAGTTGGAGCTTAAAGTTTAAGGTTTAGAGTTTAAGGGCGCCAGCGGCGGAGGTCGATGACCTGGTGGGTGAGGAACAGGAAGAAGGTGGTGAGCGAGAGGTAATAGACGGCGGCACGGGAATCGAGGAGGCCGTTGGTGAAGTAGTGGAGATGCCGCTGGGAGGAGATGTAGTGGAAAAAACCCGCACCCGCGAAGGACTCGCCCCAAATCACGGTGACGAAGCCTAGGAAATAATGGATCACCAGGATCGTGATCGTGACGATACCTGCGATGATCTGGCTAGAGGTCAGCGAGGAGGCGAGGCATCCGATCGCGGTGAAAGCTGCGCCCATCAGGAACAGGATCGCGAAGCTGCCCAGCAGCGCGCCTTCGGAATAGGCAGGCGGGATGTCGGTGAACCACGAAAATGCCTTGAACTGGAGATACGCCGGAATCCACAGCAGTATGTAGAAAGTCATCGCGGCGATGTATTTCGAAAGAACCACCTGCCACGTCCGCACCGGCGCGGTGAGTAGGGTTTCAAGTGTGCCCGAGCGCTCCTCATCAGCGAACAGCCGCATGGTGATAAGCGGGAAGATGAACAGGAAATAGAACCAGAAAAGCGGGGTATGGAAAGTGACGTAAACCAGGCTGTCCTTCACCGGCGTGTCGCGGAAGCCTTTCATCGCCGAAGACAATGAAAGCCCCTGCATCAGCGCGACAAACGCCAGCACTACCCAACCGAAAGGGTTGAGGAAATAGGTGTTGAGTTCCTTTCTGGCAAGGATCCGGAGAACGCGCATGGGTGCAGAGATTCGGCGAAACAGCGCACAACGTCCAGCGGAGAGTGACCCGAGATCAATCTCCCACTTTAGAAAACTTCGCGTCGATGAAGGCGAGGACGAGGGCTTCGGTGTCCGCGTCGCCGATGCGCTCGACGGCCTCGACGGAGAAGCCGCGGGCGATGAGCTGGCGGGCCTGGACGGGATCGATGCCGCGGGCTTGGAGGTAGAAAATTTCCTCATCGGCGATCTGGGAGGAGGTGGAGCCGTGGGAGCATTTCACTTGGTCGGCGTTGATCTCGAGGCCGGGCATGGAGTTCGCCTCACAGTCGTCGGTCATCAGGAGGTTGCGACAGGTCTGGTAGGCGTCGGTATGGTGCGCGCCCTCATCGACGGAGATCAGGCCGGAGAAGACGGTTTTCGAGTGGTCGTAGAGGGTGTTTTTATAGAGGAGATCCGAGTAGGCGCCTTCGGAAACGTGGTGCTGGAAAGTGCGTTGGTCGTATTCCTGCTCGTGATCCGGGATGGACACGGAGAGCATGTCCGAGCGTGAGCCCGCGCCGTCGAGACGGGAGAGGGATTCGTTGCGGATCCACGAGCCGCCGGTGTTGAGGATGAAAGCCTTGGCTCTGGCATCGCGGGCGGTGGAGGTTTCGTTGACGGAAATGAGGCGAGTGATCACATTGAGATCCTGGATCGCGATGTAATCGAGCCGCGAGTTCGGGCCGGCGCAAAGGTCGTTGAACGCGATGGCGAGGCCGGGCGTGGTGTCGTCGGCGGAGCGGAAGATTTCCACCACGCGCACAGCGGAGGATTTTCCGGTGACGATGAGGGTGTGCGGGAAAACGGTGGTCTGTCCAGAGATCCAGTGGTGGATCTCGATGGGGCCCTCGGCTTCGGTGTTGTCCGGGACATGGACGAAGAGCCCGTTTTTCACGGAGGCTTCGTGCAGGGCGGCGAATTTCGCGGAGCCAAGGCGGGTTTCCTGCTGCATGAAATGCCGCTCGACGAGATCGGCATGGCAGACGAGCGCGTCGGCGAGAGGCAGGCAAATCACGTTTTCCGGGAGCGAGGACTCGGAGTGAATGACCTCGTCGTTGAGGAACACGAACTTGGCGGCGGGCTTCGCGAGGCCGGTGGAGCGGGCAATGATCTCGGCGTGTTCAGCGTGTACCGCCTCGCCGGAGAGGTTGGTGAAATCGAGCTGCTTGATATTTGAGAAACGCCAGAGGATATCGTTGCGCTTCGGAGTGGGGATGGATTCGTAACGGGCTTTCGCAGCCTCTTGGCGGGCGTTGAACCAGGCGGGGATCGTGGTGGTCATGAAAAAAATTCAGGAGAGTTTTTTGATAATGGATTTGGCTAGATTTTCCTTAATCTCGCGGTGTCTTGGAATGGGCTGGCAGACTTTAGTGGCTGTATTTTGATACCAGTCGTGATTACCTCCATGTCGGATCAGTTCGCAACCCAAGGCGGACAGCTTGCGGAGAAGATCGGTTCGTTTCATGCGATCTCGAGTTCAGCGCGGTGGCGGACTCCGGGAATCGCATCCGAGGAGAGATCTTTGTAGAGGTCGAGGAGGTTTTCTTGAAGTTCTAATAAGGTGACTCCCTGAGTAACGTAATCTGGATATCCATCAAGGTGGCCGATGAAGTAATCATCTTCTTTCCAATACGTGTAGGTGGTTTTCATGAAGGTTCTAAAAGAGGGGTTCTGGAGATTATCCGGTTTGTTCTAGTGTCCACAACAGTAAATACCGGAACGAATTTCGGGCAGCTCTCCGAAGTATATCTCTGGTTTACTTGCCGCCTGAAGGCAGCACTTTCTTAACCCACCGAGCCTTCCATTTCAAGGTCGATGAGGCGTTTCAGTTCGACGGAATATTCCATGGGGAACTCGCGGACGAGGTCGTTGATGAAGCCGTTGACGGCGAGGGACATGGCCTGTCCTTCGTTGAGGCCGCGCTGGCGCATGTAGAAGAGCATTTCTTCGGAGACCTGGGAGACACTGGCCTCGTGCTGGGTGGCGTGGCGGTTGCCTTTGACGGTGATGGCCGGGTAGGTGTCGGTGCGGGAGTTGCTGTTGATGAGCAGCGCGTCGCACTCGGTGTTGTTCTTGCAGCCCTTGAGGTGTTTGGGGATGAACACCTGGCCGCGATAGGTCGCGCGACCTTCGCCGACGGAGATCGACTTTGATACTACGTTGCTAGTAGTATTGTCGGCGGCGTGGATCATTTTCGCGCCGGTGTCCTGGTGCTGGCCGGTGTTGGCGAGGGCGATGGAGATCACCTCGCCGCGCGCGCGCTCACCCTTCATGATCACGCCGGGGTATTTCATGGTGAGGCGGGAGCCGATATTGCAATCGATCCAACGCACCTCCGCATCCTCCATCGCGAGACCGCGTTTGGTGACGAGGTTGAAGACATTGGACGACCAGTTCTGGACGGTGATGTATTGGATCTTCGCGCCTTTCAGGGCGACCAGCTCGACGACCGCAGAGTGCAGCGTGGCGGTCTCGAATTTCGGCGCGGTGCAGCCTTCCATATACATCACCTCGGAGCCTTCGTCGGCGATGATGAGGGTGCGCTCGAACTGGCCGAAGGATTCCGAATTGATACGGAAATAGGCCTGCAGCGGCTGCTTGAGCTTCACGCCCTTGGGGATGTAGATGAAGGAGCCGCCGGAAAACACCGCGCTGTTGAGGGCGGAATACTTATTGTCGCCGGTGGGAATGACTTTTCCGAAATATGGGCGGAAAATCTCCTCATGCTCTTTAAGCCCCTCGGCAGAAGTCACGAAGATCACGCCTTGTTTGGTGAGTTCCTCTTTAACATTCGAGTAGGCGGCTTCGGAATCGAACTGTGCCTCAACTCCTGCGAGGAAAGCGCGTTCCTGCTGAGGGATGCCGAGGCGCTCGAAGGTTTCGAGGACATCGGCGGGAACGTCATCCCACGAACGCTTCGGCTTTTCCCCGTCGGAGAGGTAGAAGCGAATTTTGTCGTAGTCGATGTTTTCGAGATCCTTGGTCGCCCAGTTCGTGGGTGTCGGCTTGCTTTCGAAAACGGCGAGCGCCTTGTGGCGGAACTCGCGCACCCAGTCCGGATCCTGCTTCACGTCGCAGATGTAATCGACAGTCGCGGAGGAAAGACCCCATCCGGCGTCGAACTTGTTGCGCTCGGGAAAGGTGAAATCACCCTTCGTGCGGTCGATGTTGATCGCGTCGTGCGTTTCCTCGTCGAGGAGGGCGGTGGCGGTGTCTTCTGTGAACATGGTAAGGTGGTCAGTGAGCGGTGATCGGTGATCGGTGGAAGATCATTCAGACAAGGGCGGGTTCTTTTAGGAAATCGTAGCCTTTTTCCTCAAGTTCGAGGGCGAGTTCGGGTCCGCCGGATTTCACGATGCGTCCTTCGGCCATGACGTGGACGTGGTCCGGCTTGATGTAATCGAGCAGGCGCTGGTAGTGGGTAATGAGGAGCATGCCGCGTTCCGGCGAGCGCATGGCGTTCACGCCCTTGGCGACGATCTTGAGCGCATCGATGTCGAGGCCGGAGTCCGTCTCGTCGAGAATGCAGTATTTCGGAGCGAGCATGATCATCTGAAGGATCTCGTTGCGCTTTTTCTCACCGCCGGAGAAGCCTTCGTTGACGGCGCGGGCGGTGAACTTGCGATCCATTTCCAGCAGATCCATCTGGGAGTAGAGGTGTTTGTAGTAGGCGACCGCGTCGATCTCCTCGCCCTTCGGCAGTCGTGCCTGCAGGGCGGCGCGGATGAAGTTTGCATTGGAAACACCGGGGACTTCGTTGGGATATTGGAAAGCGAGGAAGATCCCGGCGCGCGATCGCTCATCGATGGACATTTCGGAAATGTCCTGACCGTCCATGGTGATCGTTCCGGCGGTCGGGAGGTAGCTTTCGTGGCCGGCGATGACCTTGGAAAGAGTTGATTTGCCGGAGCCGTTCGGGCCCATGATGGCGTGGATCTCGCCGGCGGGGATCTCAAGGTTCACTCCCTTGAGGATTTCGGTGCCGTTTTCGAGGGTGGCGTGGAGGTTGCTGATTCGGAGGCTCATGGTGTGGGAAAATTCTAAATTCTAAATTTTAAGCTCTAAATTAAGAGAAGGCGAGTTGGCCGCGGAGGGTAATTTCGACGTCCTTGATGACGGTGTGGGGCGGGAGGTCGAGGATGTCGGTGAGGTTGATGCCGGGCTTGAATTTCACATCGTGGATCGTGCCGGTGGCTTCGTCGTGGAAATGGCCGTGCTCATCGAGGTTCGGGCAGTAGCGGGAGGGTTCACGGTCGAAGTTTACTTGGCGGATGATGTGGTGCTGGACGAGGGCTTCGAGGCAGTTGTAAACCGTCGCGAGGGAAATGTTCGGCAGGGATTCCTTGATACGCATGAAAACCTCGTTGGCGGTCGGATGGGAACGCTCGCCCATGAGGAGCTTATAGATTTCCTGGCGCTGGCGGGTCATACGGAGGCCGTTGATCTCTTCCGGGATGCCGTTCGCTTGGGATATTAGGTCTTGGCTTGTCATGGTGGCAGAAAATTAGAATCATTCCGAATTGTATCAAGAACTATTCTAATTTAAATTCTTTCCCTATTTCGTCCAAAAAATCCTTGCAAGGCGTTTGCTAACGTGATGGATTCCCTGCCCGCCCGTTGGCGGACAAAACATTTCCCCATACGGCCATGGCCTACGCAGTAATCAAAACAGGCGGTAAACAATACCGCGTCCAGCAAGGCGACACCCTCGACGTCGAGAAACTTGATGCCGAAGTCGATTCCGAAATTACTTTCAGCGAGGTTCTGCTTCGCGGTGAAGGCGACAGCGTGACGATCGGCGCACCCTTCATTGAAGGCGGCCAAGTCACCGCGAAAGTGGTCGACCAGTTCCGTGACGTGAAGGGAATCGCCTTCAAGTTCAAGCGTCGCAAGGGCTTCCACAAGACCAAAGGCTTCCGCCGCCACCTCACCAAGCTGGAGATCACCTCCATCGGATAATCCCACAACCACCTCACTTCAATGGCCCACAAAAAAGGACAAGGCTCCGTCAAGAACGGACGCGACTCACGCAGCAATCGCCTCGGTGTGAAAAAATACGGCGGCCAGGCCGTGATCGCCGGCAATATCATCATCCGCCAGCGCGGCACCAAGGTTCATCCCGGTGTCAATGTCGGCTGCGGCAAGGATCACACTCTATTTGCCCTGACTGATGGCACCGTGAAGTTCGACCGCGAAGGCGGACGGGTGAACGTGGTCGCTATTGCGAACTGAGTTTCCACTCCAAGACCCTTTCGAAAAGCCTCTGGATAAAAATCCTGAGGCTTTTTTATTGAAACGGGCTGCCGAACATTTCACGCGGATCAATCTCCGTGGAAGTCTCCTCCATCTTCCATTGCCGATCCACATTGAGGCGCACGGTGGCGAGGTGCTTGTGGCTCCATTCCTTGGGGCCGATCATGGAGAGCAGCTTCCGACCGCGAACCTCGTAGAGGTGATAGACCTGGCCCACGATGGGTTCGAAGTTGATGTCGGCCTCGTAGATGAGCTTGTTCCAGTTGAAGTGGTCGATGGCGGCGAGGTATTCCTCACGGATCTCCGTGAGCTTCTGCTGGAGTTCCCTTTCGACCTCCGAAATGCCTCGGGATTTGAAGGAGCTAAGATCATTGGGAATGATCTTCGGGCTGAGAGTGGAGACGGGGTAA
>CAMCXJ010000112.1 GCA_945883455.1 Prosthecobacter debontii
TCGATGGACTTGTTGCCGCGCATCTCGGCCTCGAGGGCGGTCAGCTGGGTCTCGAGGTCCGCCTTGTCGAGGCGGAGTGTTCCGGAGGAAAGGCGCGGAAGATGGCCCATGTCGCGGATGCGGGCGCGCAGATCATCAATGGCGACCTCCGTGGCCGGGACGAACTGATATAGACTGAGAGCGGCTTCCGTCATACTAGCCTCAAGAGCTACGGCGGCCAGTTTCATGAAGACCTTCGAATAACGCTGCATCGCGTACGGGGCGACGATCAGCCCACCGCGGTTCTTGGCGATGAAATCGAGAAGCGCTCGCTCGTCGGGCTTCGTGATGGCGGCGGAGACCAGCGCTTGGAACCCGGCGACGATGGCTTCGTCCGGTGTGGGGAAGATATTTTTATTCGTGATGGCGGTCTCAAGATGCTCGCTGCCTTCGGGAATTTTACCGAGGCGATAGTGGGCGATCGCCATGTTCACATGGAACGAACCCTGCGGGTACTTGTCCTTGGCCTTGTCGCGCTCCTGGAGGAATTTCTTCCACTGCGTGATCGCCAGCTCGTAGTCCTCGAGGCCTAAGGCCGCGTCGCCCCATTTCAGCAGCGCCATCTTGTGGAAAACGTTGCCGCCGCCGGACACCTTGTCGTTCGGGAAATCCTTGTAACAAGACTCAAAGGATTTCATGGCGTCGTCGAATTTCTTGAGCTTCAGCTCACACATACCCTTGCGGTAAATGATCGTTCCAAACTGCGCCCCATAGAGCTGGATCGCCATTTTAGGATTCTTGCCGAAGCCCGCCGCCTTGGTGTTCAGCGCGAGCGCCTCCGCCCATTTCTCCTCTTTCATCGCCATGAGGGCGGCATCAACGAGCTCCGGCAGGCTTTCTTGCGCGGAAGAAGGTATGGCGGTGGCCGCGAAGGCAAGCGCGAGAAGGAGTTTTTTCATGGTCGTGATAAGTTTGGGTTCTCGTGAAATTTTGAGCTGTTGATCGGAGGTGACAAGTTTCAAAAATAATGCGCCGTCGGTGATGTCCTGCAAGGGGGAACGTCCGACGGCGTGGGAATTTTAGGGATTTCCTGAGGAAAATCCGATCACTCCACCAGATCGGTGAATGTGACCGAGGAAATTCCGGCTCCGGCGAGCGAATTGAGGACATCGATCACGCGCTGCTGGGTCGTGCCTGGATCGACGAAAACCTGCACGAGGGGGTTGCTGCCCGCGCTTCGCGCCGCGGCTGCGTAGAGATCCAGCTGGCTGTCGAGCAGAGGCACGTCGCGCACACTGGGATCTGAGTCTAGCTGCTGCTGCCCTGCGCCGACTCCGGTATATATCACTCCGCCGGCATCCACGCGGATGAACATGGGTTCGATCTTGGGCTGTTCGTTGCTCGGGTTCGCGGCGGGGAGGGACATGCCCAGATCCGTCTCGCGGGGAGCGATGGTGGAGGTGACGAGGAAGTAGATGAGGAGCAGGAAGCAAACATCGATGAGGGACGAGATGTCCAACTCCGGTGTGGCGTCCATTGAGACCTGAAATTTCTTGTGGCGTGCCATAAGGGTTGAGCTTGGTGTATCGGGTTACTTCTTGTTACGCACGCCCTTGTGGGTTTGGTAAACGGCGAACACGACCTGATCGACGCCAGCTTCGGCGGCGGCGCGGATTGCCGTGCGGGAATACTTGAAGACTGCGTCTTGGTCGCCGCGCAGGTGGAGCTTCGGCACAATGCCGAGGGGGATGATCTTCTCCTTCTCCTTTTTCACGAGGTCGACGATGTCTTTATCATCCGCGAGGATGACATTGAAATCCTCGGCGGTGAAAGTGCCGTCCTGACGGACATTCACCACTATCCGCCCACGCCCGTCTTCCTGCGCTTTCGAGTTATTCGCCACAGGAGGGAGCACCTCCGGATCGGTTTTCACGATGATGGCCGTGGCGTTGACGATGAAGAAGATGAGCAGCAGGAAAACCATGTCGATCATCGGCGACATATCGAGCTTCGCCTCCTCGTCGTGACCCGCGCTCGCTCCTCTGAGTTTTGAAGATGCCATAAGGTTTGCCTATTGGGGGTTGGAGGGAGATCAGACGTCGATGCCTTCGGGGATCTTGGCGTAAAGCGTATCCGCGTTGACGGTGGCGATGGCGGTGTTGATCAGCTCCTCGGCGATGTGGATCGAATCCGCCACGAGATCGTTGTATTTGTTCTTCAGCATATAGAAGACGATGATACAGGGAATCGCGTTGATCAGACCCCAGAGGGTCGTGAGAAGGGCGACGGAGATGTCACCGGCCAGTGCGGATGGATCGGCGGCACCGGAAGTCTGCAGGGTTCCGAAGGCGCTCACCATACCGATAACCGTTCCAAGAAGTCCGAGCATCGGGGACGCCTGGGCGATCACGGAGATGTAGTTGATCCACGTCATGGTCTTGCGGCTCTCGTTGTTGGTGAAATCCGCCATCGCGTCTTCGATTTGATCCCTGCCGAGAGTATCCGGCTGGGTCGCATCGATGTTCGGGAAAGAATAGGCAACCAAACGTCCCAGGAAAGAGGGATGGGACGCGGCAAGCTCGATGGCGGAGCGGACACGGCAGTTTGTCATGTGATCCATGAGCGCCATCTGGAGATCGGCCGGGCAATATTTCGCCTTGGTGAGGTTCATGAAATTGTACACCGCCAGAGCGATGAATGCGACGACGGCTGCGCCGATGAAGAGCATGGTCGGGCCGCCGTCGATCACCCACTTGTCGAGGAGCGATTTCTTGGCGGGGGCATCCGCCGCGAAAAGCTGGGGAGCGGCCAACAGGGTGGCTGCGATGACGGTGGACGCGGTGAAGCGGTGGCGGGTTGCAAGTTTTTGGATCATGGACTTTTTTCGATGTGTGCGATGTGCCGCAGTTTGAAAATTACGCTGGAGTCGGCAAGAAAGATTTTGGGGAAATGAGAAAGAAGTTTGGCGCTTGCCGCGTTAGGGTTCGGGTTAGTGGTTGAACGCGTGGCGATGCGCTTTCCTTAGGGAAAAAAAACCGCCCCGCTCCAAGGACGGAACAGGGCGGCGGGAAACGGGTTGGGGCCGGTGATCAGGCCTTGCCGAAAATGGTCTTGCCGGTGGAGCGCAGCTCGTCGCAGGCCTGCTTCATGCGGTCGCAGAGTCCCTGCTCGCCCTTCTTGAGGTAGGAGCGCGGGTCGTAGTGCTTCTTGTTGCCTACCTCGCCGTCGATCTTGAGCACGCCCTCGATGTTCGCGCAGATATGGGTGACGATGGGGCGGGTGAACGCATATTGGGTGTCGGTGTCGATGTTCATTTTCACGACGCCGTAATCGAGGGTTTCCTGGAGATCCTCGCTGGAGGTGCCGGAGCCGCCGTGGAAAACGAGATCCATCTCCGCCGCCGCGCCGTGCTTGTCGGTTACGGCTTTCTGGCCGTCGCGGAGGATGGAGGGCTTGAGTTTCACCGCGCCGGGCTTGTAGGAGCCGTGGACGTTGCCGAAGGTGGCGGCGAACATGAAGCGGCCGATGCCGCTCAGTTCCTCATAGACCTCCAGCATGTCCTCGGGGGTGGTATAGAGCTTCTCGATGGGCAGGCCGGAGGTGTCGTGGCCGTCCTCCTCGCCGCCGACGCAGCCGGCCTCGACCTCAAGGATGATGCCGAGCTCGGCGCACTCCTTCAGGAGGTCTTTGGAGATGCGGAGGTTTTCCTTCAGGTCGACGACGGAGCCGTCGAACATGTGGGATTGGAAAAGCGGACCTTTGCCGGCGGCGATGCGCTCGCGGGAGGCCTGGAGGAGAGGCTTGAGGAAACCCTCGACCTTTTCCGGGTGGCAGTGGTCGGTGTGGAGGGCGATGAGGACGTCGTGTTTCTCGGCGAGCAGGTGGCACGCCTCGGCGAGGACGATGGCTCCGAAAGCGGCGTCTTTCACAGCGGTGCCAGCAGCGAACTCGCCGCCGCCGGTGGAAACCTGAATGATGCCGTCGGATTTCGATTCGGAAAAGGCCTTGAGGGCGCCGTTGATCGTGGTGAGGGAAGTGACGTTGATGGCCGGGTAGGCGTATCCGCCTTTCTGGGCGGCATCGAGCATGGCGGCGTATTGAGCGGGTGTTGCGATAGGCATGACGGGGGCGGGGGTAGCCGAATCCATGCCACCCGGCAAGAGCGAAGAATCCTTGCCAAAGCACCCGACCTAGCCTAAACCATTTCCTCCCCCGCCGATATGCGGGTCCCGTGGTCCAATGGATAGGACGATGGCCTCCGAAGCCGTAGGTGGTGGTTCGATTCCACCCGGGACCACCAGTCGTAAATACAGGGAAAACACTCGGTAATCTGCCGCCTGATTCTGTTTGTAAGCATGTAGATTGCTGGTGGGTTTCATGATGAGTGGCGATCCATCCGAGAATTTCTACGCTAGCAGATCCTTCACTACGTGACCGTGGACATCCGTGAGGCGAAAGCGGCGGCCTTGGAAGGTGTGGGTGAGGCGGGTGTGGTCGATGCCGAGTTGGTTGAGGATAGTGGCGTGGAAATCGTGGACGTGGACAGCGCCGGGGGTGAATTTTTCCTTCGATGGATCGATCGCCTGCCCATCGGGGTCGACGATATTGTAACCATAATCATCGGTCGCGCCGTAGGACATGCCGGGCTTCACACCCCCGCCCGCCATCCACGCGGTGAAGCAGCGCGGGTGGTGGTCGCGCCCGTAGTTGTTGGCTGTGAGAGCACCCTGTGAATACGCCGTGCGGCCGAACTCGCCACCCCAGACGACAAGCGTGTCCTCCAGCATCCCGCGCTGTTTCAGGTCGGTGATGAGAGCGGCGCAGCCTTGGTCGGTCTCCTTTGCTTGGTTGCGGATGGCGTTGGGAAGGTTTCCATGTTGATCCCAGCCAGGGTGGTAGAGCTGGATGTAACGCACGCCGCTCTCTGCAAGGCGGCGGGCGAGCAGGCAATTCGCGGCGAAGGTGCCGGGCTGCTGTGCATCGGGGCCGTAGAGATCCTTGATCGATTGTGGTTCGCCGCCGATATCGGTGACTTCCGGGACGCTGGTCTGCATTCGGAAAGCCATCTCGTATTGAGAGATACGGGTTTCGATCTCGGGATCGAGCTCATTCTTGAAGTCAATCTTGTTAAGGGTAGAGAGTTTATCCAACAGGGCACGGCGTCCGGAGCGGCAAACGCCATCCGGATCGGAGAGGTAGAAAACCGCGTCTTTTCCAGAGGAGAAACGCACACCCTGATAGCGGGAATCCATGAAACCGGTGCCCCAGAGACGAGAAGCGAGGGGCTGGTCGGTGGGCTTTTTGGTGACGAGGACAACGAAGCCGGGGAGATTTTCGTTCGCCGAGCCGAGGCCGTAGGTGACCCATGAACCAAGCGAGGGACGGCCTGCGATCTGGGAGCCGGTCTGGAAGAAGGTCATCGCCGGATCGTGGTTGATCGCCTCGGTCCACAGGGATTTCACGAAACAAAGATCATCTACTACCTTCGCAGTATATGGCAGGATTTCACTAACCCATGCGCCGGACTTACCGTGCTGCGCGAACTTGAACTGGGAGCCGGCGAGAGGCAGCGACGCCTGGTTTCCCGACATGCCGGTAAGACGCTGGCCGCGGCGGACTTCGGCAGGCAACTGCTGGCCGTTGAGTTCGTTGAGCTTCGGCTTGTAATCGAAAAGATCCATGTGCGAGGGGCCGCCCGACATGAAAAGGTAGATCACGCGCTTCGCCTTCGGCGCGTGGTCTGCTATGAGTTTCTCACCCAGAGCCGACGCGCCGGAAAGCCGCTGCGGCAGCATCGACGCGAGCGCGGCTCCGCCGATGCCGGTGGAGAGCTTGGAGAGGAAATGGCGGCGGGTGATTTCGAACATGATCAGCGGAGGGTGATGTGGGAGTCGAGATTGATGAGAGCTTGGGCGAGGGCGGTGAAGGTGGCGAGTTCGGTTTTGTCGAGCGCGGGGTCTGCGGGTGCATCACCGACTTTCAGCAGGGCCTCGGCATCGGAGGATTTCGAGGCGAAAAAGCCGCGCTGCTGGTTGACGAGTTCCAGCAGAATGGGGAGTTGCTCGGAGGAGAGTGGGGATCCGATTACGTGGCGGTAGGCCCATTTTACGCGGGTCTCGTCAGTCGCTCCGCCTTCTTTCATAATGCGCTCTCCGAGCTTGCGAGCAGCCTCGACAAACTGCGGATCATTGAGAAGGACGAGAGCTTGGAGGGGTGTATTGGTGACGGTGCGGTTGGTCGTACAGACCTCGCGGGTCCCCGCATCGAACAAGGTCATGTTCGGCGGGGTGGTGGTGCGCCGCCAGAAGGTGTAAAGTGAGCGGCGGTAGAGGCCTGCGCCCGTGTCGGGCTTGTATTCCGGGAGGAAATTGTTGATTTCTTTCCACATGGAGCCTGGTGCCTGGTAAGGGTGCACAGGTGGACCGCCGATGGTATCCGCAAGCAGGCCAGAGAGGGCGACGACGGAATCGCGAATTTGCTCGGCGGATAGGCGGCGGGCGGGGCCGCGCGCTAGGAGGGTATTGGCGGGATCGCGCTCGCGGAGCTGCGAGGAGGCTTTGGAATCTTGGCCGTAGGTAGCTGAAAGAACCATCTGTTTGACAGCACGCTTGTGATCCCAATTGTGCTTGATGAAATCGCGGGCGAGCCAATCTAACAGCTCAGGATGACTAGGCTGCGCGCCCTGCAGGCCAAAGTTGTCTGAGGTCGGCACGATGCCTATGCCAAAGATTTCCTGCCAGACGCGATTGATCATCACGCGGGAGGTGAGCGGATGGTCGGGCGAAGTCAGCCATTTCGCAAAACCGAGGCGGTTGCGCGGTTGGTCTTCGGGGAAAGGTGGGAGCCAATCGGGGGTTTCGCGTTCGACCTTTTCGGTGGGTAAGGTGTAGTCACCACGCGCGAGAATGTAGGCAGGTGTTGGCTTTTCGCTTTCCCG
>CAMCXJ010000113.1 GCA_945883455.1 Prosthecobacter debontii
GCGAGGAAAAGCTGACTTATGGGGTGAGTTGACCGCAGTCCATTTGTTGATAGGTTAAAACCAATGAAATTGACACCTAAGATAAAAAGGGCTTTTGAAACTCAGTCGGGAATCGATCCGTTGAAGATTGATCGGCTCGCGGACGAGCATGATGAGAGCGCGAGAAATTGCGTGCAGCGGTTGAAATATCCTGCCGACGGTGCAGGGGAATGGAAGGATGGCAGCCGTGATGATACGAAAGGGGAAATGCAGGAATACTTGGTTGATGCTCTTACCGCGATGTTTGGCGTGGACAAGCTCGGCGTGTCGGATGTCCTGAGAGAGGAACACTCGAAGGATAAATGGTATGCCAGCCACATGCCAGAGATCGTGGTGTTTGCAGAGAGCACGGAGGATGTGTCGAGGCTGATGGCTTTTGCGCACCAGAGGCGCGTGCCCGTAACCACGCGCGGTGCGGGGATCGGTTATGTCGGTGGATGTGTGCCTGTAAGGGGCGGGATTCTCCTATCTGTGGCTCGGATGAACTCGATCTTGGACATCAACCCCAGGGATGGGGTTGTGGTTACCCAGCCGGGCGTGATCACCGGGGATTTGCAGAATGATGTTCGCGCGCTCGGCTGGGACTACCCGCCCGATCCTGCGTCGCTGAAGGAATGTTCCATCGGCGGAAACATCGCGACGAATGCCGGCGGCCCGCGCTGCTTGAAATACGGCGTCACTCGTAACTACGTCCTCGGCTTGGAGGTCGTGCTCTCCGACGGGCAGGTGATGCGATGTGGTGGTCGGACCCACAAAAATAAAACTGGTTTCGATTTGATCGGTCTGTTCGTAGGGTCAGAGGGAATGCTGGGGGTTGTGACGGAAATCACCTTGCGCATTATCCCGAAGCCTCAGGCCCGCGGGATGCTTGCGGCGGTTTTTCCGGACTTCGCGATGGCCGCGCAGACGGTGCACAATATCTTGCAGGCAGGACATTTACCCTCAGCTCTTGAGATCACCGACGCCTTCACGCTGGATGCATCGAGGAAAATCCATGGCACCGCTGTTTTTCCTCCGGGAGACGGACATCTTATCGTCGAGATTGACGGTCGTCCAGCGGCGGTGCGCGCTGAGTTGAAGGAGCTCCACGACCTCCTGGTCGCTAGCGGAGCGGGGGAGATACGGTCGGCATTCAATGAGGAGGAATGCGAGGCAATATGGCAGATGCGGCGCGGATTTTCCTACGCGCTACGGGATACTGGATTGACCAAGCTCAACGAAGATGTCGTCGTCCCACGCGGCAAGCTCGTCGAACTCGTAGAATTCGCCCGTGTGCTGCAGCTCGAAACCGGTATTGCCATTGCCTGCTTCGGTCACGCAGGCGACGGAAATATCCATGCTAATCTCATGGTCGAGGATTACGGAAATCCGGAGGTAAGGGAACGCGCGGATGCTGCGCTCGACATCCTTTTCTCCTGGGTTCTGCAAAACGGCGGGGCGATCACCGGCGAGCACGGGGTCGGTCTCGCTAAGAAACCGTGGATCAAGAAAGCTCTCGGGGAGGTTTCCTTCGCCGTCCATCGCTCGCTAAAAAAGACCTTAGACCCCCACAATATCCTGAATCCCGGGAAATTTTTAGATGACTGTTAGAATTGTGATGGCGTCACTTCAGGTTGGGGCAAGATTTGAGTTCATTGACCGTTTGCCAAGATACTATCCCAGTGCTCAACGTTGTCCTTTTGGGCTTCGAAGAGGTCGGTGATGTCGTCGTATATGCTGATCGAGGTGATCTTATCTCCTTGGCTGATCTGATCAACGACGTGCTGGCCGTTCGTTACTTGACCAAATACCGAGTGCTTACCATCGAGATGGGGAGTGGCTACGTGGGTGATGAAAAATTGAGAACCGTTGGTGCCGGGGCCGGCGTTGGCCATAGAGAATACGCCGGGCGAGCGGTGGCGCAGATCGGGATGAAATTCGTCGGCGAATTTGTAGCCGGGGCCACCACGTCCGGTGCCAGTGGGGTCGCCGCCTTGGATCATGAAATTTGCGATCACGCGGTGGAAGGAGATGCCATCGTAATAGCCACGCTTGGCGAGATTGAGGAAGTGCGCGCAGGTCATCGGCACCTTTGATGAGTAGAAAGTGGCGTCGATGTCGCCGGCGGTGGTGTGGAGTGTGATTTTGATGTCGTTCATAGAGTATTCTGATTTCGGTGGTCTAAGCGAAAATGTCTAACCACAGATGGACGCAGATTCACGCAGATGGAAGAGAAGAATTGAAAAAGTATCAATCAGGTGGCTTTTTGGGATCCCATTTTAGGTTACCAGACACGACATCTCACTCTCTTTCACTCGCGTCCGTTAACTTTTATCTGCGGTCAAATTTTATCCGAGTGCAGGAGCTGTATTTAGCTTTCTCAGTTGCCCTAACACCCAGCGGTATTCGGAGGCGATCTGTTCGACGACGGGGCGCTGGAGATTACCGGGCAGGACGCCCCAGGTGTAAGTTTCGATCTCGAAATGGTGGCAGGCGGCGGGATGGCGCTGGCACCAAGCGAGCGTTTCTTCGACGTGGGTGTGGGTAGAAGAAAGAGGCGGCGCTGGTTGGGCGTCGAGCGGGATGTGGAAATGAACGCGTGCTTCCACGAACTCTGCAGGTGAAATCTCGCCGCTATCGAGCGCCGCGAGGAAGTCTGGGAGATCGAAAAAACGGGCAAGCGTGGTATCCGGTCGGCTTGCGATTACTTGGTGGAAATAGGTTGGTTCGTCGAAACCCCGGATCGCGTCGATAGCAGTGGGATCCCTTGGGTTCAGCGAAAGAGCGTTGGAAAGATGGATTTTCGAAAGCCGGATACCTGCGGTGGATATCGCATCCAACGAGGGTGCGGCGTCGTCGAACTCGACGGCGAAGTGGCACGAATCAAAGTTCAGTCCGATCCGGTTGGTGAGGATCAAGGGGCATTGCGCTTGGTCGTGGAGTCTCTCGAAAAAGGCCAGCGTCTCCAACGTGTTCTCAAAGTGGCCGAGCGGCTCCGGCTCGAGTCCGAGGTGGAGGTCGATCTGGTGCTTTTGTGTGAGATCCTCTATGAAATGGGCGATCGCGATCAGATTTCTATGGATCTCTTTTTCATGAGCCTGGAAAGTTTTGTGTGAAGCGGGCAGGGTGGAGATCGAGCCGCCGGACGCGGGCGCGATTTCCGCGAGAATGTGGAAAAGGTTGCGGGTGTAGGCCACGCGCTCGGGACTCGTCCAATCAGGCTGGAACACCTTTTCCTTCACCCTTGTGCCGTGGAAAGAACCGTAGGGAAAGCCATTGATCGTGAAAACGTAGGAATCGTTCTCCGCCAGCCAGTCCTTGAATTTCGCCAACTTATCGCCTTGAAGTAACTCCCTCGCCGCCAGCGCGGAAAGGCGAAGTCCGATGGGATACGGTCTGCCAATCGGATGAACGCCTGTTTCAATTAAAGTGTGACGCACGCTCATCACATGCGTCCGCAACGCTACCATGGTCTCAAGCCATGTTTCGGCGGGGTGGATATTCGTGCAGTAACCGAGGATCATGGGAGAAATTTCAAATCTCAAATTTCAAAACTCAAGGGATAGGGAAGAATCGAACCACAGATGAACAGGATGAACGCAGATGAAATAGATGAACCAGAATCGGGAAGAATGCCGTGATTGGCCATCCCTTCTTCAAATCTGTGTCCATCCTGTTCATCTGTGGTTGTATACTCTTCGTTTCGAGTGCCCGTGTAAAATCCGGTCAGGCCAGTCCTTCCGCAGCTTTTGCTACGCGGAGCATGATGGCTTCGCCGAGGTGGGGGGCGAGGATTTGGAGGCCGACGGGGAGGTTGTCCGATCCGTCGAAGGAGGCGGTGCCGCAGGGAACGGACATCCCGGGGATGCCGGCAAGGTTCGCGGGGATCGTGAAAATGTCGGCTAGGTAATCCTGCAGCGGATCTTCGGCGCAGGCTCCAATCTTACGGGCGGGGGTTGGCGCTACCGGCGATAGGATCACATCTACCATTTCGAATGCTTTTTTAAAATCACGTGTGATCAAGGCGCGCACCTTCTGGGCGCGCGTGTAGTAGGCATCGTAATAACCTGACGAGAGCACGTAGGTGCCGAGGATGATACGGCGTTTCACCTCGGGGCCGAAGCCGAGTTCGCGCGACTGATGGTAGAGATCTATGATATCGTCGGGGTTCGGTGCGCGGTTGCCATAGCGGATCCCGTCGAAGCGGGAGAGATTTGAGGAGGCTTCTGCGGGGGCGATCACGTAATAGGTGGCCACGGCATGCGCGGTGTGGGGCAGGGAAATCGGAATGATCTCCGCTCCGAGGCCTTCGAGTTGTTTGATACGGTATCCCACGTTTTCTCGGACACCGGGATGGATGCCCTCGCCGAAATATTCCTTTGGAATCCCGATTCGGAGACCTTTCACGCCAAGATCGATCTCTGCCGAGTAATCGGGAACCGGCGCGTCCAGCGAGGTGCTATCCTGAGGATCATGCCCGGCGATGGTTTGGAGGATCAGCGCCGCGTCGTCTACCGTACGGGTCAGCGGGCCGATTTGATCTAAGGACGAGGCGAAAGCGACGAGGCCGAAGCGGGAAACGCGCCCGTAGGTAGGCTTTAGACCCACAACTCCGCAATGGGAGGCTGGCTGGCGAATCGAGCCGCCGGTGTCAGAACCGAGCGCAGCGAAGGCGGTGCCATCGGCCACCGCAGCAGCGGAGCCACCCGAGGAGCCGCCCGGTATCCGGTCGTGGTCATGGGGGTTTCGGGTGTTCTGAAAGGCAGAATTTTCGGTGGCGGAGCCCATCGCAAACTCATCCATGTTCATTCGTCCGAAAGGAATGGCTCCGGCCTCTTTTAGTTTCCTGATGACCGTAGCATCGTAGGGAGATGTGTAGTTTTTCGAGAGAAACTGGGAACCGCAGGTGCAGGGCTGGCCGAGTGTGTTGATGTTGTCCTTGATGGCGATCGGTAGCCCTCCGAGGGGCTTCGAAAGGTCTGCCTGTGCGACGGCTTTTAGGGCGTGATCGAGATCGTGCGAAAGATAGGCACCCGTCTTGGGATCACGGCTCGCGATCTCTTCCGCGAGCTTCGCGATGACTTCTGAAGGGGTCGTTTCACCGTTAAGATAGCGGCGGCGCAGGCTTGTAAGGGACATAGTGGATAAATGCTCTAAGGGTCAGGCGTCAGCGACGACTTTGGGGACGCGGATCTGGGATTGGGCTTGGTCGGGGGCGTTCAACAAGACGGCCTCGGGCGGCAGGCTTATGTGGGGTTTGTCATCGCGCAGTGGGCCGAGCCGGGAATCTGCTGCCTTGATGTCATCGGGCAGGTCGATGGCGGATAGCGATTCCACATGGCCGAGGATCGCCTCGAGTTGTGTCTGAAAAACGGCGACCTCAGCCTCTGTGAGATCTAGGCGAGCGAGCTTGGCTAGATAGCAAACATCAATGTGGTCATGGGGCATCGGCAGAAGATTTGTGAAGAAACCCAACGGAAGCAAGGGCTTTCCGGGGTGGGGGAAGTTTGAGCGAACCACAAATCTGAATTTGTCTAAGGCTACCGCGGACAAGTGAAATACGAATGAGATGGTTGTTTGAAACCTGGCTTGGAGAATTCCTTTCTTAAAATTGGAATTTATCCCATTTCGGTGGGACGCTGTTGGCCGCTGCCAAGAGCGAGCCTACGACGGAACCGCGATGGCAGTTGTCGCCGCCGACCATGGCATTCGCAATGATACCGGCTTCGAAGTTGTCGTGGTATTTCCATGCGAGATAAAGAGAAGCGGGCATGGACTCAGCAATGTAACAGGCGGGACTGAAGCGCTGGCCGATGACGTGGGTATCAGGCTGGGATGTCCATGATGTCGCCTTGTTTCCCGAAATCCAATCACCTGCCTCCAGGCGGATGGCTTCGTGGAGAGTGAGCCCGTCGCGGATTCGGAATAGAAGCCTTGCGAGGGTGTCGGCGGCGCGCAGCACATTCGCATGGGCATGGGTGAGTCCGACGTGTTCCTTCACGGTAGCGCGGAGCGTAGCGAGATCCGCTTCCCGCATCACAAAACAGAGCGCGGGCACTTGGGCGAGGCCGCCGATGTGCTCGTCCTGGATCGCGCATTTTCGCGGCGGCTTGTCCATCGCGTAGCGGGTGAAAAATCCGCGATGATACTCCTCCAGGTAGGTATCGCGGTGCCTGCCGGGGGTGAGCATGAAATCGATGTAATGATCGAGCCATTCATCGGGATCGTAGTCGCCTGATTTTTCGCAGAGGCTAACGAGCTCGGCGGCGAGCTGGAAATTGAGTGTGTTCTCCCCGGCTTTCAGGAACTGGTGGTAATGGATGCTGCGCTGACCCCAATACTGCGCCTGATCGTGTAGAATCTCGCCTTTTTCGTTGAGCGCGGTGTAATGGGAGCGCCAGAGGATGGAGCCGGTGTGCGGATTTTTCGGAGCAAGATAGCCGGTGATCTCGCCGTATTCCGTGCGCAATGCCTCGCGGTCGTAATACCAATGGACGGGCATGGCAACGGCATCCGCCGCGAGCGAGCCGAGGTAGGCGTTTTGGAAGATTTCGGGTGTCATGATGAGACCGCGATGATAGACCGGTGTGCGTGAGACGCAAGTTGTGCGGAGCGTAGGCTTGAGCCTACTGTGGGTCATGGGCTTCAGCCCGTTCTTTCCACAAGCCGGGCTGAAGCCCGCTGCCCTTGGTAGGCTGAAGCCTACTCTCCAGCCTTCGTCTGTCCGTTTCCCCGCACCCGGTATTGGTAGCTGGTGAGTTCGCGGAGACCCATGGGGCCGC
>CAMCXJ010000114.1 GCA_945883455.1 Prosthecobacter debontii
AATCTCCACACCCTGCGCCGCGGCCCCGACGGGCGGATCTGGATGAACCAGAGCGTTTACACCCGCTCCGATGTGGAAACACCCCACGGCCTCTTCCGCCTCAAAAGCGGCGGCATCTACCGTTTCGATCCCCGCAAGGTCAGCCTCCAACACGGGTTTTACGGATTGTGCAACTCATGGGGACACGAGTTCGACAAATACGGCCAGTCCTTCCTCACCGACGGAGCAGGCGGCAGCGGCATCAACTGGGGAATGCCGGGCGCGACCTACGAAACCTTCGCCGGTGCGAATAAAGTCCTCGCCGGCGTAAGCCCGGGCGGCCATCCGAAATTCTGCGGCCTCGAGATCATCGAGTCCGCCCATTTCCCCGCAGACTGGCAGGGCAACATGATCACCTGCGACTTCCGCGCCCACAGGGTCGTGCGCTTCTCCATCACCGATGAAGGCGCGGGCTACGTCACCCAACGGCTTGGCGATCTGCTCCACACCGACAGCGCCAACTTCCGCCCCATCGATGTAAAACTCGGCCCCGACGGTGCGCTCTACATCGCCGATTGGTCCAACCCCATCATCAACCACGGCGAAGTGGATTTCCGCGATCCCCGCCGCGACCGCGAGCACGGCCGCATCTGGAGGGTCGCGAAAAAGGACAGCCCGCTTCTAACAAAACGCAATTTCACAAAGCTCCCCGGAACCGAACTCGTCGCCGCCCTCGGCAGCGCGAACCGCTACGACCGCGACCAAGCCTCCGCCGTCCTCTACGAAAGCGCTTCCCCCGGCCTTGAAGCAGCCCTCGAAAGCGCATCGAAAACCGATGGCGTCGCCGCCCTCAACGCCTCCCGTATCCTAGCCAGCCGTTTCGGAAAATCCAGCGATGCGATCCCCGCCGGAATCACCGCATCCCTCAAGAGCGAAACACCCGAGATCCGCGCCGCCGCCGTGCGCCTGCTCATCGATCCGAACCACTCATTCAAACCGGGAGCTCTAGGTGCCATCTTCCGAAAAACCATCGCCGATCACTCCCCGCGCGTGCGCCTTGAAACCATCCGCGCCCTCGCCGATTCCTTTGATACGAACTCTCTCGACATCGCCCTCAACGCCCTGAAACACCCGCGCGACCGCTTCATCGACTACGCCCTGTGGCTCGGAGTCCAGTCGCATGGTGAGGAGTGGTTGGTTTATGCTCACACCCAAAGCGGCACGGTGGACGTTGAAAAAAACCAATTCGTCCTCGCGAATTTGCCACCGGAGAAAGGCAAGAATACGCTCGACCGCGTCTTCCCTGAGACCCTTCCCAAGGATGGCAGCGGCCCGTGGCTCCAGCTCGGCATAAAGAACGGGGATGCCGCGATCATCACGAAAATCTTCGACCAAGCGGTCACTGGCGGCTTCGACGAAACGACGACCACCGCCGCCTTCAAAGGCATCGCCACCGCCATTTCCGAGCGTCAGGTCAAACCCATATCGGATGTTTCCAAGCTCGCTCCCTTCATCACCCGCGCCGACCCCGCCGCCATCGATCTGGCCGGAACGCTCGCCGATGAACGCCTGCTGCCCTCACTGATTTCCATCATCCAAACCGGCAACTCCCTCCCGGAAGCAACCGTCGGAAAAATCATCGCCGCCCTCAGAAATTTCCCCGCGCCCGCCGCCCGCGACATCCTGACAAAACTCGCCACGGACGCCGAGCCATCCGCCCGCCGCCTCGCCGCCCTCGCCCTCACCCGCCACCACCGCGAGGCCGCGCTGCCGCTCATCACATCCATCGCCGCCACCCTTTCCGATCCACAGGCATCGCGAGATTTCTGGCAGAAAGCCCTCACCGCATCGGGCATTTCCAAACAGCTCGCCGCAGCATTCAAAGCCAAACCCCTGCCCCCGGAAATCGCCGCCCTTACCCTTCAGCACATCCCGGAAATCGCCGAGCACGACGCCCTCCTCGCCCTGCTCCGCACCCAGGCCGGAGCCGCCGCCACGCAAACCCACGATATCCCCGCGATGGCCAGGAGCGCCGCCGAGAAAGGCGACCCCCGGCGCGGCGAACTCATCTACCGCCGCCCCGCCCTCGCCTGCACCGCCTGCCACGCCATCGGCGGCGCGGGCGGCAAGGTCGGCCCCGACATGACCTCCATCGGTGCCAGCGCACCCATCGATTACCTCATCGAATCCGTCGTCAATCCCGGCGCTAAAATCAAGGAAGGCTACCATTCAGTCATCATCCAGACCAAGGACGGGCAATCCATCACCGGCCAGCTCCTCCGCAGCTCGGGCGGCACCTCCGTCGTCCGCGACGGCGCAGGGAAGGAGATCACCGTCGCTGACGCAAATATCGCCACCAAAACCGACGCGGGCAGCCTCATGCCTGGCAACCTCATCGGCTCCCTCACCCCGCAGGAAACGGACGATCTCTTCAAGTTCCTCTCCAGCCTCGGCAAACCCGGCGAATTCTCCGCCAGCGACAGCAAGGCACCCAAGGTTTACGCCATCCTCTCCGCCACACCGGAAAACACCAACGCCGCCACCCAAGGCGACCCTAAACTCCCGTGGTTCTCCGTCAACGCCACCGTCAACGGCAGCCTCCTCGCCCAGGATCTCGCAAGCACCAAGAGCCCGATCATCGCCACCAAAATCCAGCTCACCGAGCCAACCACCCTCACCATCACCCTCCCCGAAAACTTCAAACCCACCGGCTTCTGGATCAACGGCAAACCCGCCGAAACCGGAACCGCAATCCTCCCCCCCGGCATCCACACTCTCGTCCTCCGCTCTGAAAATTTCCCCGAAGCCTTCCGCCTCCAATCCAAGTCCGGCACCTTCCTCCCGGAGTGGTGAGTTTTTCTTCGTTAAGGTTTAAAGTTTAAAGTTTAAGGTTTCAAAAAAAGGGGGTGCCGCCTCCCTGTAAGCCGGATTCTGTCCACCCCGGTTTTACCCGGAGCTGGACGGTCATTTCTCTCAACCCGGCTCGCGCCGGGCGCCCCGCTTGCGCGGAGTGCGACTAGTACCCGGGAGTTGGCGGGCGGGCAGCCCTTTCCCTGTTATGTCTTGCACCACGCGAGGTTTGCCGTGCCGTCCGGTTACCCGGATTCGCGGTGGGCTCTTACTCCACCATTTCACCCTTACCTGTGCCTTGCGGCCATCGGCGGTATCTTTCTGCTGCACTGTCTGTCCGGGTTCCTCTCGTCACCCGTCCCCCACTTTCATGAGGCGCGTTGCCCTCCGGTGTCCGGACTTTCCTCAACACGAGCTTGCGCCGCGTTGCGACCGCCCGGGAGACGGCGGAGGGAGTAAATGCTGAAACGCTGAAAACTGAAAGGCTGAAAAGCTCGAAAGAAGCATATTATCCCATTTTAACGTTTCAGCGTTTCAGTTTTCAGCGTTTACACCCAAAACACATCGGCGAAGAACCAACCGATCATCATCACGCCGATGACGATCTTGAAAGCCATGCCCGCCACGGTGCCGACCACGCTGCCGACTCCGGACACGACGGAATCGCGGTTGTCCTTTTTCGCAAAAGCCTTCTCGAAGCTGAAAGCCCCGATCAGCGGCCCCAGGATCAGGCCGAAGGGCATGAAAAACAGCCCCGCAATGCCACCCACCAGCGCGCCGATTACGCCCCACTTGCTACCGCCGAACCATTTTGCGCCCAACGAGCCGCTAATGATTTCAAAGGCCTGCGCGATGGCCATCAGCAGGACGAGGATCGCAAAACCCCACCACGCGATCCCCGCACCCGGTCCGGCCATCAGCCGGTAGGCGATCGCTCCTGCGATGATGAACAGATGCCCGGGCAGCACCGGGAGCACACAACCCACCAAGCCAACAATGAACAAAATGCCCGCGACGACCCATGGCGCGCTTTCTTTGAGAAAATCAATCATGAGGCGACTGTAACCGATTCCCGCCATCCGCCCACTGAAATTCCGAATCGTCATGCCCGTGCTTGAATCCCGCGCTCCGCCCCCTACTCTCCGCCCCATGCGCAAGCTCCTCCTCCTATCCCTCGCCTTTGTCACCGGTCTCCAAGCCCAAGAAGCGCACATCGCCGTCGAGGCGTATTCCGGGAAAGTCCTCTCTGCCGAAAACGCGACGGCGAAACGCCCGGTTGCCTCGCTGACGAAAATGGCCACCGCCATCGTTGCCATCGATTGGGCCACCGCCACAGAGACCGACATCGCCACACACATGATCCGCGTGCCGGACATCGTCCTCCAGCTTCCCACGCCTAGCACCTTGAAACTTGCGCCCGGCGACACGCTTACTCTCCGCGACGCGCTCTATGCGGCGCTGCTTTCCTCGGACAATGTCGCGGCGCTCAGCATCGCCCACCATGTCGGCGGACAGATTCTCGCCCGCCGCGGCAAAGGCGGCGATCCTGTGGTCACTTTCGTTGCGGAGATGAACAAACTCTCGAAAGCGATCTACGCGAAGAACACCCTTTTCGTGAATACCCACGGCCTTGAGAATGGCCCGAAGCCCGGCTACTCGACCGCCGCCGACATGGCACGCTTCGCGATCCACGCGATGCGCCGCAACGCGATCACTTTCATCACCCGCCAGAAAACCCGTCAGGTTTCCGTCACCGGCCCCGCCGGAAAGCGTGCCTACATGCTCACCAACTCGAACGAACTCATCGGTGAGCAAGGGATCCTCGGTGTGAAAACCGGCACCACCAACGCCGCCGGCCCCTGCCTCGCCACCTGCATGGATCGCGATCCCGTCGTCCGCACGAAACCCGATGGCTCCAAGGGCGTCACCCCGCGCCGCCTGATCGTAGTGGTGCTCAATAGCCCCGACCGCTTCAACCGCACCCGCCAGCTCATCAAGTCCGGCTGGGCGTTCTACGATCCATGGCTCGCCGCCGGCGCCCCCGTCAAAGATCCCAAACGTGAAATCCTCTCCACCCCGCCACCGGTGAAATAATTCTTCCTTACGGTTTAAAGTTTATAGTTTAAAATTTAAAGTTTCATGCGCATCGGCATCCTCAACAGCGGCGGCGATTGCCCCGGACTCAACGCGGTGATCCATGGTGTCGTCGGCGCGGCACACCAGCTCGGCTGGGAAGTGATCGGTTTCCGCGACGGCTTCGAGGGGTTGCTGCCGCCCGGTGATTTCCGTATCCTAACACCCACCGACACCATCGGCATCCTCAAGCTCGGCGGCACGATCCTCGGCTGCACGAACAAGGGCCACTTCGCCGCCAAGGTCGGCACGGGCGATGTCGCGGAGGTGCCCGAGGAAATCATAGCCCGCGCGAAGGACACGATGGATCGGCTGGAAATCGGCGCGCTCGTCGTGGTGGGCGGCGATGGTTCGCTCACCACCGCGCTCCAGCTTTACCGCGCCGGATGGCCCGTTGTCGGCGTGCCGAAAACGATCGATAACGATCTCTGCGCCACCGCGATGACCTTCGGTTTCGACAGCGCCGTCACCACTGTCGTCGATGGCCTCGACCGACTCAATACCACCGCCGAATCCCACAAGCGCGTGATGGTTCTGGAAGTCATGGGTCGCCACGCCGGATGGATCGCGCTGTGGGGCGGTATCGCGGGTGGCGCGAGCGTGATCCTTATCCCGGAAATTCCCTTCGACCTCGATAAGGTCGCCGCCTTCATCCGCCGCCGTGACGCACAAGGCCACCACGCCACCCTCGTCGTCGTCGCCGAGGGTGCGAAAATGCCGGACGAAGGCATCGTCACCTTGGACGGAAATTGCGGCGGCGAAGTCCGCCTCGGCGGCATCGGCGAGCGCGTCGCCAAGCGCCTCCATGATCTCACTGGCAAGGAAACCCGTGCCACCACCCTCGGCCACCTCCAGCGCGGCGGATCGCCCACCTCTTTCGACCGCATCCTCGGCATGCGTTTCGGCGTGATGGCCGTGAAACTCTGCGAGGAAAAACAGTTCGGCCGCATGGTTTCCTACCAAGCATACCATGTCGATTCCGTTCCCATTGAGGAAGCCGTCAACCAGCTCCGCCTCGTCGAGCCGGACAGCGAACTCGTCCTTGCCGCAAAGGCCGTCGGCATCTGCTTGGGTGATTGAATCTATCCTCAATAAGCTGGAGTCCCTCAAGCCAAGCGAATCTTCCCCTCACGCCGGGCGCACTGTTCTTGATTCTCCGCCAAGGAGCCGGAGGCGTCCTTCTCCTTGTGAATGCGGATCCTATCGGAGCGACGTCAAAAAATTCCCCAGAAAATGGCGGACAGGCAAAATATTTCCTATCTTTTTGACAACTCACGCATTTTTTAGCGTAGTTTGGCCGCCCCATGAATCCGTTGCCCCGCCTCACGCTCGCCGATCAGACCGCCGCCCATTTGCGCGAGCGGCTGGGATCCGGGCACTGGGGGGGCAAGGTGCCCGGGGTGGTCCGCCTGGGCGCGGAGTTGCATGTTTCCCAGACCACGGTGCGGGCAGCGCTGCGCAAGCTCGAAGCTGAGGGCTTGATCGCGCCCGGTGGGCGCTGCCGCAGGCGCCAGGTGACGGCGGGCACAGGGCGCGGCGGACGGCGGGGGCTGAGCGTGGGCATCCTGCTGCATGACGAGCGTCCCGAGGGGCAATCCAAATCGACGCCCCTGATCCCGGAGCCGATCGCGCTGAGAATCCAACACGCCTTGGAAGCCGTCGGCCACGAGGTTTTCTTCCCCCGCCAATCCCAAGTCGAATTGGACCACGATGTCCGTCGCATCACCCGCCACCTCCGCCAAACCCCGGCCGATGCCTGGATCGTGATAGCCGGATCAA
>CAMCXJ010000115.1 GCA_945883455.1 Prosthecobacter debontii
CGTGGGCCTCGTCCCGGCCGCGCTGCAAGGCCAAGACATCGACGCGATGCTCGCCGGTGCGGCGGCGATGGATGGGAAAACGCGCACCCAAGACGCGGGGAAAAACGCAGCGATGCGCCTTGCGATCGCATGGCACAAGGCGACGAACGGCAAGGGCGAGAAGGATATGGTCGTGCTGCCCTACAAGGATTCGCTAGTGCTTTTTTCCAAGTATCTTCAGCAGCTCGTCATGGAATCGCTGGGCAAGGAAAAGGATCTCGACGGCAAGACCGTGAACCAAGGCATCGCGGTTTACGGAAACAAAGGCTCCACCGACCAGCACGCTTACGTGCAGCAGCTCCGCGATGGGGTGAACAATTTCTTCGCATGCTTCATCGAGGTGCGCCACGGGCGGAAAGGGAAATCCATCGAGGTGGATCCCGGCAACACCAGCCAGGATTACCTGCAAGGATTTCTGCGCGGCACACGCGCCGCGCTTTACGAGAACGGCCGCAACTCGCTGACGATCTCGATCCGCGAGGTGAGCCCGTTCAACCTCGGCCTGCTCATCGCTTTGTTCGAGCGCACGGTTTCCTTCTACGCGTCTTTGGTGAACATCAACGCCTACCACCAGCCGGGTGTCGAGGCGGGGAAAGCCGCGGCCTCCACCTTTCTCAATCTCCTCGGGCGTGTCCGCAGCCGTCTTGTCTCCGAGGCGAAGACCGCCGAGCAGGTCGCCTTCGAGGCCGATGGCGATCCAGAAGCCGTCTATCACTGCCTCGTCCACCTCGCCAACAACGGCGAAGCGCAGATCTCCATCGGAAAAACCCCGGCGGATGATCTGTTCCAGCTTTGATGAGGGAGGAGACACGCCGCAGACCAGCTTCGTGAGTGGCTTGAAAAATTACGCTCATCACCATCCCCGATGCATGGTGTAAAGGGTGTGTTGCGAGTTGGCTCTGCGAGCTTTCTTCTCGCCAAGCTCCTCGTGGGCGGGGAGTGTTTCGCTCGGCAAACGATCTTTCCGATATGGCGACGAAAAAAAAACAGGTGGCGCGCGAACTCCTCTTCGGGGATCTCTGGGAATTCGATCCAGCTCCTGAGACGGCACCGGCGGGCATCGCGGATCGATACGGTCTGTTCATCGGTGGTGAGTTCGTCGCCCCGAAATCGAAGAAGTGGTTCGACTCCATCAGCCCGCGCGATGAGGCGAAGCTTTCCGAGATCGCATTGGCGGGGCAGGCGGATGTGGACGCGGCCTATGCGGCGGCGGCGAAAGCTTTTCCCGCGTGGTCGAAGCTGCCGGGGGCGGAGCGCGGGAAGTATCTCTACCGCCTGGCGCGGCTGTTGCAGGATCGTGCGCGGGAATTCGCCGTGGCAGAAACGCTCGATGGCGGCAAGCCGATCCGTGAGGCGCGCGACTTCGATGTGCCGATGGCCGCCGCGCATTTCTTCTATCACGCGGGCTGGGCGGACAAGCTGGAGTATGCCGCGCCGGGTCGCGACCTGCGCGCGCTCGGTGTCGTCGGTCAGGTGATACCGTGGAATTTTCCGCTACTGATGCTGGCGTGGAAACTCGCGCCCGCCTTGGCGTTGGGAAACACCGTGGTGCTGAAACCCGCCGAGACCACCTCCATCACCGCACTGAAATTCGCCGAGCTGATCCGCGACGCGGGATTGCCGCCGGGCGTGGTGAACATTGTCACTGGCGCGGGCGAAACGGGAGCTGCCGTGGTGCGGCACAAGACCGCCGCAAAGATCGCTTTCACTGGCTCCACGAGCGTCGGGAAATGGATCCAGCGCGAGCTGGCGGGCACGGGCAAACGCCTCACGCTCGAACTCGGCGGCAAGGGCGCGAACATTGTTTTCGAAGACGCGGCGATCGACCAAGCCGTTGAGGGTATCATCAACGGAATCTTCTTCAACCAAGGCCATGTCTGCTGCGCGGGATCACGGCTGCTGGTGCAGGAAAGCATCGAGGCCGTGGTCTTGCGGAAACTCAAGCTGCGGATGAAATCACTGCGCACCGGAGATCCGCTCGACAAGAATACCGACATCGGCGCGATCAACTCGAAGCAGCAATGGGAGCGCATCACCGAACTCGTCGATGCCGGCGCCAGTGAGGGCGCGGAGATCCACCAACCCGCCTGCGAGCTTCCGAAAAAGGGCTTTTATTTCCCGCCAACCCTACTCTCCGGCGTGACCCAGAGCCACCGGGTGGTGAAGGAGGAAATCTTCGGCCCGGTGCTTTCCATACTTACTTTTCGCACGCCCGATGAGGCGGTGGAGAAAGCGAACAATACCGCCTACGGCCTCAGCGCGGGCGTGTGGACGGACAAGGGATCGAAATACTTGGCTGTCGCCTCACAGCTCAAGGCCGGCGTGGTCTGGGGGAACTCCTTCAACAAGTTCGACCCCACCTCGCCCTTCGGCGGCTTCAAGGAATCCGGTTTCGGCCGCGAGGGCGGAAGGCAGGGGCTGCTGGAGTATGGGGAGTTGGTTTAGAAGGGGTGGTTGCAACGGGAGATAAAAGTTTGATCTCACGTAAATGGGTCTCTGCGTGCGATCGCATTTCACCCAGCCGGCCGCTTTTGCGTCGCGCGTGGATCACGCTTGCACCGCATACCGTCTGGAAGATCTCCGCACTATCCGGTTGGAATTTCGCCGCATCCTTTCCATCCTCCTCGCGATGACAGCGAGACGGATCATTTACAGCGGGCGTGTGCAGGGGGTGGGTTTCCGCTGGACGGCGAAGGAGCTGGCGCGGGGCTACGATGTGCTGGGGACGGTGCGGAACCTACCCGACGGGACGGTGGAGTTGATCGTGGCCGGGGAGCGCGGCGAGGTGACGGAGTTTCTGCGCGATCTGCGGGAGGATTCGGCGGTGGCACACCACATCAAGGCGGCGGTGGAGGAGAAAATTGCCACGTTGCCAGATCTGAAAGGCTTCACTATCGTCGCGTGACGGCGATGCTGATATCGCCTGAATTTCAAGACCATGCCCAACTACGACTATGAATGCCTTGAGTGCGGAAAACGATTCGAGGTTTTCCAGAGTATGAACGACGCGAAGCTTACCGATTGCCCGCAGCCGGATTGTGCGGGGAAGGTGCGGCGCCTGCTTGGCACGGGAGGCGGGATCATTTTCAAGGGCTCCGGTTTCTACCAGACGGATTACCGTTCTTCCTCTTACGAGTCCGGCGCGAAAGCCGACAAGCCTTCCGAAAAAAGCGAGCCGAAGCCGGAATCCAAAAAGGCCGACGCACCCGCCCCGGCGAAACCCGCGGCCGGCTGAGCGGCGCAGTTTTCCGTAAACCCTTCTTTCCACCCGATCCCACAGCCGCTAAAACCCGATTCCATGTCCGACGAAGAAACCAAAAAGAAACGCGGCGGATGCCTCGGCAAGCTGAGCGGTCTGCTCGTCCTCGCGTTGTTAGTGGGTCTTGGCGCGGCGCTTTATCACGTTTATCTGCCCCAGGATCTCTCTGACATCGGCGGCGTGGAAGCATCGCTGACAACACCCGCCAGCCCGCCGCGCGACCTGCGGGCGGTGCTCCAGAAATCCATCGAGGGCGATTACTCGGTGACCCTTTCGGAAACGGAGCTGAACCAATGGCTGACCCGCGAACTGAAACTGAAACAGGGCGGCGAACTCGCCCAATGGGTGTCCCTAAAACGGGTTTGCGTGAGGCTGCGGGCCGGCGTCGCCGAAGTGATCATCGAGCGCGATGTCGCGGGATATCCACTCACCACCTCGATGTTCCTACAGGTCGAACAGACGGAATCAGCCGAGGGTATCTCGACGCAGATCCACCTCCACGGCGGCGGTTTCCATGAGCTTGCGCCGATCCCCACGCGCGGCGGACGCTTCGGCCAGCTCACCGTGCCGCAGGGTTTTCTGATCATGGTCATGCCGGACTTCCGGAAAATTGCGGATCTTTTCGAGACCGAGATCGACCTCGGCTTCCAGCGCATGGCGCGAATCAAGATTGAGGACAAGCGCCTCGTTCTCGATCCGAAACAGCCGACGCGAACCGAGTCAGCGGGCGAACAAGTATTTTGAAAATGGAAAAGTCCATCAGGCCGGGTGCGTCGTGTGCCCGGTCGCTGGCTGTCTTTTTCCTGGCGGTGACGCTCTGCCGGGCGGAAGAGAACCTTGCCAACCAGCCCGCTCCCAAGGCGGTGCCGGTGGAGGATCTTTTGCCGAATTTCGACGGAGCGGCGGCCGTCTTCAGTCGATCCGAGCAATTCAGGATTTCCGGAGGTCAGGCGGCGACGCGCGGGACGGCGGCGAACCTGGCGGAGGAAACGAAGGACGAGCTGCTGCGCCTGGCCGAGGAGAAAGACGAATGGAAGGTGCCGATACGTATCAGCCTGCGCGGCAAGCTGGGCGACCCCGCGCCGGCGCGCGAAACGGTATTGCGGCTCACTTTTGATGAAAACGGCTATGTGATGGAGCTATTCGTGAACCTCAGTAGGGGATTGCGGAACGAACCCTTCAAGCGCGCGGTGACCGAGGCGCTGGTTTATGCGGGGAGCATTCAAGACAGGCCAAAAGTGGAGTCCGAGGTGCCGCTGACGGTGCCGCCGTGGGTTGTGGAGGGCTTGCGCGAGGCAAGCGCATGGCGGCTCAAGCAGACGGATAGGAAACTTTACGAGTCGCTGTTCCGTAACGGCGGGCTGTTCAAGTTGGATGACCTCTTCGCGCTTTCCGCGGCGGAATACATCTCCATCGATGGAGCTTCGCGCGCGGCCTTCCGGATCTCCGCCGGGGCTCTGATGATGGCGCTCATCGAGCAACCGGATGGCAAGGCCGGTTTCCGTGCTTTTCTAGCTGAACTCGCCGGCTTCCAGGGCGAGATGCCTGCGCTGCTTCGTAAACATTTCCCGGATCTCAACCTTTCTGAAAAAAGCCTCGAAAAGTGGTGGGCTCTGCAGCTCGCAAACAAAGGCACGGCTCCGCTCACGGAATCGCTGAGCGTGATCCAGACCGAGCGCGGCTTGGAGGCGGCGCTGCGTTTGCGCTACAAGGATGAGGCGGGTGTGTTGAAGGAAATTACGCTCGCGGAGTGGCAAAGCCTCGCGGAGCTCGAGCAGCCGGAGCGGATCGAGGCGGTACGGCTCGCGCAGGATGACCTTTTACGGCTCAGCTACCGGAGCTTCCCTTCCTACCGCGTGCTGCTGCTGGAATACCAAGTGCTGCTCTCGGATTTCGCGAAAGGTAACACCAAGAGTATGGTGGAATCCCTGCAAGCCCTCACGGAAACGCGCGCGACGATGGTCGCCAAAGCGGAGCGGGCGCGGGATTTCATGGATTGGTTCGAGATCACCCGCGCACGCGAAACGAGCGGAGCCTTTGACGATTACCTGAGCCTCAAGGCGCGGTTGAAAAGCCGACCCAACACGCGCACGGACAGCCTTTCGAAATACCTGGATCGGCTCGATCCACTTTTCACGATTCCCGGAGACAAAAAGGCGGAACCGTTTGATTTCATCCCGCCGCCATTTTGAGGGTTGGAGGTTCGGGCGTGCATGTGCAATGTCGCCGCGTGTTCGCAACCTACGTCCATCAGCTTGATCCGATCATCATCGATCTCTTCGGTAAACTCCCGCTGCGCTGGTACGGCCTCGCCTATCTCGCCGGTTTTCTCGCCGGCTTCGTTCTCCTGAAACGCTTGGCAGAGAAAAAGCTATGGGTCATGGAGCCGGAAAAGACCGCGGATTTCATCGCAGCAGCGGCCATGTTCGGCGTGTTCATCGGTGGGCGGCTCGGCTATGTTTTTTTCTATCAGATCCCGAAATATGGCTGGGCGAGTTTCCTGGACGATCCGCTCATGCTGTTACGCGTCTGGGAAGGCGGCATGGCCAGCCATGGCGGCATCCTCGGGCTGGCGGTCTTCACTTTTTTTTACGCTAGGAAACACAAAGTCTCTTGGGCGGGGCTTGCCGACGGGCTATGCGTGGTAGGCCCCATCGGACTACTCTGCGGCAGGATCGCGAACTTCATCAACGGCGAACTCTATGGGCGCGTCGCCCATGACGTAGCCTGGGCGGTGAAATTTCCCGATACTTTTAGCAGGCCGGAACTGCCCGAATACGGGCGTTTCAACGAAGCCCTCGGCGCTGCGGTGAAAGCGGATCCCGCCTTCGCGGAACGGATTGGGAGAATCAGCGAGCAGGGATTCATCGATGCCCGCCCAGCCTATCTCCACGAACTCATCGAGTCAAATCGCGGGTCGGACGCGGTGAATCAAGCAATCGCGCCCTATCTGGAGGCGCGTCATCCCTCACAGCTTTACGAAGGTTTGCTCGAAGGGGCGCTGCTCTTCGCGATCCTTTGGATCGTGAGGGTCAAGTTCCCGAAAGCGCCGCATGGGATGATCACCGGGTTGTTCTTCGGTCTCTACGCGACGTTCCGGATTTTCGCCGAAGCGTTCCGCGAACCGGACGCGGCATGGGTCATCGATGGCTTCCTGACGAAAGGCCAGTTCCTCTCCCTCTTCATGTATCTCTTCGCCGCTGGCTTCCTCGTCTTCGCGTTCAGGAACAGAAAAAGCCCCGCCTGAACGAACAGCCGGGGACGGAGGTGTGACTCCACTGTGAACCTAGAATCCGCAGTTGGGGTTTCATTTTTCACCGCAGAGGCGCAGAGGTCGCAAAGGAACGCAGAGCCTTGCATGTGGGAAGATAGAAAA
>CAMCXJ010000116.1 GCA_945883455.1 Prosthecobacter debontii
TTTCTCCGGAATCATGGCACGGGTGGGCTGACGACGCGGACGAGATCCTCCCCGTCCGTTCCCTCAAGTAAGACGACAACATGATCGAGGCGCGAAGTCTCAAGGAGAATCCCGGTGTAATCAGCATGGATCGGCAGCTCGCGGTGGCCGCGGTCGATCAGCGTCGCGAGCTGAACCTTGGCCGGGCGTCCGTAATCGGACAGAGCATCGAGGGCGGCGCGTATGGTGCGGCCGGTGAAGAGGACATCGTCCACCAGGATAATGTGAGCACCGTCCACTTCGAAGGGGATATCGCTTTCCTGGAGCTTTGGGTTGGAGTGGAGGTGCTCGAAATCGTCGCGGTAGAGGGAGATGTCGAGCACACCGAAGTTTAGCTCGCGGTCGTCGTTGGAAAGGAGGGTGAGCAGGCGCTCCGCGACCTCGTCGCCGCGCGATCGGATGCCTACCAGCGCGATCGGACCATCGGGGTTCGCGGCGCGGATGGACTCCGCGAGTTTAGCGATACCCGCCGCGATGTCGTCCGGAGTGAGCGTGAGTTTCACGGATTCCGGGGCATGGGATTTCGATTCGGGGAAATGAAGGATGCCGATGTCGCGGCGGCGCTGGAGGCCGGGAAAAGAGATTCTGTCCGCGGCGGCGTGGGCTGCTGCGACGGTGGACGCCCGCTCCGGACCGGTGGCCACACAAGCGAGAACGCGACCGCCGTTCGTCTGCCATTCGGTGCCGACGAGTTTCGTGCCGGAGTGGAAAACCTGCGCGCCCGTTTCATCAAGGCCGGAAATGGCATCGCCGGATCGGGAGCTTTCCGGGTAGCTGTGGGAGGCGAGGATCACGCAGACCGACCAATCGTCCGAAAAGGAAATGAGTTCATTTTTCAGAACGCCCTTCGCGCCCGCGAGGCAGAAGGCTGCGAGATCGCCACTGAGCAAGGGCATCACCGCCTGGCATTCGGGATCGCCGAAGCGGCAGTTGTATTCGATCACCTTCGGGCCGTCCGGCGTAAGCATCAGACCGAAGTAGAGGAAACCACGGTAGGGCAGCCCTTCCTTCCGAAGTGCGGACACGGTCGGCGCGACAATGGACTCGTCGATGGTGGCGAGGAGCTCGGAGGAAATGAGTTTCCGCGAGGCCACCGCGCCCATGCCGCCGGTGTTCGGGCCGGCGTCGCCATCGCCTAGGCGTTTGTAATCCCGCGCCGGGGTGAGGATCATGTAATCGTCGTCCACGATCGCCGCAAAGATGGAAACCTCCGGGCCGACCAGGCATTCCTCGACGAGCAGGCGGCCGGGGCCGAAGCGTTTCTCGGTGAAGACCTCGTTGAGGAAATCGAGCGCTGACTTCTCATCGGCGCAAACGGCCACGCCTTTTCCGGCGGCCAGGCCGTCGAATTTCAGGACGGTCGGATAGTTTCCAGTGATGGCGGCGACTGCCTCTTGCAGCGATTCACAGGCGCTGGCAGCGGCGGTGGGGATCAGGTTGCGGATCAGGAAATCCTTGGCGAATTCCTTGCTCGCCTCGAGCTGCGCGGATTCCTTCGGCGGCCCCCAGCAAGGGATGCCGCTCGCCGCGCATAGATTGGCGAGGCCTTCGCCCGTGACCAGATAGGAGTCCTCGCCCGCGATGCAGAGGTCGATCCCGTTTGCTTTCATCCATGCGATCAGCGAGGGCAGGTCGGTCGCGGTTGTGGGCTTGGCGATGCGGAAGATCGCATCGCTTCCGGGAAACGAAAAGATCTCGGGCTTCGAGGGAGAGAGGGAGAGGGTATGGATCAGCGCGTGCTCCCGCCCGCCTTTTCCTACGACAAGTATTTTCATTCGCGGGGTTTTCGGGGAAAACGGGAGAATGAGCAAGGATGGAGATGAGGGAAGTATCGCATCCCTCCGCTTTAAGCCAACTGAACCCGCAGACCGTCACAGGCGACTTCCACCCCGTCAGGCAGGCGGGCGGAGAGTTCCGCGTGATCGAGATCGTGGCTGATGTGCGTGAGCAAGGTGCGGCGCGGCGCGAGCGAGCGGGAAATTTCCAGCGCCTCTCCGACGGAAAGGTGTGTGGAGTGCGGGGCGTCGCGGAGGGCATCGATCACCAGCACGTCGAGGTTTCCTAACAGCTCCATCGTTTCCGGCGGGATGCGTTTTACATCGGGGAGATATGCTGTGCGGAAGCCGGCGTCCGTTTCGAAAAGGTAACCCACCGTTTCCACCGTGCCGTGCTCCACGGGCAGCGGAGTGATGGTAAACCCGCCGATATGGAAGAGGGAGGTCACGGGGCAAGGGTCGGGCTTCACGTAGCCGCTGTGGGTATTATCGGCATGAAACGCCCAGCCGAACATGCCTTTCAGGACACCGATGCACGCCGCCGTGCCGTAGAGCGGCAGCGGCTCGCGTTTCCCCCAGCAGAACGCACGCAATTCATCGAAGCCGACCACATGATCCAAGTGCGAGTGGGTGTAGAGCACCGCGTCGATGGATGTGATTTTCTCCCGCAACGCCTGCTCGCGGAGATCCGGGCCGGAATCCACTAGCAGCGCGGTGGTTCCATACGAAACGAGCACCGAGGAGCGGGTGCGATTGTTACGCGGATCAGCGGAGCAGCAGACATCGCAATGGCAACCGATCACAGGGACCCCAACGGATGTGCCGGTGCCAAGGAAAAGCAGGGAAGACTCTGCGGCAGACATGGCTTTGCCGATGGATATCCCGTATGGAAATGGCATGGCGGATACAATTCGCCGCCACAGGGATTAGCCGCAGCAACCACCACCGCCGCCGCCACCACCGCAGCAGCCACCGGAGTTGGCGTTCTCGATTTCCTCATCGGTCGGCACGTGGCCGAGTTCAAGGGTCATGCTGACGTATTTACCAATGTTCTTCTGGATGCCTTCCAGCGTGCGCTGGGCGTCCATGAAATCCGCCGCGATGCGGTTGTCGAACAGGGCATCGCGCGCGTCCTCAAACGCCTTGATCTCTGCCGCGCCGAGCTCCACGCCCGCGTGTTGCTTGTGGTGAAGTTCCTCGCCCTTCTCGTGGACGGACTGGTATTGCAGCTTCGCCGAATCATCGGCAAGGAAGCGCTCCACGTCGCTTTGAAGTTTCTGAAACTGCGCGTCATCCGCGATCGCGGCGCAGAGTTCCTTGGTTTTGGACAGGATGGATATTTTCTCGAGGAGCATGGTCATGGAAAAGTCGTAAGCGCAGACCGCCCCGCGCGCAACCGTGTTTTTCATGTCCCCTGAAGTTGCCGACGCTCAATGATGATAACCAATCTGGGAGAATTTTGAATGAATCTTAGACCTAGCTGCGCAGTGGGTTTTGCTAGTCACTCCGCATGATTCATTATCTCCACGTGGCTCTGGTGGCAACTTCGGCGCAGTTGCTACTGACCATCGTAAAATGTTATTTTGCAATGGCCTGTGCTTATCGAGCAGACCCTAACTTTCGGCAAAATCAGCTCCCTAGCGGACCCACGGATGCAAACGGTGGAATCGATGAATCCCAAAATCGTAAATTTTACCGGATGTCAGGAAAAATCCTTACCATTTCGCACGAAATCCACGTAGTTTTGCCCTGTCCCACACCACCATGATCCAAAAAGGAATCCTCAACCCCGACATCCTCCACCTCCTCGCCCGCATCAGGCACACGAACACCCTCGTCATCGCCGACTGGGCCTTTCCCTACTGGGACGAGATCGAAACCGTGGACATCGCCCTCTGCCGCGGCATCCCCACGATCACCGACCTCCTCGATCTCCTGCACGACACCTTCAAGGTCGGCCGCATCTGGCAAGCCGAGGAATTCCTCACCACCAACCCTGCCGAAACCATCGCCAAATACGAGTCCTCCTTCGACGGCTTCAAAGGTCTCTACCCGTCCGTCGAAGTCACCCGCCTTCCCCACAACGATTTCAAGAAACTCGTCCCCAAAGCCATCGGCCTCATCCGCACCGGCGACACCACCGCCTACGGCAACATCATCCTGGAATCGGTTTAAGAATCCAGAGGCCAGATTCCAGAATCCAGGATCTACATTCGCGAAAATTAGCGCCCATTCGTGGTAAATTCCGCTCTCACAACCCAAGTCTTCCTTAGGATTTAGATTTTAAAATTTAAAGTTTCATGCGCACAGCCGTCACCCTCTGCCAAGTCCCCGAAGCCGCCGCTGGCCCCTTCGTTTTACACATGCCCCTCGAGGAAGCCTTCGCTCTCGCCAAAGATGCCGACTTCGATGATATCGAACTCTTCCTCCCCAGCCCCGACTTTGTCTCTGTGCGCACAATTAAGATATTATCCGATGCGCACGACCTCGGAATCGCCGCCGTCGGCACCGGCGCGGGCATGGTGAAGCACGGTCTCTCTCTGACCGATCCATCGCTCGACAAACGAGTCGCCGCCCTCGATTTCCTGGAACGAATGATCGCCTTCGGCGGCCAGCTCGGCGCACCCGCCATCCTCGGCTCCATGCAGGGAAAACACGGCGGCGAGGTATCCAAGGATCAAGCCCTCGAATGGCTCGCCGACGCCCTCCACATCGCCGGAAAAACCGCCGCGAAATACAACGTCCCTTTCATCTACGAACCGCTGAACCGCTACGAAACCAACCTCATTAACCGCCTCACAGACGGTGCCGATTTCATCGAAGCCAACGCATTGGAAAACATCGTCCTGCTCGCCGACCTGTTCCACATGAACATCGAGGAAGCGGATCTCGCCGCCTCGATCCGCGCCGCAGGCAAACACATCGGCCACGTCCACTACGCCGATTCCAACCGTCGCGCCATGAGCTTCGGCCACACCGATCCGAAACCCATCGTCGCCGCCCTCAAAGAAATTGGCTACACCGGCCACCTCTCCGCCGAGATCCTCCCCCTCCCAGATCCCCTAACCGCCGCCCAACAAACCATCCGATCCATCCGCAGCCTATTTGAATAGTTGAACCGCCAAGTCCGAAAAGATCGCCAAGTTTTTTGAGATGAAAATACTCTATTTCTTCCTTGGCGAACTTGGCGAACTTGGCGGTTCAATCACCCTCAACCCAAGTCTTCCTTGAAATTTAAATTTTAATATTTAAAGTTTATGATACCCACCCGTCCACTCGGCCATTCCGGCATCGACCTCCCCATCCTCTCTTTCGGCGCATCTTCGCTCGGCGCAGAGTTCCGCACGATCACGCTCGATGAGGCGATGCGCTCCACCAAGACCGCCCTCGACCTCGGCATGAACTTCATCGACACCTCGCCGTTCTACGGCCGCGGCATGTCGGAAATCATGCTCGGCCTCGGCCTCAACGGCATCCTGCGCGATTCCTACCTCCTCGGCTCGAAGCTCGGCCGCTATTCCGACATCCACTTCGATTTCTCCGCGAAGCGCGTCGAGGAATCGACCCACATCTCCCTCCAGCGCCTCAAGACCGATTACCTCGACATCATGCTCCTCCACGACGTCGAGTTCGTCCCGCTCGAACAGATCTGGACGGAAACCCTGCCCGCTCTCATCAAACTCAAGGAGCAGGGAAAAGTCCGCGCGATCGGTTTTTCCTGCTACCCGATGAAAACCTTCCACACCGTTCTCGACCACATCGAGGATGAGATCGACTGCGTGCTCAGCTACAACCGCTACACCCTCCAGAACACCTCCTTCGCCACCGAACTCCTGCCCCGCCTCCAGGCGAAAAACATCGGCGCCATGAACGCCGGCCCCTTCTCCGCCCGCCTCCTCACCAACGCGGAACTCCCCGAGTGGCTCAAGGAACCCGAGAACGTAAAACAAGCCGCCCGCGACGCCGCAAAACTCTGCGCCGACAACGGCGTCGATATCGCCCAGCTCGCCAGCCAATATTCCTGCGAGCACCCCAGCATCGCCACCACCATCGCCGGCTCCGCCAACCCCAAAAACATCGCCAAATGGGCCGAGTGGCTCGCCGCCCCCATCGACCGCGATCTGCTCAACCAAGTCCTCGCCATTTTCGAACCGGTGAAAGACATCGGCCACAAGGAAGGCCTCGCGGAGAATAATTAAACTCTAAATTTTAAACTATAAACCTCAAAAAAGCTCTCTGCGCCCCTCTGCGCCTTGCGGCGAAAAAAAACTAATGCCCCTGAAGAAGCACACCGCCAAAAAGACACCCGCCAAAAAAGCGGTCTCAAAACCCGTGTCGCTATCTCTCATCCCCGATCAACTCACCCCCCTCGTCATCCGCCTCCGCCGCGAAAACGTCATCCTCGATTCCGACATCGCAAAGCTTTATGGAGTGGAGGTAAGGAGCTTAAACCAAGCCGTTAAAAAAAACATCGAGCGCTTTCCTGCAGACTTCATGTTCCAGCTTGCTGAAAAGGAGCTTGAAAACTTGAGATCACAATCTGTGATCTTGAAGCGCGGACAGAACATCAAATACCTACCCTACGCCTTCACCGAACAGGGCGTCGCTATGCTCTCTTCCGTCCTCCGTTCCCAGCGCGCCGTCGAGGTCAACATCGCCATCATGCGCACCTTCGTTCAGCTCCGCTCCCTGATGCAGTCAATCAAGCCGTGGCTGGGACTTGTAGTCCCAGTCCGTCGTGGGGACATTCTGTCCCCACTTTTTCACCGGCGACAACCAACCCACCAAAGAACTCGGCTTCCACACCATCAAACCCTAAATATCTTCCTCCGCGCCC
>CAMCXJ010000117.1 GCA_945883455.1 Prosthecobacter debontii
CCCGCGCTGCGGCGTTCTGTTTCGCGGAAAAAACCGGTGAGGCCGCGTCTCCGTTCGAGGTCGTCGATGGCATTGGCCGCCTTGGGGTGACGCCAGCGGAAGCCCGCCTCGCGCAGCCGCAGCGGATCTGCCCAGCGGCTTTTCAGCACAAGCTCTGTTTCCGTGTCCATGAACGCCGCGCCGATCTTCAGCATCCACTTCGCGGCAGGAACACCGAGCGGCATGCCGACAGTTTCGCGAAAATGGCGCATCAGATCGCGGTTCGTCGGGAAATTGGGGGCGGTGATATTCACGATGCCGTCCATGAATGGATCGCGGGCGATGAATTCCACCGCGCGCAGGAAATCGTCCATGTGGATCCAGCTCACCCGCTGATTGCCTCCGCCCATCGTGCCGCCGAGTGCACGGTTCGTCAGTCCTGTCAGAACGTCATATACGGTGTCCGGCTCGTTCGCGAGCACCATGCCGATGCGCAGGGCGCACTTGCGCGTCTCCGCCGGGACTTTCGCGCCGAAGAACGCGTTTTCCCATGCCTCCGCCACGCGATGTGAGAAGCCCTTTCCGGCCTCGCCATGCCACTCGTCCTGAGGCTTGTCCTCGGCGTGTCGATACCATGTCGCCGTGCTCGCGTTGAGCCAGAGCTTCGGCGGCACGCGGCATTCGGAGATCGCGCGCCCGACCGCCTCGGTGGATTTCACCCGGCTGGCCATGATCTTTTCCCGGTTCTCGGGGGTGTAACGGCAGTTCACCGTGCTGCCGCTGAGATTGATCACAAGCTCCGCTCCCTCCAGCGCGTAGGCCCAAGGTCCGTGCGATTTTCCATCCCATTTAAGGAACATACCGTCGCCGCTCCAACCTTTTTTGTTGCGGGCGATGGCGACGACCTCCCGACCGTTCCTAGCGAAATGGCGGCACAGATAACGTCCAAGGAAACCGTTCGCGCCGATAATGACTGTAGTTGTGTTCATGGGAAAAGTAGTGTGAAAATTATCCGAGAATCTTTGTTGCGAGTTGGATCGCGAGTCCGTGCCTCATCGAGGAGACGCGGTCGGACATTTTAGAAGCGAATCCGACGAAATCCTCGAGCTGCTTCATCTGATTGTGGAATGCCTTCGCCTCCGCCCCCTTCAAATCCTTCGTCTCCACTGCGCACTTGTTCAGCAGAGCGAGCGCGGGATCGATCTCACGCCGCTTCCGCTCGCGGGCTATGATCGTGAAAATCTGCCATACATCTTTTTCGGCCTCGTAGAAATCACGGCGGTCGCCTTTCACCACGATCATCCGCACGAGTCCCCAGTTCACAAGCTCCTTCAGGTTCGTATGGGCGTTGCCGCGGCTGGCGGCGAGTGACTCCATGACTTCATCCGTACACATCGGTTGCGGCGAGGTCATTAACAGCGCATGAATCTGCGCCATCGTCCGGTTGATGCCCCACTGAGTGCCGAGGGCGCCCCACTGCGCCACAAACTCGTCTCTCGCCCGCTCTAGTCGTTTGTCAGTAGCAACCATTACATTTTCATTATTTACCGAAAGTTCAATATTTCAAGGTATTTTTCGTATTTTCGTTGGCGCAAAAAAACCGCCTTCCCACGAGGGAAGGCGGTTGGATAGTTGGATTTGTTATCTAATCAATTATCGGCTCAGAGGGAGGCTTTAATCGAATTAAACTTGGCATTCTTGACGCTGAGTTCCTTTTCGAGTTTCGAAATGTCCTGACCGAGGGTGAGTAGCGCGGCGAGTTTGCTTTGGATACTTCCCTTGCCAATGCTTCCCTTGATATCAGCTTTCGAATTACGACCGGTCTTGCCCGCGCCTTTCAGCCAGGTGGATATGGTAAGTTGCGAGACGCCAAATTTCTTAGCGGCCGTGCTCTGACCCCCGCGGCCGTTGGCTGTGTTGTGGCTCTCCACGAAGGAGACGATTTTGCTTTTTTCCTCTGCGGTGTAGCGTTTGCCGCGGACGATATCTTTCTTAGTTGTGGTGCTCATTGCGTGAGCAAGCTACGACGCGAAACAGGCAATGCAAGCTAAATGTTAGTGTATGCAGTGACTGTTATGTTAATCCGATAACAAGGAAATAATAGATGATTCCGCGAAGCCCTCCACCCAAACATCGGCTCCGGCTTTGACCTTTTCCCTAGAGATGATCCCGCCGAATCCAACCATCACATCGACATCAGGCTTGGTCTCAAGATCGGAGATCCCGTCGCCGATCATCACGACTCGGGCGGGCAAGGTCGCCCGTTTCCACTCGTTGATGATCTCGTTCTTGCCATGGTTGCGGGTTGTTGGGAAATCCGCGCCGTAGCCCGCGTAAGTGCCGTATTCATTGAAGAAAACCGGAACCGCCTCCACATGATTGATTCCGAGATGATCTGCCAGCGGCCTGATGAGCGGCTCGAATCCTCCGGAAAGAATCACCGGGATCCAGCCCTTCGATTTAGCCGTTACAATGAACTCATGCGCACCGGTAACGATATGATCGATGTAAAGCCGGGCGACCTCGTCCGCCATGGATTGATTAGGTTTGATGATCTCCATCCTTTTTCCGAATACCTCATTCAAGGCCAAGTCACCGTTCATGGCAGCATTTGTTAAAGCGACGACTTGTGCAAAAATTGCAGGGTCGGACAGGCGCGCCAGTTCGTCGATGCCTTCGATGGCGGACAATGTGGAATCGCAATCCACGAACAATAGTTTTGCTTTGGGTATGGTGACTGGATGGATGGTCACATTTGTTCCATCCGCGACTTCGTCGGATAGTTCGATCATATCCGTATTCGCCAGGCGGATGCAGCCATGGCTCGATGGAGTGCCGAGCAGATCTTCGCGGTTCGTGCCGTGGATGTAGATGTAGCGCTCCAAGGTATTCGCGTTTTGATCATCCAAGCCGTCGAGGCGCAGGATGCGGGATAAGATCAGGTCGCCGTCACCACCATCCTGCGGATTCCAAATCCCGACCGGCACCCGCGCGTTGAAGCGGGTATAAATCGGCTCGCCGTTGCCGATTTTTCCCGCGATGGCGAAGCGTCCGGTGGGCGTGCGGAAACTACCGTCCACGAAGCCCATCCCCTTCTCGCCGCTGGAGATGCGGTAGGTGCGTATGAGTTCATCGCGACGGAAGAGGTCGAGTTCCTGGCGATCCAGGGAGATTTCAATGCGTGTCATGGGAGTGATGGAAAACGGCGAGAGAGTTATGGCCGCCCAAGCCATGCGCAAGTTTGTAAACGGGGCCGAGGCATGGGGTGGTGGTCTCCGGTGCATCCATGCCACACGCTCCGAACGTTCCGGGAAGATTGGCGGGCAGCGTGGCGTCTTCCATGAAACGTAGCAAAATCACGCTTTCCAGCAAGCCGCTCGCCCCGACGGTGTGCCCGATGAAGGGCTTGAGCAGATGGAGCGTGGCTTTGCCGGAAAGGAAAGCCCGCTCGGCAGCGGCTTGCACTTTTGTACCGGTGGCGTGGGGGCAGATCGCGGCAGGTTCACCGCAGGTTGCGATCGCCTTATTGAGAAGCAGGCTTGTCCGACCACCACCTTTCGGGACGCCGACGGGATCCGCGCCATCCGAGTTGTTGGCAAAATGCGTGATCACTGATTTGCCTTTTTCCGATTTGGAAAGCGCGATGGCGGCGGCTCCTTCGGCGGGGATGAAGCCGTCGGTGGCGGGGGAAAACGGGTTGAGCCGCGTGGCGGTGGCGAGCAGGCCGGAGTCCGCGTAGTTATCTAACAGTAGTGGCACGAGCGGAAGATCGACGGCGACCACTAGGGCGCGTTCCGCTTGGCCGGCATCGAGCAGGATTTTCGCGAGGCCTAGGGCGTCTAGGCCTGCCGAGCAGCCGCTGGCGACGAGGTGGTTCGGCCCGAACATGCCGAGCTCGATGGAAATGGCAGTGGCGGGTTCACTGTGGATCGTGTTGCTGGCGGTCATCAGCTTGAAGGGCCGCCGCCCCGGCCACGAGCCCAGCCATCCCGCCGCGTTGCCACGGCTGGTGCCGACGATGAGCGCCGCGTCGGCGAGTTGCTCCGCATCCCATCCGGCGGCGGAAACCGCCTGCCGCGCGACATGCAGCGCGGCCATCGAGGCGGGGCTCCATTTCCGATGGGTCAGCAATCGCCTTGGCTCGATCCACGCGCCCGTCAGAGCGGCATGGCGGCTGTCGTTTCCCAACAGCTCGCCGAGCGGGCGGACCGCTGTTTCCCCACGTGAGATCGCATGGAAATGCGATTCGACATCGTGCCCCAGGGAGGAGAGCGCACCGAGGCCGACGATGGAAGGGTGTGAAGTGATGCCCTCCGGTAACAAGCCCAGCGCGAACGGCAACCCAAAACAGGCTCGTGCGTGGTTTTCGGCCTTTGCTCTTCCGGCGCGTGTGCCTCATAAGCGGCGCGGCGATGAAGTCCGTTCTGGAAACAATCAATGGAGGCGCGGAATACCTCGGTAAACGCGGTATCGGGGAGGCGCGTCGCAACATGGAGCACCTGCTCGCCCACCGGCTCGGCTGCACGCGGATGCAGCTCTACACGCAGTTCGACCGCCCGCTGGAGGAGGAAATCCTTGCCCCGTTGCGCGAGTCGTTGAAAAAACGCGGCGAGGGGATTCCGCTCCAGCACCTGCTGGGAAGCATCGGATTCCATGGCCGTGACTTCCTCTGCGACGCCCGGGCGCTGATCCCGCGCCCCGAGACCGAGGAGCTTGCGGAAATGATCCTCAAGCTCCTGCCCGAAGGCCCGTTGGAAATCCTCGACATGGGCTGCGGCTCCGGCGTGCTCGGCCTGACGCTCGCGGCGGAGCGTCCGGACTCGTATGTAACCCTTGCGGATATATCGGAGGATGCGCTTTCCCTTACGAAAGAGAACGCGGAGAAACTCGGCATACAAAACATCACGCTCGTCCGCAGCGATCTCTTCTCTTCCATCAGCGGCCGCTTCGATCTCATCGCCGCGAATCTGCCCTACGTCCCGGATGGCGAGGCGTCGGAAATGGCTCGCGAACTCCGCCACGACCCCGCGCTCGCTCTGTTTTCGGGCGCGGACGGGCTGGATCTGTTGCGGCGTTTTGTGCCGGAGTCCTTCGGTTTCCTGAAATCCGGCGGCTTGCTGGCTTTGGAAATCGGCCACGATCAGGCTTCCCAGCTCCTCGCCTCTCTGGAATCCTGCGGCTTCGCGGAAACGGAAATCCGCCGGGATCTATCCGGCATCGCCCGTTTTCCCTTCGCCAGACACCCGTAAGAAAATCACCATCCAATGGATAAACTCGTCGTCCACGGCGGCTCCGTCATCAAGGGAGCCATCAATATCTCCGGCTCCAAGAACGCCTCGCTGCCCATCCTCGCCGCCGCCATTCTAACAGGCGAGGACTGCATCATCCGCCGCGTGCCGGATGTCTCGGACACGAATTACATGATCCAGATCCTCAGCGCCCTCGGCGCAGATGTGGAGCGATCCTCCGGCACCGTGCGCATCACCTGCGCCGACATTTCCGACGAGGCTCCCTACGAACTCGTCCGCCGCATGCGCGCCTCGATCTGCGTGATGGGGCCGCTGCTCGCGCGGAAAGGCCGGGCCGTTGTCTCGCTGCCGGGCGGCTGCGTAATCGGCGACAGGCCGGTCGATCTCCACCTGAAAGGCATGGCCGCGCTCGGGGCGAAGATCGAGTTCGAGGGCGGCAACATCATCCTCACCGCCCCCGACGGATTGCGCGGCGCGGAAATGGATCTGCGCGGCGAAAGCGGCCCCACCGTCCTTGGCACCGACAACGTGATGATGGCTGCGACCCTCGCCGAGGGCATCACCGTCATCGAATCCGCCGCCGCCGAGCCGGAGGTGCTCGACCTCGCGAATTTCCTCAACGCCATGGGCGCGAAGATCACCGGCGCAGGTACTAGGCGCATCGTAATTGAGGGTGTGAAGGAGCTGAAAGGCGTCGAGCACACCGTCATCCCTGATCGCATCGAGGCCGGCACCTTCATGGCCGCCGCCGCGCTGGCAGGTGAGGGGGTGACCCTCCGCCGCGTGAACCGCGACCATCTCAAGGCGATCACCGATGCGATCGTGAAATCCGGCCACAAGGTAACCTTCAACGAAAAGGGCGATTCCTGTTTCATCGAGCGCGGGGAAACCCTCGTCGGCGTCGATCTGGTGACCGCGCCGTTCCCGGGTTACCCGACGGACATGCAGGCGCAGATGACCGCCCTGCTCGCCACCACTCCCGGCATCAGCGTGGTCAAGGACACGATTTTCCCGCAGCGCTTCATGCACTGCGCCGAGCTGAAACGGATGGGCGCGGACATCAAGGTGGACAACGGCAGCGCCATCATCCGCGGCGTCGAGCAACTCTCCGCCGCCCCGGTCATGGCCTCCGACCTACGCGCCTCCGCCGCCCTCGTCCTCGCCGCCCTCCGCGCGAAAGGCAGCACCGAAATCTCCCGCCTCTACCACATCGACCGCGGCTACGAGCACATCGACGAGAAACTCATCACCCTAGGTGCGAATGTTGAGCGGGTGCGGGTGTGAGGAAAACCGGTAGGGATGACGTAGTTCCATTTTTTAATCACGAAAGGTAAGAAGCCGGAC
>CAMCXJ010000118.1 GCA_945883455.1 Prosthecobacter debontii
GTCCCCATTCTTAGCTCGGTTTTTGGCCCTGTCGCCACAGGAACACAGCGCACACAGGATGATAGTGAGGAAAAAAAACCGCTGCAGCGTGCGTGGTGGCGCTGGTTCAAATCGTGTTTTCACGCGCCGCCTTGCTCTCCGCAGGGCATACCCGCACAGGCCGATATGCCTAACCGTGGCCATTGCTTTTGGCTGTGGGATGGGATTGCAATTTCGCATACAGGCTGTTTTTCTCCATCAGCTCCTCGTGCGCGCCCTGCTCGACGAGTTCGCCGTGGTCGAGGACGCAGATCACATCGGCGTTGCGGATGGTGCTGAGGCGGTGGGCGATGACGAAGGAGGTGCGGTTCGAGCGGAGCTTGTCGAGGGCTTGCTGAACGAGCTTCTCGGTGGTGTTGTCGAGGGCGGAGGTGGCCTCGTCTAACAGCAGCAGCGGCGGGTTCTTCAGCAACGCGCGGGCGATGGAAAGGCGCTGTTTCTCGCCGCCAGAGAAACGGATGCCGCGCTCACCGGCCATGGTGTCGAGGCCTTCGGGCAGGGCGCGGAGGAATTCGGCGGCGTTGGCGGCTTCGAGGATTTCCCACAGCTCTTCATCGCTCGCCTCGTGCTTCGCGAGCGTGAGGTTCTCGCGGAGGGTGGTGTTGAAAAGGAACGGTTCCTGGGTGACAAAACCGGTGTTGTCGCGCAGCCATTCCTTGGAGAGGCCGGAGAGAGGATTCCCATCTAACAGGATCTCGCCGGAGGTGGGTTCGTAGAAGCGGGAGAGGAGATTGAGAAAGGTGGATTTCCCCGAGCCCGTGGCTCCGACGAGGGCGACGGTCTGGCCGGGCAGGGCGCTGAGGCTGATATGTTTCAGCGCCGGAGCCTCGCCGCCGTAGGAGAAGCTGACATCGCGGAACTCGATGTTGCCGGAGAAAGTTTCCGGGCGTGCGCCTTCCGTGAGATTCGATTCATCGGGGGTATCGATAATTTCGAAAAGGCGCTTCGCAGATACTAGGCCCTTAGTAAATGTCTGCGAGAGCGTGTTGATGCGTGAGATCGGATCGAACAGGAAACCCCACGCCACGAGGAAGGCGATGACGATGCCGGGCGAGAGCTCGCCGTTGAGCGTCCACCATGCGCCGAAGGCGACCATGAGGATGATGCCGGACTCGGCGATGAAAGACACGGCGGGCCAGACGATGGCCTGGCCTTTCATGACAGCCATGTGCTTGTCGCCGACTTTGCGCGAGGCCTCGTCGAAATCGGAGAGCGCCTGCGGCTCCACCGTGTAGGCCTTGATCTGGCGGATGCCGGCGAGGTTGTCGTGGAGGATGGCGTTGAGCGCGGAGGAGGCCTCGGAGGAGGCGCGCCATTTCGGCTCCGCCTTATTCGACCACCATGCGGTGATCAGGCCGATGAAGGGCAGCGGGATCATCACCACCAACGTGAGCTGCCACGAGTGATAGAGCATGTAGCCAAGCACGATGAGGAACTGCAGGAGGGCGGCGATGGCTTGGTCGAGTCCCTCAATGATGACGCGGTTCGTGGCGGGGACATCGTTGGCGACGCGGGACATGATTTCCCCCGAGGAATTTTTGTCAAACCACGGGATGGGCAGGCGCTGGAGCTTGTCGTAAAGCTCGCAGCGGATGACGTGGGTGAGTTTCAGTTCGAGGTGGTTGTTCAGGTAAGTGCGGAGGGTGAAAAGAAGCTGCCGGGCGAGGATCGCGCCGACCCCGATGAGCGCGGTGGAAAGGATGAGATCCGGGCGGTTTTTTCCGATGATCGTATCGATGAATCGCATCGTCACGCCGGGCAGCACCAGCACCAGCGCGGTGCAGGCCACGGCCATCAGCAGGGAAAGACCGCTGAGCAACGGGAAGCGTAGGGTGTGGCGGATGAGGCGGAGCATCTCGGGAACCATGTGCTAAAATCACGCGCATGGCGAACCGCGAAATTGCGCACGTGGGACTTCTTTATCGCCAAATTGGATCCGTTGTGAAGCATACGGCAAATGAATGGGATACACAAAGCGGTGATCGTGCTTTTCCTTTCCTGTGTAGCTGTTCGCAGCGATGTCCATTTCGGCAACGGCATCAAGATCGGGGAGGTGGATTCCACATCGGCCATCGTTTGGGTGCGGCTCACCGATGCGCTGGAGCGCCGCGCCGACGGCACTCCGTTCAAGGACAGTGACGATAAAGTTCCCGAAGGCCTCACGCTCCGCGACATGAAGGACAGCCTGATGGGCGCGGCGGGAAGCGTGCGGCTGCGTTACTTGCCCGAAGGCGGCGAGGGGATCACAACGCCCTCGCAAGCCGTGGATCCGCAGCGCGATTTTACCGCACAGATCCGCCTCACTGGTCTGAAACCGGCGACCTCCTACAAGCTCTTGTTGGAAGGGTTCACGCCTGGTGGGGAAATGAAGTCCACACTCGAAGGCTGCTTCACCACCGCGCAACTGCTGGATGTGGCCGCGCCCGTCCGTTTCGCGGTGGTCACCTGCCATGATTTCCCGCGACGTGATGACGGCGAGCGCGGCCACCTCATCTATCCAGTGATGGAGAAATTGAAACCCCATTTCCTCGTCCATGCCGGCGACATCGAATACTACGACAAGCCCGGCCCGTGGGCGATGTCCGCTGAGCTCGCCCGCTACAAATGGAACCGCTTTTACTCCCTCGCAAACCAGCGCGACTTCCACGCCAAACACGCGTCCTATTTCATGAAGGACGACCACGACACGCTCAAGAACGATTGCTGGCCGGGCCAGAAATACGGCGACCTCACCTGGGATCAGGGACTCGCCATTTTCCGCGAGCAGTTCCCGATGGGGGAAACGCCCTACCGCACGGTGCGTTGGGGAAAGGACTTGCAGATCTGGATGCTCGAAGGACGGGATTTCCGCAGCCCCAACAGCATGCGCGACGGCCCGCAGAAAACGATCCTCGGCGCGGAGCAGAAGAAATGGCTCTTCGAAACGATGCGCGCGTCGGACGCCACGTTTCGCATTCTGATCAGCCCCACACCCATCCTCGGGCCGGATCGGGGCGAGAAAAACGACAACCTCGCGAACAAAGGATTCCATCAGGAGAGCGCCGAAGTCCGCGCGTTCCTCGACACGTTGCCCGCGACCTACGTGATCTGCGGCGACCGGCATTGGCAATACGTGTCGCGGGAAAAGGAGGGCGGCATGACAGAGTTTTCCGCCGGCCCGGGATCGGACAGCCATGCAGGAGGATTCTCGATGAAAAACCTCTCGACGGAGCACCGCTTCCTCCGCATCAAGGGCGGCTTCCTCTCCGTGGATGTGGATCGCGACGATGGCAAGCCGCGCATTTCCTTCCGCCACCACGATGTGCGCGGTGCTGTCGTCCATGAGGAAACTTTTTCCCGCCAACCCGATTGAACCATGAAAACCCTCGCCCTCCTCCTTTGTCTCACCGCTGCCCATGCCGCCGAAAAGCCGAACGTCCTGTTCATCGCCGTCGATGACATGAACAACGACCTCGGCTGCTACGGGCACCCGTCGGTGAAATCGCCGAACATCGACCGCCTCGCGAAAGCGGGCACGCGTTTCGAAAAAGCTTACTGCCAGTTCCCGCTCTGCTCGCCAAGCCGCACCTCGATCATGACCGGCCTGCGCCCGGACACGACGCGAACCTTCGATCTCGAATACCACTTCCGCAAACATCTGCCCGAGGCGGTCACGCTTTCGCAGCTTTTCAAAAACAACGGCTACCACACCGCGCGGATCGGGAAAATCTACCACTACGGTAACCCCGGCCAGATCGGTACGAACGGACTCGACGACGAGGCGTCATGGTCGGAGCGCATCAACCCGAAAGGTCGCGACAAGGACGAGGAAAACCTGCTCACAAATCATACCCCGAAGCGCGGGCTGGGAAGCTCGCTGAGTTTCCAGCGGGCCGATGGCACCGACGAGGAGCAGACGGACGGCATTGTCGCCACGGAGACGATCAAGCTGTTAGAAAAGCACAAGGATGGCCCGTTCTTCATCGCCGCCGGGTTCTACCGCCCGCACTGCCCTTACGTGGCACCGAAAAAATATTTCGATCTGTATCCGATTGAGAAGGTGATCGCGCCGAAGGGGCCGTTCGATGAGGTGAAAAATGTTCCGCAGGCCGCGATTTCCTCCACCACGCCCTGGCCGTGGTTCGGCGTCACGGCGGAGCAATCTCGTGAATCCCTGCAAGCCTACCATGCGACAATCTCCTTCGTGGACGCGCAGGTCGGGCGCTTGCTCGACGCGGTGGATCGCCTCGGTCTCGCGGAAAACACGATCATCGTGTTCTGGAGCGACCACGGCTATCACGTGGGCGAGCACGGCCTTTGGAAAAAGCAGAGCCTCTTCGAAGGCTCCGCGCGCGTGCCGATGATCATTTCCGCGCCGGGTCAGAAAACCAAGGGCGGCATCTCGCCGCGCACCGTGGAGTTGGTGGATCTTTACCCCACCCTCGCCGATCTCGCCGGACTTGCCCCGCCCGCGAACCTCGCCGGAACCAGCCTCAGGCCGCTGCTCGACAAGCCCGACGCCGAATGGACCCGCCCCGCTTTCACGCAGGTCTGGCGCGGTTCGTTCGCCGGCCACAGCGTCCGCACCGAGCGTCACCGCTACACCGAGTGGGCCAATGGCAAACAGGGTGCGGAACTCTACGATTACCAAACCGACCCCGGCGAGCTCCACAACCTCGCCAAAGAACCGGAACACGCCGCCACCGTCGCGGAAATGAAGGCGTTGGTGAGTAAAAACTGGGCGGACGGATACAAGCCGAAGGGTGGAGGGAAGAGGCGGTGACAAACCGCTTTCATCCCCGCCCTGAAACGCCCACGCTCCGCCGCACATGGCCGATGACCCGAAGCTGTTCATGATCGCGCTGGTGGCGGCGGTTTGCATCGGCGTGGCGAAGGCGGGCTTCAGCGGGGTCTCGATGGTTTCCGTGGTGCTGCTGGCGGAGGTGTATGGCGCGCGGGCATCCGTCGGCCTCGCGCTGCCATTGCTGATCGCGGCGGATCTGATGGCGTATCCCGCGTTCCTGAAACACGGATCGTGGAAGCCCGTGTGGAAACTTTTGCCCGCCACTCTCGTCGGGCTCGGGCTGGGTTGGTGGCTGCTGGGGAAAATCGATGACCAGATCGCGCGCCGCATCATCGGCGGCTGCGTGCTGTTGATGGTGCTGATCCAAGCGTTCCGGAAAATGAAGCCGGTATTCTTTGATAAGCTCGCGGAGTCTCGCGGACTGGGCGTGGCGGCGGGCGCGATGGGCGGTTTCGCCACCATGCTGGCCAACGCGGCCGGGCCGGTGATCCAGCTCTATTTCCTCGCCCGCCGCCTGCCGAAGATGGAGATGATCGGCATCGGCGCGCGGTTTTTCCTGCTCGTAAATCTGATCAAGATCCCACTCAACGCCCGCCTCGCCCTCATTACGCCGGACAGTCTTTGGGAAAACGCGAAGCTCCTGCCGGGCGTGTTCGCAGGCATCGTCCTGGGGCGTATGCTCATCGGGCGTGTGCCGCAGGCAGCGTTCGAATGGATGGTCGTCGCCTTCTCCGCCGCCGCCGCCGTGAGGCTGCTTTGGTGAAATTCACGGCAGCGCTTTCAGTGCCTGAAATGCCTGGTAAGCGAACATGCCCATAAAAATCGGCAGCAGGATATCGCGCGTCATCATGAAATAGAGCCCGCCCACCCCGACAGCAACTAAGATGGAGATCAGCAGCGTGAGTTTGATGCGGCTCGGGCCGAGTATGGTCTGTAAAAGGCGCCCACCATCGAGCGGCAGCACAGGCAACAGGTTCAGGATCGCCCAAATAAAACTGATGGCATAAAGCCTCTCCACGAAATACGCCGCCTGGGGACTCATGCCGGGGAGCGACTGGGCGAAAAGATAAACCACCACTCCGAGCACGATCTGCAAGGCCGGCCCCGCCGCCGTGACGAGGAAAGTCCGCGTCCTGTCCAAGGGCGCGCCGCCGCTGTAAGATGCGTATCCGCCGAAGGCTTGCAACACGATCTCCACCCTTTTCCCAAAAGCCTTCGCCGTCAGCGCGTGACCCAGTTCATGCACGAGGATAGAGATAAAACCGGCGATCATAAACAGGAGCAAAAGGAAGAAAGCCTCCTTACCATCCACGCGGATCACATCGCCGATGAAAGCCATGGTCAGCCAAAACCACAGCTCCACGCGGATCGGAATTTTAAAGAGAGAAAATTGAATCATCGGCCGTTAATAGTAGGGCAGAAAGTGCCGCCAGGAAACCGCGGCAAATGGGGACAAACTACCGTTGCTCCGATCAAGGCCTGGCGGGGTTCGCTTGCCTCACCTCCACGGCTCCTGACAGCAACGAGAACCAAGCCCACCACGCCCCGAACCGCAACTACAAATCACGGAACTCACCTCCCCGCCCCCGCCACCATATCGCGGAGTTTTTCGTTAAACACCCCCGCACCGGCGAGTTTCCCGATGGGGATTTCCATACGCCACCTCCAGTA
>CAMCXJ010000119.1 GCA_945883455.1 Prosthecobacter debontii
CTCGTCGTTGACGGCTAAACTGCTGCGGGCGCGTTTCGGGATGGCGGAGGCGCGACTGGAAGGGGCGGACTTCGGGCAGATCATCGATCGCGATGGTTTCCGGCTGCGATTGCTGCCAGCCGGCCACATCGCCGGTTCTGCGATGCTGCATGTGACCCGGAAAAAGGACGGTGCAACCCTCCTTTACACCGGCGATTTTAAGGCGCGGCGTGGACGCACCACCGAATCTGTCAATTTCATCCAGGCAGACACTCTGATCATGGAGACGACCTTCGGGCTGCCGCATCTCGTTTTCCCCAGTGCGATGGAAGTGGATGCTGCCGTGCTGCGCTTCGTGCAGGATGCGTTGGCGGATGGGGAAACGCCCGTGCTTTTCGGATATTCGCTCGGAAAAGCGCAGGAAGCGCTGGCGCTGCTGGCGGAGAATGGTATCCCCGCGCTTTCCCATCCCAAGGTTGCTGAAATGACGGAGGTCTGCCGCGCCGCGGGGATCTGGCTGCCGGAGCCACGAATTTTCGAGGGGTTTGCGATCGAAGGGCATGTCGTGATCGCGCCCCCCAACGCGGTTTCCGCGAAACTACTACGAGGCCTGAAAAACAAGCGCACTGCCATGCTCACCGGCTGGGCGCTTCAGGCCGGTTCGCTTTACCGGTATCGCGTCGATGAGGTGATCCCGATGTCTGACCACGCGGATCATGTGGGATTGATCGAATGTGTGACCCGAGTTCGCCCGAAGCGGGTGCTCACGGTTCACGGATACGCCAAGGAATTCGCCGCCAAGCTGCGCGCCAAGGGGATCGATGCTTGGTGCGCGATGGGCGGGGATCAGCTCGAGCTTTCGTTGGGGAAATCGCATTCCTCCGCGGTCGGCGCTGCCACCCCCCGCCACAGCCGTCCCATCTGCCAGATTGCCGATTTCTCTGATATCTGCCGCCTGATCGGGGAAACCAGTAGCCGCCTCGCGAAGATCGGATACCTCGTGGGCTACCTGCGTAGACTCAACGGGGAGGATCTCGAAACGGCGACACGCTGGCTCATCGGCGAGGCGCTGCCGAGGCGTGCTGGGAGGCGATCCTTGAATGTGGGTAGTGCCACGATCAAATGGGCGTTGGTTTCTGTACCAGGCGTCAAACCCGAGCGATACCAGGAAATCTCAGCCACTCAAAACGACATTGCCCGCACTACTAGAATTCTTCTTCAGGAAATACAATTATCACCTAAACCATTCAAAATTAGTGATTTACGATCATTTTTCATAAATATCGGTAACACTAAAGGATCGCTTGAAAAGGTTGCTCTTTTGTCGAAACGTTTATCTGATCTTCATCCCTCAGAGGGCGAACTTGTGATCAAGTTATTAACGGGTGACCTCCGGATCGGATTGAAGGAGGGCTTGGTCGAGGAGGCGGTTTCGCAATCGTTTCAAACGAACGATTCAGACATCAGGCAGGCGAATATGCTGACCGGGGATCTGGGGCATACCGCGCTTTTGGCAAAGGAAGGTCGGCTTTCGGAGGCAACCCTGACGCCTCTGGTGCCGATCCGCTGCATGCTGGCTTCGCCGCTGGAACGGGACGAAACGGACGACAGGCCGAAGTTCGCGGATCTGCCATTTTCGCCGCCGTTCTGGCTGGAGCCGAAATACGATGGGATCCGGGCGCAGCTCCACAAGATCGGTGGTGAGGTTGGTTTGTTTTCGCGCGATCTTCGGCCGCTCGACAAGGAGTTCCCTGAGCTGATTCAGGCGGCGGCGGCGATGGCGGGGGATTTTGTTTTGGACGGCGAGTTGATCGCCTACGCGGAGGGGCGCAAGTTGGGCTTTGCAGATCTCCAGAAGCGGCTCGGACGGAGGAAGGTGGAGGGCGATCTTTTCATGGAGGGCACGGAAGGTGCGGCTCGGGTGCCGTTGCGATTCGTCGCGTTTGATCTGCTATGGGTCGATGGGGAGAGCCTGCTAGAGGCGACGCTAGGGGAGCGGCGTGTGCGGCTGGAGGAAATTCCGCTGGAGGGCATGTTCGGACGCATCGAGGTGTTCCATGCGGAAAATACGGGAGAGGTGGAGTCGCTTTTCAAATCTGCTCTCCTGCAGGATCACGAGGGGCTGATCGCCAAGGATCGGGCCAGCTTTTACTCGCCCGGCAAGCGCGGAAAATCTTGGATCAAGCTCAAGGGCGTGATGCCGACGCTAGACTGCGTGGTGACCTTCGCCGAGCAAGGCCACGGGCGGCGGGCGGATGTGCTTTCTGATTACACTTTTTCCGTGCGCGATGAGGCGAGCGGCGAGCTAAAGGTTTTGGGTAAAGCCTACTCCGGGCTTACCGATGTGGAGATCGAGGAACTCACCGACCATTTTCGCAAACACACGCTTGAAAAGCAACGGCGCAAGCACCGCGTGGAGCCGAACGTGGTGCTGGAAATCGCATTCGACTCGATCCGCCGTTCGCCCCGCCACGCATCCGGACTCGCGCTGCGCTTCCCGCGCATCAAGGCGATCCGCCGTGATAAGACTCTCGCAGAGATCGATACGCTCCAAACGGCGGAGAACCTTCTGAAGCGCTAGATGTCATTTTTCCAGGAAATCTAAAAGCGATCGTGCGAACTTTTCCGAGAAGCCTGGGATCGCGGCGATCTCGGAGGTTTCCGCTTTGCGCAGCCGATCGATGGAACCGAAGGTTTTCAGCAGCACGGCTTTCTTGCGCGGTGACATGCCGGGGCAATCGTCCAGCGCGCTCTCTTTCATGCGGCGGCGGTAAAGCAGTTCGTTGTAGCCGTTGGCGAAGCGGTGCGCCTCGTCGCGGATGCGCTGGAGCAGTTTGAGCGCGCCGCGGTCGTGGGGGATGAGCAGGGGATCGGACTTGCCGGGGAAAAACACCTCCTCGCGCTGCTTGGCGAGGCCGATGAGCGGCAGCTCCTGCAACCCGAGCTGGCGGAGTTGTTTGAACGCGCTGGAAAGCTGGCCCTTGCCGCCATCGACGATCACCAGATCCGGCAGGATGATTTTTGCTTTTCCTTCCTTCGCCAGCCGACGCTGCGCCTCGATCAGCGGCTCCTGCGTGTGCTCCGTCTCATCGCCCATGTTTTCCTTCAGGATGCGCGAGTAGCGGCGGTAAACGACCTCGGCCATCGATGCGAAATCGTCCTGCCCCTCCACTGTGCGGATGCGGTATTTCCGGTAATTGCGGTTGTCCGGCATGCCGTCGGTGAAGCGCACCATCGAGGCCACGATGTGGTTCGAGGACACGTTGGAGATATCGAAGCACTCCATCACGCGCGGCGGGCCGCCGAGTCCCAGCGCCTCGCCAAGATCCGCGAGATCCTCGGTGGGCTTCAGCGTGGTCGGCACGCCGCGCCCGCGTGAAAACTGGCGGGTGGGGGAGAGGGTCTTTCGGAGGTTTTCTAGGATGTCGCGGAGGGTGGCGGCTTTCTCGAAATCCAGTGCTTCTGCCGCCGCGCGCATTTCATCGTCCAGCTCCTCGAAGATCGCTTTCTTTCCCTTTCCCTCAAGGATCACGCAGGCCTCCTCCACCTTTGCGAGATAGTCCTCACGGGAAATGCGCCCGATGCAGGGCGCGGAGCAATTGCGGATGATGTCGGCGTTGCAGTGGCGGTAATCCGTCTCGCCGGGCGATACCGGACGGCACACGCGGAGGCCGAGGCGGCGGTTCAGCCAGTTCAGCGTGTCGTGCAGTGCGGAGGAGTGAGGGAAGGGGCCGAAGTATCTCGCGCCGTCCTCCTTTTTCGTCCGCACCGCGCCGAACCTTGGGAACGCATCTGCCATGCGCACGCGGACGTGCAGGAAGCGCTTGTCGTCGCGGAAGGCGATGTTGTAGCGGGGGCGGTAGTCCTTGATCAGCTTGCCTTCCAACAACAGGGATTCCTGCTCGTTGCGCACCTCGTGGATCTCGAAGTCGTGGATCGAATCCATCAACGCGCGGTTCTTGAGGTTCGCCCGGGTTTTCCGTGACGGGGTGAAATAGGAGGACAGCCGCCGTTTCAGATCCAGTGCCTTGCCCACGTAGATGATCGACCCGAGGCGGTCTTTCATCAGATACACGCCGGGCTTGTGCGGCACGTCGCGGAGCTTGGTCTTGAGTTCCTGGGAAACCATTTTTTTTCGAGGGGCGGGACGAAATCCTCGCTCAGACTGGCGCAGATTTGAAAGGTTGCAATAGTCCGGATTTTGCTCTATCCGTCCGCCCGAACAAGACCTACTTCGATGTTCTTAAAATCATACATCCTCCTGCTCACCGGTGCCGTCGCCTTTCTGCTTACGAGCTGCGCCACGAAACCTGAACCTACTATTTCCAAGACGGACGAGAAGTATGTGAACCCCTTCGAGCCCGGCAGCTACGACCATTTCAAGGCGGAAAAGGACTACCCCAAGACTTACAACGTGTGGAAAAAAAACCAGCTGCTCCCAGAGACGAACCCCTCCAATGCATGGGTGAAGATCGACCTCAAGCAGCAACGCGGCATGCTGATGAACGGTGACGAGGTGGTCATGGATTACCCGATCTGTTCAGGGATCAAAAGCCGTCCCACGCCGCCCGGTGATTACAAGGTGCTGGAGAAAATCGTGGACAAGAGCTCGAACATGTATGGCAAAATCTACGATGTCGAAGGCAACATGATCAACGGTGACGCGGACGCCAACAAGGACGCGATCCCCGAGGGCGGCAAATTCGTCGGTGCGCCGATGAGATACTGGATGCGCCTCACATGGGATGGTGTCGGCCACCACATCGGCCCGATCCGCCGTTATCCCGCCTCCCACGCCTGCATCCGCGGCCCCAGCGGCACGATGCCCACCGTCTATTCGAAGATGGCCGTCGGCTCGCGTGTGCTGGTGGAATGAGCACCGCACACGCTTACCAAGCGCGCAAATCAGCGTGCGTCTGGATCTTCGAGGAACTTCGCAGGAGCTAAGTCACCGCCGCGACCTTTGCCCGGCACTTCCGGCAGCATACGCGGATACTTCGTCCGCGAAAGCCTCTTCCGCCTGAATCAGGACGGCAAGCTCTACGACATCCCAGTCACGTCGGACAAGGAACGCTATAGCGAAAAAGTGACCACTGATCCCGCGCACGAAGCCGACCGCCTCCGGCTCCAGGCCGCGCTCGATGAGTTCCTGGCGATCAAATCCGGGATTTCCCCCGATCTCAAGGGCGGCGAGAAACCCAAGCCATCGATGAATAAAGAGAAATGAAATCCAAGGGACTGAATAAACGTAGAAGAATCGCTATGAAACAGTTTTATGCATGGATATTCACCCTGATTCTCTCTGGCGCGGCTTTCGGCGCGGATTCCGGAGCAACGAAGCTGGACAAGCCAACGGATGGATTCAAGGAACGAGTGGATGCCATGTTCCGCGCCGAGGCAGGTCAGCCACTCAAGCGTGCCAAGAAACATCCGCCGCTGCGTCCCGGAAGCGGCAACTACACGCGCGCCTATTCCTACTCCATCGTCGGCTACGCCGCGCGCTGCTTCTACCTCGGCGAGATGATCGATGAGGCAAACGCCGCTCTCGTGGAAAATGCCCAACACTACCTCGACAACCCCTTGGACATCATCGACCGCGACAGCTTCCATTGGCACGCGGACATCGTCATGCGCCTGATCGACATGTATGGCCCGGAAGGAAAAGTCCATGCCGGACGCCTCACCGCCGAAACCGAGGCCGCCTGCCTGAAGCCGATCTGGATCTATGTCAAAACGAGTGCGAAATACAACAAGCCGGATCACGCCACGACGAAGACCTGGGAATTTCACAGCACCGAAAACCATCACGCCATGGATTTCACAACACATTGGCACTTTTCCAAGATCGCGAGAAAAAAACCCGAATACCGGGAGCTGAAACTCGATGACGACTCCACACTCGAGCAACACTACCGTGCATGGAACGAATACATCGTCCTCTATTGCCGCGAGCGGGCGAAAAAGGGCGTCTGCATCGAGATCATGTGCCCCGGTTACAATACTGTCTGGCTCAAGGGCTTCCACAATTTCCGCGACTTCGGCGAACCGGAAATACGCCGCTCCGCTGAAATGCTGCTCGATCTCTACTGGGCCTACTGGTCCCAGGAACAACTCCACGGAGTGGAAGGCGGCGGCAAGACCCGTGTCCGCAACGTGAACGGCTTCAAACATGGCACCCATGGAATCCCCGCCCTCGGCTGGTATTATTTCGGCATCGGCACGCAGGACAAGGATGCCACCGGCGAGCTCAACGCCTTGCTAAGCGACTACCAACCGCCGTCCTTGGTGGCGGAAATCGCCCGTGCTTCCCGCGCGGACGGCCCCTATGAAATCCGCCAGCGCGCCCAGGGACTTGGCAAGCAGGGCACCGAAAACGCCGTGATGGCGGATGGCGTGACGCCTAACAAATTCCGCACCGATGGCGGCGGCATCGTCCGCTACACCTATTGCGATCCCGCCTTCACCATCGGCACCCTGATGACCGA
>CAMCXJ010000120.1 GCA_945883455.1 Prosthecobacter debontii
GAGGGCGTTGCGGAGGTATTCGCGGGATTCGCTGATCCAAGCCTGATCGGGGGTGGGCGGGTTTTCCGGGTCGAGGAGTTTGAGTTTTTCCGGGCCGAAGGATTCATCCGGGGTGACGACGCGGTGGAGCGCGCCGAGGCAAGTGAGGACGGTATGGGATTTGTTGGCGGCGGCGGGAAGGGTCACCATGAGGAAGGGCTTGCGAGACTTGATCGCGTAGAGCAAGCCGTGGAGCGTGGCCGTGACGACGGCCTCCGCCCTCTGGAACAGCTCGACCCATTGGAAGGGATCGAAGCCGTTGAGGGTGATGTCGCAATATTTCCAGGCGCTGGCGGCACCGACAAGCATGAGGCCGCGGCGGCGGGCGTATTCGCGGAGCTCGGCGGCGCGGGTGTCGTTGAGGGGATTGCCGTAAACGAGGATGTAGGGCTTGCCCGGGGCGATGGAGCGGCGGGGGGAGGGGTCTTCGTTGAGCCAGGTGGGATCGACGACAAGCGCCGGCTCCCTGCCGCATGCCTTGCGGACGAGGGTGCGGGTGCTCTCATCGCGGACGGCGATCGAATCGAAGCGGCTCAGGCCGGCGGAGACCCATTCCGGGATCCCCTCTTCCGGGCGTGCGGGGCCGCAGCTCGCAGCGTAGCTGATGAAGCGGGTTTCCTGCTGGGAGGGATGGGCGCCGAAGTAGCAGGGATCGTGGCCGAACTGAGGCGTCTGATAGTCCCAGACGACATCCGAGCCGACGATCACGGTATCGAAGCGGCTCCAAGGAACCTGCCCGGGATCCGAGGTGAAGGGATACGGGGAGAAAGACGCGACAAGCGGATGGAAGGGGCGGCATTTGCGCCAGACGCGGAAGGCGTGGCGAAGGGTGGCCGGGTGATAGTTGTGGAGAATGGGGCGCTCCGAGGCGTGCAGCGTCGGGTTCTGGTAATTGATGATCTCTGCTTCATGTCCAAGGCGGCGGACGGCCTCGCGGACATGCCATGCCTGGAGGTAGCCGCCGTAGTTCGGGCCGCGGTGGAAGGTGAGGATGCCGATGGTCATGGAGTGGCTGATTTCCAGAAGGGATTCAGAGAAAGGCGGGCTGGGACATCACGCGCTTGCTCCGTTGGCTCCTGTGTAATGGTTTTCTCTCACAGGAGGAAAGGGAGGGAACGGAGGGGCTGCGCGCCCGGAGCCGCTCAACATTCATCATCCTTGAGCCATGGCTTCGAGAAAAGACAAGTTGGGACATCCTCTGTTTTCTCCGTTGGCTCCTGTGCAATGACTTTCTTTACTTGCGCACTCAATGCAGGACACCCGGGAAATCGGCGAGGCGCTTGTCCAGCCAGCGGTGAGCCTTGTGGAGGGCTTTGCCGACGAAGGGGGCGGGCGGATTCGGATGGATTTCCGCAGGGCAGGAGGGTGGGAGTGTGAGGCCGAGGGTTTCCGCCACGTGTGAGGCGAGGAGCGCCTGGGCGGCAGCTCCGGGATATTCGCCGCGAACCATCCCACTCATGTCGGCGGCGAGCCAAGCGTGGAAGTCGAGGATGTGGATTTGGTTTTTCCCTGCGAATTCCCTCATGCGGGCGCTCCAATCGCGGGTGGCTTCCATGGCGCTGACGCGAGGCGGGAGGGTGGCGAGGTGGATGGATTTCAAGCGTGACGAACGCAGGCGCCCGATGATGGCCGCGAGGCGGGTTTCGAAATCAGCGTACGATTCGCCTTCGATCTGGTCATCGGAGCCGACCGCGAGCAGGACGGAGGAATCGTGGCACAATGGGGCGAAATCCCACGCCAACTGGAGGACACGCCGCGAGTTTCCCGCCGCCACACAGCCGTTGAACCAATCCTCGCGGTGGCCGAAGACGCGTTCCGGCCAGCTCAGGAAGCTGCGGTTGCGCCAGCGGGCGTTGCTGAAGCCGTCGCCGAGACATAGCCACGCGAGGGCGGGGAGCAGGAGCGGGGTGGCGCTGTGCTTGGGCAGATTGAAGCCGACCGGAGAAAGGGGCGAGAAGCCGATCCGCGGATCGAAATGGGGATCGCCGACGGCGTGCATGACCTGGAAGCCGTTGATCCCGACGCGGATCTGGGAATGGAAAAGATCGACCGTGATGGCGGCGTCCGGCGGGATGTGGGTGGCGAAATGATGGAGGTAGAGCGGGATGCCGTCGCGGATGTGGTAGAGGGCTAGGTTCGAAGCTTCCGGCCTGACATCAAGGCGGTAGTGGTAGCCCAAACCGGAGAGGCCGAAGAGGAAGGAGAAGGGATCCGAGCCGGCGAGAGCGAGCTGGTGGCGGCGGGGCATAGGCAAGTCCACAGACGGGCATCCGAGCAGAAATCCGCCGTTCAGGGCGCGATTCCCTTGGATACGCGCCCCCTTGATGAGGCGCAGATCGGCTGCCGGTTCAATGTTCATGGCCAATGAATAAAGGAAGATTGAAGGATTTGCGGAACAAGCGCAACGGCTTCACCGTCGGCGCCGTAAAAGCGGGAATATCACACGGTTAGATAGGGCAACGTGCCGACATGGGGGATCATGCCGATTTAAGGTCGCGGAACGCCGCCCGCCCGATCCATAAAGCGAGCAGGACAAGAGCCGTAACGGCCGCAATGGTGGTCGAGTCAGGCAGGGATAGCGGGCGGTCGAATACAACCCAGCGGAACGGTGATACCCGGGAACGCGAGGCGATCCAGCCCACGAAAAGGAAGAGGGAGCCAACCATGGTTGCCATGCGGACGACGCGGGTCGAAAGCTCTCCCGGCTTGTAACCGCAGCGCTGTGCGCCGCGGAAGTAGCCGTAGGTGGCATAGATCAGGGGCAAGAGGGCGAAGACGGCGGCGATACCGCTTAGTCCGAAGGCCAGATACGCGCCCCATCCCGCCAAGACACCGGCAGCGAGTTTCGTGAGTGCGACTAACGAGGATCTTCCCATATTCCCTGAGAACTGGACGAGAGATTCGAAGAGGCCGGAGAGTGGGGTAATGATGATGCCGAGCGCCATCCATGCGGTGACCATGCCGCCAGCGTAGAAATCGGCACCGGCGAGCAGCTCTACGAAAGTACGGTTGAGAAGGAGCACGGCGGAAGAGGCGGCAAGGCCGATGGCGAGCATGAGACGGCCAATGATGTCATGCTTGCGGCGAAACATCTCCTTTTTCCCATCGACGTGGAGACGGAGCATCTGCGGGTAGAAGGCATGGTAGGTGCGACGGACGAGGGTGGTTACGAGGGCGGAGGCTTTGGCGGTAAAGGTGTAAACCGGGACGGCGGCGAGACCCGCATACCGCGATAGCAGCATAGCGGGCAGGCTGTTGAGCAGCGCCTCGACGATGGCCAGGAAGGAGATGTTGAGGCTGAAGCCGAACAAGGAGCGGAATCGCGATTTTTCAAGGCCGCCCCGGTTCCAGCGGGGAACCTGTTCGCTGGTGCGGATCAGCGCGGTGTAGTAGATCCAGGTTGCGGCTTGCACCGCAGCCATGGAAACCAGATAGGCGCGTGTCCCCCAGCCCTCGCGCAACATCAGAAAGAAGACAACCAACTGGAGCCATGGGACAAAACCCTGGCTGAGGGGAATCCAGTGGAACCGTTCCTGGGCGGTGAGCAAACCCGGGACACTGCGTAAGGGCATCGTGAAAGCTGTCAGAAGCACGGCACCGGCGATGAGTTCCACGGCCTCACCCCTGATGGCGCCTCCGATACCAAACAGGCCGATGAAGAGGGGAATCGCGACAAGGCCGAGGATGGCGACGATGATCCCCTGGCAAAGCAAAACGAAACGTGTAGCCGTCCACCATTTGTCAATCTCCGGCTGGTCTTTCGCCGAAATGGCATCGGCCATTTTGCGGCTGGTGGCATTGCTGATGCCCATATCCATCCAACTAAGGTAACTGACGATGGAATTGACAACCGTCCAGAGACCGATCTGTTGCTTGTCAAGATAAGCAAGTGCAACTGGAATGGAAAGAATGCCGGAGGTAGCGATGGAGAAAAACGCGAAATAAGAAGCGGCGGCGTTGCGAGCGACGCGGCTGTGCTTGAGGCGGTGGAGGGACAGCATCGCTTATGGACAGGAGGGCAAACGTAAGCGACGAGGCCTAGGCTGGGATTTGCTGAATTCCGGAAGGCTGATTCCACCCGTTCCGGGTTCTCAGCCTTGGCGCAAGGGAATGCGGGGATGAACAGGACGCTCCAAGCGTCCGCGAAAGCGCTGGCTGGCGGGAGTGTAATCTGCCCCATGCAAGAGTAAAGCCGCGGCGCTCGCAACCTCCTGGCGGCGTAGGGTGTCCAGCATTTTCAGTAGCCCGGCGGCAGCGAGGAACTGCGGAAAATCGTTGCGGTATGATCCGAAGACCAATAGCGCCCAGAAGGGATAAAACGCAAATGGGATGGCGACGAAGGCGACGAATCCGAAAATGGGTTGGCCGCGGTAATGCTTCAGCAACTGCCAGGCCTTGCGCATGAAGACGAACATGGCGAACACGGCGGCGAACAATCCGACGGCTCCGGTGAAGCGGATCGTCTCCACGTGGAAGCCGTGATAGGATCCGCGGAGCATGAAGGCCTCGATTCGATCCTGATCGGTGGAACCGTCGCCAAAGCCTTGGGCCGCATCCAGCTGGGCGCGCATTTCCCGGGCGCTCATGGCGAAGCCGTCGCCGAGCATCTTGTTCTGGATGTAGCGGTCGGAGGTGAGTGCGATGCGCCACATTTCGAACCGCCACTCCGAACTTTGATCGGCATCAAGCTTGGCCTTAGCGGCCACGGGGACGAAAGGGATAACGGACAGCACGCGCTGCGCACCGAAAGGAAGCTTATCTGCGAAACCTGCCATGGACAGGATGGCGATGCCCAAGAAGGCAGCGATCACCACCGCTCCTATATCAATGAAATTGCGGCGCACAAGGGCTACCGTGACATAGACGACAAAAATGTAGGCGGCGATGCTGCGGAAACCGGACAGGAGTATCATGATCGCGGCTAGGATGAACAGAAAAAGTCGGACAGGGTGGGTGGGGAGCAGGCAGCGGATGGGTCGACTGAAGCATAGCAAGGCCAACGCGATCGTTCGTCCTAGGAAGGCGAGGCTGGCGCCACCGCGCATTTCGCTAAAGTCAATTTGAAAAGCCTCACCCGCTTGAGCGACTCCGAAGTTCACGTTCGAGTAAATGGGGAGAACGAATGCAGCGAGGGCAGGGATGAAATCAGCGGCCACACCGAGGAGTCCATCCGCCAATGTTACGCACACCATTACGAGGACTGCTAAGCGGAAGCTGGAGAGATCGGTTCTTAAGTTGGAAAGGAAAAAATACGCCATGATGGCGACCGCGAAGACGGCGTAGGGTTTGCCGCCGGCGAGTTCGCCGCCGAACATGAGGAGACTGGTGGGGTTCCTGAGGTAGGCCTGGATGATGGCGAGGAGATTGAAAATGACGGCGAAGTCCATCAGGTCGAGGCGCAGGACAAAGTCGGGCTTCCGGAGGGCGAAGCGCATGGCGAAAATGCCGAAGGCTATCAACGATCCGAAGGCCCAGACGGGAGGCGAGCCGGGAAAGGCGTTGACGGTACCCTGGAGTAACAGGCCGGCCGGGACGAGGAGCCAGACATTGCGACCGAGCTGCAGGACGAAGACGATACCCACGCCGCCTATGATCCAGGCCAAGGCCTCGGTCTGGTTCGTGGCAGCCGCAACACCCAGATACACCGCTGCGAAGGCCGAGATGATGACGACGAGGATGACCTTGATTTTTTGGGAGTCCATGAGGGAGGGAGATTGGAAACTTTAAACTTCAAGTTTTAAACTCTAAAGAAGTCGCTTCGCGTAAAGGGCGCTGCGCCTTGTGAGTCGGTGTTTCGGTTGCCTGCGGCGCGGTGTTTCCGCCTTCGCTAAAGCTTCTGCGGACAGGTCGGTGAGAGAAGAGAGAAAGATGCGGTGCGTAGCGGCTGGTTTTTTCGCTTTTACAGAAACACCGCTTTTCCGAAACACTGAAACACCGTTTAACCTCCGGCGGAAGAAGGTGAAGTGGGCCCAGGCTTCGCTGCCTACTTCGCTATGGTTACGAAGGCTAGGCAAGCTACGCCGGGCAAGCTGGATCGCGCCGAGTCCGCCCTACCGGTTGGCTGATTCGGCATCTTGGCAAGGAGGATTGCGAAGGCGATGGTCCAATGCGTGTTCGAAGCTGACGAGTTCGCGGATCAGGGCGTTATATCGGCTGTGCGCCTGTTTGCCCTCGGGCGAGAGAAGATGATAGAGATCGAGTTCGGCATGGATGTCGTGCTCCGTTGAGGCTTCGAGGAATCCCGCGCCCGCCAGACGCCGCCTCGCCATGCGCACGAGGCATGAGCCGATGGTCTGGCGCTTGTCATGATAATCGCGCAAACCCTCCACGATGCGTTCCGCACCAGGTAAGCCCGCGATGAGTTGCTGATGGAATCGATTCATGTCCCGGCGGCGCAGAAGGTTTCAACGACAT
>CAMCXJ010000121.1 GCA_945883455.1 Prosthecobacter debontii
AGACCAGGCTATGGTGGAGGCGGCGAAGTAGTTCCCCTCCCTTAGCCATGCGATCAGGGAGGCTCTCATTGCGGATCCGCTCAATCCAACTTCGACAAGCAGGTTCGTGTCCAAATGAATGGTCATTCCCACCAATATTTTTTAGCCAGTCTCTCCAGACGGATTTCCTCCTTCATGTTGTCGGCTTGTTCTTGGGTAATGCCGTTTTCCTGCAACCATTCCATGGCTTGGATGGGAGTCATGCGGCTGGCTTTCATCGCCTCATCTTCTTTGAACTTACGAACCGCCCGGCGGATCACTTCGGATTTTGAAGTGTTCCATTTCTTCGCGAGCAATTCGAGCGCACCCAATGTTTCCTGATCCAGCGACATGCTGGTGCGCTTTAATGTGCTTGTTTGGCTCATGTGGTAATGGGATACCACATGAGCGATTTGGTCAAACCCAAAGCCGTCCTCGCGAAAAGCAAACGCAGGGACAGGATGTCCCCGCGACGGACTGGGACTGCAAGTCCCAGCCACATTCGGATCACCCCTGCTCGATCGTCTTCTCGGTGGCGGCGTCGAGGATGGCAAAGCGTTCGCGGTTGAGCGTCGGGTCCGAGCGGAAAATGAGGCGACCGGAGAGGGAGCGCTCGAGTTCCACGAGGACATTCGCGTCCTCTCGCTTGAAGCGGTTGAGAACATCGGAGTTCACGATCACGATGATGTCTCCGACTTGGTCGCGATGGTTTTGGATCACTGTATTTAAACGGCGCTGGATCTCGATGGACATGGTCATCGGGGTTTTGACGCGGCCACGGCCTTGGCAATACGGGCAGGGTTCATACATCGAATCGCGCAGGGATTCGTTGAGGCGCTGGCGTGTCATTTCCATGAGGCCGATGGCTGAGATCTGGAGGATCTGGGTCTTGGCCTTGTCCCTTTTGACACGGTCTTTCATCGCCTTGTAAACGGCCATCTGATCGCGGCGATGGCGCATGTCGATGAAGTCGACGACCACGAGTCCGCCGATGTTGCGGAGGCGGAGCTGGCGGGCGACCTCCTCGGCGGCCTCGACGTTGGTTTGCAGGATCATCTTATCGACGTCCTTGGAGCCGCGGTTGCGACCGGTGTTCACGTCCACGGAGATGAGGGCTTCTGTTTCATCGATGACAATGTAGCCGCCGCATTTGAGCCAAACTTGGCGGGAGAATGCTTCGTCGATCTGTTTCTGGATATTTACCCGCTCGAAGATGGGCTGCGAGGCGGTAGGTAGATGATGGATGCGACGTTTCGCACGGCGGGAGATTTTCCCCGCGATCTCGCGGATCAGTTCGGTGGTTTCCGCGTCGTCGCAGAGCACCTGATCTACTTCCTCGGTGAGGAAATCACGGGCGGTGCGCTCGATGAGGTTGGGTTCTTGGAAAATGCAGCAGGGAGCCGGGTTGTTCGCGCGGCGTTGGTCGATGTTGTCCCACTGCTCAAGGAGCATGGCGAGATCGCGGACGAAGTGTCGGGCGCGCGTGCCTTGGGCTACGGTGCGCATGATGATCCCCATTCCTTCGGGGACGGAGAGTTTCTGGACGATTTGGCGGAGGCGCTGGCGCTCCTTCGGATCTTCGATTTTCCGTGAAATCCCGAACTGCTCGGTGAAGGGCATGAGGACGAGGTAACGTCCGGCTAGGGATATGTTAGTGGTCACGCGTGGTCCCTTGGTTCCGATGGGTCCCTTGGAAACCTGGATCACGATTTCCGATCCGATCGGGTAGATGTCCGGGATGTCCTTGGAGCTGATTTTTTTCTGAGCCTTTTTCCTACCCTCACGCTCAATTTCCTCGAGTCCTCCGTCTAGGGCGGCGGGGATGGCGTCCCAGAAGTGGAGGAACGCATTCTTATCGAGGCCGATGTCAACGAACATGGCTTTAAGGCCTTGCTCGATATTTTTCACGCGCCCCTTGAAGATGCCGCCTACGATATTCTGGTCGCCTTCTCGCTCCACGGTGTATTCCTCGAGGACACCGTCCTCAAGTAGTGCGACGCGGCGTTCGAGTTTCTCGACGTTGACGATGATGGTGTTGCCTTGCGATGGATCGGCGGCGCCGATACCTAACATTCTTTTAATTTTCTGAATCACGTTGTGTGTGTTGGTTGGAAATTATGTTTTGGTTTTAGTTTTCCGGAAATTCGGGTCACTCGCTGATGGGAGTGGCGCGCGGGATCACTTGTCCCTCGCGGTCGATTTCCGGTGTGATGGTTGGTTGTGGAGAGATGGAGGCGGGCATGAGCCCCAGCGGAGTCTCGGGAAGGACTTCACCGACTTCATCGCCGGTCTCGCCGAGTTCGTCGTCGGGGTTGGCGGCGGTGGTTTCGCCATTGGCGATTTCGGAAGCCTCGATGGAGGCGAGTACGTCCTTGAGGGGCTCAATGGCTTCGATGCGGTCGAGGTGGCCTTTGTATTCTGTCTGGGGCTTGAGCGGCAGGCGCATGCCGTTTTCCTTGGCGAAAAGCCCGGTGTAAACCGTATTCACAAGTGGACCGCAGACGGCACCACCCGAGCCGCCGGCTTGGACGAGGATCACGACCGCGTAGCGCGGCTTGTCGAATGGTGCGAAAGAGATGATCCAGGAGTTGTTGGATTTCTTGCCGTTGTCGGTGGTCTGTGAAGTTCCTGTTTTTGCGGCTACTACGATATCCTCCATACGGACTTTTCCGGCGGTGCCACCCGCTTCATTGACGGCTTTCCGCATGCCTTCGCGGATCAGGATGAGGTCGGTTTCCTTGACGCCGGATTGCAGGAGATCGACCTCAAGTTTCGGGATGTCGGGAACGAGGACTTTGCCGTCGTCGGCAGTCACTTTTTTTACCATACGCGGCTGGAAGTATCTCCCGCCGTTGGCAACGGTTGAAACCATGGCCGCCATCTGCAGCGGAGTGGCGAGCATATCGCCCTGGCCGATGGACATCATGGCGGTGAGCGCGGGGGTCATCACCGCGCCGGGGCGGGCGGCACGCCAAGAGCGGGAGCCGGGGAGGATTCCGGTATCTTCATTGGGAAGCTCGACTCCGGTTTTCTTGCCGAAGCCGACCAGCGAACAGCCTTCCACCATCGCCTTCCAGCCCATCGCATTCGCCATCTTGTTGAAATACGGGTTGCAGGATTGTTGGATCGCCTCGGGAAGGCGCAGCGAGCCGTGGCGCCCGCCGCTCTTGTTGTAGATCCAGCAACCGATCTTATGGTTGCCGAACGGAACGAAGCCATCGCAGGAAAACGTGCGGCCCGCGATGCCCTGGACCGCGCCGGCGATGGCGGTGGGGACTTTCATGGTAGAGCCGGGTTCGAAGGGTGCGATGGTGCGGTTGGTGAAAGGGGAGAGCTGTGGGTTTGATCCGTATTCGATCAGTTTCTCGCGTGAGATGGAGGGGATAAAAGCATTCGGATCGTAATCCGGAACGGAGGCCATCGCCAACACCTCGCCGGTATTGACGTTCATTACAACCCCTGCGGCCCGTCCCGCACGGCGCAGAGTATTTTCTAACAGAAACTGGATACGGGCATCGATGGAGAGCAGGACGCGCGCTCCGGTGCCGGGCTTGGTGTAATCGAGCATGCCGACGGTGCGGCCTTTCTCATCCTTCAGGACGGTCTTGCTACCTTCGGGACCGCGCAGATGTTCGTCCATCGTGGCTTCTACGCCGGCGATGCCTTTTTCATCGCCGATGTAGTGATCGAAAGCGCGTTTCTCGGCGGATGAGATATCGCCTTTCTCCCACTGCTTGAGATATCCGAGGACATGGGATGCCAGCGTGCCGTAGGCGTATTGGCGCTGGGGGCGGATGCTGAGCGTGACGCCAGGGAACTCGAGGTTGTGTTCCGCGAGGCGGGCGAAATCCTCGTAAGTGAGATCCGCGCGGTAGGTGAATGGGACGAGGCCGCCGTGGGTGAGGTAATGCGTGCGCAGCGCCGAGGCATTGTAGTTTTTCGCGAGGCCGATTTCTTGTAGTGGCTTGATCGTCCATTCGTTTACGATCGTAACGATATCCTTCTCCTTTTTTGCGCGCGGTAACCCGCCCTGCATCGTGAGGCGGTCGAGTGTGGGGGTATCTGCATTCTGGAGGCGGTAAACTCGGGTAATCTCTTCAAGGTCAAAGGAAACTACGTAGTTGCGGAGGTTGCGGGCGAGGGGGATGCCGTTGCGGTCGGTGATCTCGCCGCGGATGCCGGGTTCGCGGACGGTGACGGTACGGTTCCCGGGAACGAGCGCCTGGAACTCATCCTGCCGCTCGATCTGGAACTCATGAAGGCGCGACAACAGGGTGCCGAAGCCAACAAGAATGAGGGCCGTTAGCAGGTAGATTCGAAATCGGAAGTGGGGTTCCACGGTTCAGGAAGATCGGCGTTTATTTTTCCCAGCCTCGGGATAGAGGGAGTGGTCGAAAACCATGGCAAGGCGGTAGAGAAGCCAGAATACAAGAGGTGAAAAAAGCATGGTTAGCAGTGCTGTGTAGGACATGAGGCGCAGGATGGACCGGCTCATTACGAAATCCCCGCGCACGAAGGAGATGAGCGCGTAGTCGGCAGCGAGGTAGAGGAAAGTGGCAACGCCGGTGAGGAGCGCCGAGAACTGCCATTTCCCTTTCCGGAACAGGGGGCTCAGACCCTGCATGAGAAAGCCCATTCCCGCGAAAAGCAGGATCGAGTATCCGAAGCGCAGCGACTCGGTGGGATGGGTGTAAATTTCGGGATCAACCAGCATGGGCGCGAGCGAACAGTGGGCGTCCCAGAGGATACCGCCGATGAATGCTAAAAGCAGCATGGTCGGCGTTGCGACGGATACCGCGGCGCAGAGAAAAACTAGGTGTACGATCAAGATGCGCGCATGGCTAAGACCGGTGAACGCAGGCACGAATTGCTGCACCAGGAAGGCGGTAAGTAGGAGAAAAACGGCGCTGAGATTGAAGCGTAGCAAGGTGGTGTGTTTCAATGGTTTTCGGAAAGTACTACGAATACCGTACCCAGGTCGCTCAGATCCACGGCGGGTTTGACCAGCGCTTCGGAGTCAAGCGAGCCTCTTTCAACCGAAATGAGGGTTCCAACTAGGATATTGGGTTGAAAGATCCCACCGCGGCCAGTGGTGAACACGCGCTGGCCGGGTTGGATGGATGCGTTTTTCGAAAGGAAGCGGAGGCGGAGTGTGGGGTTGTTGTCGAACTCACCGCGCTGGCCGCTCAGGATACCCACCTCCGGCGAGCCCTCGATGCGGACAGAGACTTGGCATTTCTCATCCGTGACAAGTAGAACGGAGGAACGGTTCTTGAACGGGCGGTCGATCAGGCCAACGAGACCATCGTTGGAAAGGACGGAGAGTTGAATGCCGATGCCGCGATCTTCGCCCGCGTCGATCTCCGCCGTCTGCCACCATGTAGTGGGATGGCGGCGGATGACATTCGCAGCTACGACATCAAATTGAGTGGCTTTCTTAAAATCCAAGGCGTGTCGGAACTCGGCGTTTTCGCGCTCCAGTTCCTTGAAGCGGGACTCGATGATGCGCAGCCTGCCGATCTCGCCTCGGATGGTGGAAAGCTCAGCATCCAGCTCCTTTGAATGTTTTGTTTCGCGGATAAGATTACGGGCCTTTGTTTCCAGTGAGGAACCCGATTTCAGGGTGGGCGAGATCGCTTGAAAATAAGCCACCTGAATCTCGCGCACGACCGGCTCACTGCGGGTGAGCGCCCACATAGCTCCCGCGAGGAACAGCAGCAAAGCGATTAGGTTTAGCGGTTTCATGGCCGATGGAGTCTCCGATTAGCGGAGTCCCGGGGCTCAGCGGTCCGTGTTCGTGACGCGCTTCAGGAGGGCGAGCTCTTGTAGCGCCTTGCCAGTGCCTTCTGCGACCGCGCTGAGGGGATCCTCGGCGACATGGACCGGTAGGCCAGTTTCTTCCCGGAGAAGACGATCCAGCCCCTTGAGGAGCGCGCCGCCGCCGGCGAGGACGATACCACGATCGACGAGGTCGGCGGCGAGCTCGGGAGGGCAGCGCTCAAGGGTGGTGCGGACGGCATCCACGATGGTAGCGAGTGGATCGGACATTGCCTCGCGGATTTCTTGGGAGGTAATGGTGATCGTTTTCGGCAGGCCTGCGACAAGATCGCGACCTTTCACTTCCATGGTCAGTTCCTTAGGGAGGGGGGCCGCGGAACCAAGTCGGATTTTGATGTCCTCGGAAGTGCGCTCGCCGATCATCAAGTTATAGGCGCGTTTCATGTATTGGATGATCGCCTCGTCCAGTTCGTCTCCGGCGGTGCGAACGGAGCGGGCGTAGACGATGCCGGAAAGCGAGATGAGTGCGACCTCGGTAGTGCCACCGCCGATATCGACGATCATGTTTCCGGATGCCTCCTGCACCGGCAGTCCGACACCGATCGCGGCGGCC
>CAMCXJ010000122.1 GCA_945883455.1 Prosthecobacter debontii
CAACCACATCGCAAAGCCAGAAGCCCGCAACGGCCGCATCGAACACGCTTGGCGCACCGGCATGAAGGAACTTGCGAAACGCGATAACCTCATCGGTGTGAAATTTTCCGGTCTACTTACCGAATTTCCCAACGGCGAAGGTGATGCCAAAACCGTCGCCGCCTACTTTCATGAAACTCTGGAAATCTTCGGAGCGGACAAGGTCATGTTCGGCACCGACTGGCCGGTCTGCTTGCTGCGGACAAGCTACAAGGACTGGGCAAACACCGTCCGCCAACTCACCGCAGATCTCTCGGAAAGTGACAGGAACGCGATCCTCGAAGGAAACGCGAAACGCGCTTACGGGTTGGGAACCTGAGGAGTGACGGGCTGCGGCTCGGTCTTCGGCAAAAGATCCGTCCACTGGTGGAGCTGGCAGCCATTCCCTAATCCACCGATCTCCTGCAAAAGATCGTGGCATTTCTGCCGCCATACCTCGTAATCCGGCGGACCGGCTTTCTTATCGCGGCTGCCGGGGAAAACCACGTAGCTCACCGTGAGATCGGACACCGGGCGGCTGTAGGGGCTCGCGTTCTTGTTGAGTTCCTTCGCCAGGCGCAACGAGGCCTCGCCCACCTTGAAGCTCGGCCCGCCATCACCTACGATACACGGGTAAATTTTCTCCCCGCGAATCACCACTGCGTAGTCCCCCACCTTCGGTGCGAAGGGATCGGAGCTGGCCGTCAGGAGATTCACCGGGATCACGATGAAAGGATCGTATTCGGCGATCAGGTAGCTGCGCGCCTTGAGATCGGCGACACCGCGTTTCAGATAGGCGATTCTTTCCGCCAGCCATTTCTTGCGGTCCGCCGTGGTGCCCGGCTCTTTCATTTCCTTTGTGCCAGCCTCGATGCGTTTTTCCCAACCCGCGATCATCGGGTTCGGCGTCTTCGTCTTCTTCGGCCAGCCGTAGCTGGTGAAGGGCTGGTAATGCGTGGAATTCACGATCTCATCCGGCATCATCGCGAGGCGGTCACCATCCGAACCGTCGGAAACCACGTCCATTTCCGCCTGCATGAAGAACACCTTCCGCCCGCTTTCGGAAACCATGTGCAGGATCGTCTCGCAGTCGTAAATGTTATGCTTCGTGAGCAGTTCGGAAAGCAAGTGGGCGTCGCGGCGCACGCGGTCGGCCTTGTTCTTGTAGAGCGTGGCATACCACGGGGAAACCTTGGCTTTCTCCAGCAGCGGCGGCAGCCCGGGCAGAATCGCGGAAAGCTTGGGGCTCGCCTTTTCCAGCTCGACCGGCGTGGTGGAGGCCTTGGGCAGGCGTAGCTTGAGCTCGTAGCTCGCGGTGTAACTGTCGTCGGTGATCCGCTCTGCCACCGCGGTTTTCCCCTCCTCGAAGGTGACCTTGGTCTTGAAAGGAATCCCGCTGCGGAGTTCGCGCACATCCGTCACCGTTCCCAAGGGCAATACCGGCGGAGGCTCGGGCGCGGGCGGGGTTTCCTGCTTGGGTTTCACCTGCTCAAGTGCCGCGAGTTCCTGTTTCAGCTTGTCCTCGAACTCCTCCCGCAACCGCTGCTCGATCTGCAAAGCCAGTGTCTCCTCGTCTGGCCCGGGCTGCGGTTTCGGAGCAGCGATCTCTTTAAGATTTCGCGCCACTTTCGCAGGGATGTTCGTAAAGAAGGATCCTACAATAGCTCCAACGAGAATCAGAAATCCCAATCCGAACCACGGAAACTCTTTCTTCAAATCGCCACGCCGAACGTTCTTCTCTTCCATGACGGGAGCTTAAGCATGGTTCCCAAGCCGAATCAACCGATCTCCTGACCGACATTTCTCCTTGAAATCGTTATCAAATCCGGCAACGTTCACCGCAAGTGATTGAAAACTTCACCTGCAAGGTAACCTCCAAAGTCTTTCATGGGGAATACTCCCGGAAGTTCCCGGGCGATATCCAGCCACGGGCGCTCATGAGACTCCGACAACTTCACCGGATCATTGCCATCGACCAACTCCGCCAACCACCTTCCAACCGCCTCGAATCACTCTCTGGCAATCTCAAGGGATTCTGGAGCATCCGCATCAACCAAAAATGGAGCATCGTCTTCCGCTGGAAAGACGGCACCGCCGCCGACGTCCATATCACAGACTATCACTGAGTCACCGCCATGAAAAAGAAACCGCAACTCATCCCGCTCCTCAACTTCTTCGCCGAAACCCTCCGCGAAACGCTTGAGGAATCCGACCTCTCCCAAGCGGAGATCGCCCGCCGCTGCGGAATCCCCGCGCCCCATCTCACCCAGATGAAACAAGGCAAACGCCGCTGCACCCCCGAATACGATCTGCGCCTGAGCGCCTTCTTCGGCATTACCCCCGGCATGTGGATCAACCTCCAACTCGACTACGAATTCATGTGCGCCGACCGCGAAAAAGGCGAAGCCATCCGCAAGGAAGTGCAACCTTGCGCTGCGTGAAATGCTGACATGGCGGAAATTGAATCTAAGAACTTCTTCACTGCCGTCCTACAGACTGTGTTTTGAAATCTTCCACTCGTAGTAAACGCCCGCCTTCATCCTCCCGCGCATGTCCACCCCGCTCAGCCGCAAGAACCTGCCCGAAAATCCATTCCCGGACGACATCCTTAACGTTTTCCTCGATTATCTCGCAGCCACCAACACGGAACCCTACGATCACCAGGAGGAAGCGATCCTCGAGCTCTTCGCCGGCAACAACGTCATCCTTAACACCCCCACCGGCTCCGGGAAATCGCTGGTGGCACTCGCGCTCCAGTTCAAATCCCTCTGCCAGGGCCGCCGCTCGTATTGCACTGTCCCGATCAAGGCGCTCGCCAACGAAAAATTCCTCTCGCTCTGCCACGTGCTCGGCCCGGAAAACGTCGGCATGATCACCGGCGATGCCACCGTCAACCACGACGCGCCCGTCATCTGCTGCACTGCGGAAATCCTTGCCAACATCGCCCTCCGCGACGGCGCGAGCGCCCAGGTGGACGACGTGATCATGGACGAGTTCCACTACTACTCCGACCACTCGCGTGGCGCCGCCTGGCAAATCCCGCTCCTAACATTGCCGCGCGCCCGATTCCTCCTGATGTCCGCCACCCTCGGTGATCCCTCGTTTTTCTCCAAGCAACTCACCGATCTAACAGGTGCGCCCACCACCCTCGTCCAGTCCGACCAACGCCCGGTCCCGCTTGAGTTCGAGTACTCCACCACCCAGCTCCAGGAAAAAGTCGCGGAGCTCAACGAACAAGGTCGCTCCCCCATCTATCTCGTCCACTTTACCCAGAACGCCTGCGCCGACACCGCCCGCGATCTGCTCTCCACCAACTTCTGCACCAAGGAGGAAAAACACGCTATCGCCCGCGCCCTCGACGACGCCGATTTCCGTTCTCCTTACGGTCGCGAGCTCTCGAAAATCCTCCGCCACGGCGTCGGCATCCACCACGCCGGCCTGCTGCCGAAATACCGCTTGTTAGTGGAGAAACTCACCGCCCGTGGACTGCTCAAAGTCGTCTGTGGCACCGACACCCTCGGCGTCGGCGTCAACGTCCCGATCCGCACCGTCATGCTGACTTCACTCTGCAAGTACGATGGACGTGGTACAAAAATTCTCGCCGTCCGCGACTTCCGCCAAATCGTCGGCCGTGCAGGCCGCCGTGGTTTCGACACCGTTGGTTACGTCGTCGCCCAGGCCCCCGAGCACATCATCGAAAACCTCCGCCTCGCCGCGAAAGCATCCGCCAACAAAAAGAAGTCCTTCGAGAAACGCAAACCGCCGGAAAAGGGCTACGTCCATTGGGACGAACAAACCTTCGCCAAGCTCCAGACCGCCCCGCCCGAGCCGCTCGTCTCCAGCTTCTCCGTCTATCACCACACCCTGCTCAATGTCCTCTCCCGCACCAACGAGGACGGTTGCGCCGCGTTGAAACGGATCATTGACGACAGCCACGAGCCGCCCTCCAAAAAGAAAGCGCTCAAGAAGCACGCCTTCAAGCTGTTCCGCGGCCTGATCGGTGCGAAAATCCTCCACATCATCCCACCCGCCCAACGCACGGGGTCGCAGAAAATCGCCGTGGATGTCTCGCTGCCCGAGGATTTCTCCATCAACCACGCCCTCAGTCTCTACCTACTCGACACCATCCCGCAGCTCAACAAGGAAGCCGAAGACTACGCCTTCAACGTCATCTCCCTCATCGAGTCCATCCTGGAAAACCCCGATATCGTTCTCCGCAAGCAGGTCGATCTCCTGAAATCCGAGCTCATGGCGCGACTCAAGGACGAGGGCATGGAATTCGACGCCCGCATCGAATTGTTAGAGCAAGTCGAGCATCCCAAGCCCGGCGCGGAGTTCATCTACACCACCTACAACGAGTTCAAGCTCCGCCACCCCTACCTTGGCAGCGAAAACGTGCGGCCCAAGACCATCGCCCGCGAGATGATCGAGAACTACCAGTCCTTCGAGGACTACGTGAAAACCTACAAGATCGAGCGAGCCGAAGCCGTCCTCCTCCGCCACCTCGGCGAGGTTTACAAAGTTCTAGCACAAACCGTCCCCGATCACGCAAAAACCGAGCACCTCCACGAAGCCGAATCCTTCCTCGAACTTATCGTCCGCCACACCGACTCCAGCCTGTTAGACGAGTGGCAAGCTATGAGTGGAAAATCTGAAATCCTAAGCACTAAATCCGAAACGAAAGGTCCGCAGGCAATGATCGCTGAGTTCAAATCCAAGATCCCTTACACCAAAGACAAAACCGCGTTTCACCGCCATCTCCGCAACCACGTCCTCACCCTTGTCACCGCCCTTTCCCGCTACGACACCGAGGCTGCCCTCAGCCTCATCGCTTGCGACGATAGCGACGGCAAGCCTTGGTCTAACGAGCGCCTGCTCCAGCAGCTCAACACTTACCACGCTGCCCGCCAACACATTCGCCTTGATCCCGAAGCCCGTAACGCCCGCCACACCCACATTTCCGAGGATGCTCTAACGATAAGCCAAACTCTTATTGATCCCGACGATCTCAACGATTGGCAACTCCATCTCACGCTCGATCCCGTAAAATCGAACAAGGTGAGGACACCCGTTTTGCACCTAGAGGGCATCACCGCCGTTTGACTCGGACGCACTTCCGATTATGATTTTGTGCCACTGGTTGAGAGTGTAGTTGAGTGCTTGCGCGATGTCGCTGCCGGGGAGGTGTCGCTGGCGTTCCTCGACGACGACGCGGTGGAGTTCTCCGGCGATGGGAAGACTGCGGGCGCGACGAATGAGTTCGCGGCAGGCGGTTGGCGCGGCGGTTTGGCGGGTCTGCTTTTCGATGTGATAGATGCGCTGTATGTAAAGCAGGATAGGGACGGTGACTTCAGGGGAGGCTTTCCCGAGATCGGTAAACTTGCGACGGGTGTGGGCGAGGCAACCGGCGTGGCGGAGGCCGTGCTTGGCGGCGACGCTGTCGTAAACGTTGTAGCCGTTGGTGTGTATGCCGCCTTGGTAGGCGATGGTGTTGGTAGCTTGGTCGTAGCCGAGGAAGTCTAACAGGCAGTCGGCTCCGCGCCCGGCGTGCCAGTCGAAGTAGCAGGTGCCCTTGGCGATATCGCGATACGCCCAGAGGCGGCCTTCGCGGGTGGTGCCATGGCCGGGAACGAGGTAGTCAATGGGAGTTTCATCGACTTGGAGTGCATCTGCTTGGAGGATTTCCTCGCGGATGGCTTGGACGATGGGGGCGAGGTGGCGGGCGGTGGCGTGGGTCCAAGTGTTGAGGGTTTGCCGCCCGATGTCGATGTCGTGCCGTCGTCGGAAACGCTGGGACTGGCGGTAGTGGGGAAGGTGGTCTTGGTATTTGTCGCAGATGATCTGGGCGGCGAGGGCGGGAGCAAATGAGTGCAGGGGATGGAAGGAAGGGGGGCGGGCGCGCTGACGGGCGGGCGGGCTTTTTGGGTTTTGTGGACAAACTTTTTGCAAACGGTGCGCCGCCAGAAGATTTGGGCTTTGGTGATGTCGAGTTCGTCGTGGTGCTCCTCGCCGATCTGCTGCCAAGCGTCCGGGTCGGCGAGGACTTCAGCGGGGATGATTTCCTTTTCGATGAGGATCATGAGGTTCTTGGGGAAACGCTCAGCCTTGGTGCGGCGCTGTCCCGGCTCGCTTGGGGCGGGCCAGCTGAATCGGCCTTTTTCCAAACGTTTTGTCGCGAGCCATAGGCCGGTGCCATCGACGTAGAGGAGCTTGATGTGGTTGTGCGGCGCTTGTTGGTGAAAACGAAGAGAGCGTCGCGGGAGGGGGCGG
>CAMCXJ010000123.1 GCA_945883455.1 Prosthecobacter debontii
CCCGCGCCTTCGCTCCCTCGAGGAGATCCGCTTCATCGCCGATTTTTTCCACATCACCGAGGGCGGGCAAAATCCTATCCAGCGCACCTTGGCTCACCTCCGCCGTGCGCCCGAGTCCGCGCAAGCCGTTGCGGCAGACCGACCATACGGCAACGTCAGGCAGATTCTCCAGATCGCGCCAGAACCGACCGCTCGGCACGCCGCCCAGCCGCAGCACCTTCGAAGGCGGACGGCTTTTCAACGCCCCATCCTCTCCCCTCACCGCGAGATTCCGAAGTGCCTCGCGCAGACCGCTCGTCGCCTCCACCACCACTGGCGCGGCGAGATCCCGGCAGAAATGAAACACCTCCTCGCGCTCCGACTCCTCCAACTCGCCAACCATCACCACCAAGCCCTTTCTCGTCCTTTCGCGCAACCAGCGGGCCAAGCCGCCGACATTCGGTCTTCCGAAATCCACGGAAAACTCCCCGATGTCTAGCCCCCCGAAGTCCGCCTCGCCGATCGTGAAATGCTCATCCAGCGGCACATTCCGATGAAGTGGGCCTTTCCCTTCCCACGTAGCTAAATCCTCTGACACATATCCAGAGAAAATCCCCGCCTGCACAATCGCCTGCGGCGCACCGCTATCAGCGAACTCCGCCGGCCTGTCCGCGGTGATCAGCACCAGCGGCCTTGCCTGATAAAACGCTTCCACCACAGCAGGCAAAAGCTCCGCCACCGCCGTGCCACTCGTCACCACCACCGCGCAGGGTTTCCCCGTCGCCATCGTCCGGCCGAGTGCGAAAAAACCCGCCGCACGTTCTTCGAAATGGCTCCAGACCTTCACCTTCCCCGCGTCCTCCATGCGAGAAAGCACCTCCAGCAAAACCGCGTTTCGTGCCCCGCCGCAGACCACGAATTCCCCCACCCCGGCCTTCACCGCATCCGTCAACACCCCGACCGCCGTCTCCCATGAATTCACAACGGACTTCTAACCTTTCCCACCAAGCCCTCAACCACAAAACCGATGCACAAGGCCTCGGCTTCACCTCAAAGAGGCCTGCTATCTTTATGAGTTACGCGCCGCAGCCTCCGTTTCCCCCACCACAGAAGGCCGAAAACGCTGATCGCGAAAAACGGAATCTGCCAGAGAAGAGCGCCGCGCAACGCTTCGCCGGCGGGTTCGGCTGGGAACGAGGCGAGCAGCAACGAAAAACCTAGACTAAAGCTGCCGTAGGCGAGGTTGAAGGCGAGACCTTTCACGGAAAGGACGGTAGCACGGCGGGCGGAATCTGTCTCGCGGTTCAAGGCGCGGCTCATCGTGAAACCGAGGAAGCCGAGGGTTGTCATCAGCAGCATGGCGGGAAATAGCCCCCAATGCGGAGCTGCCGGAGCAATTCCCATCAACCCTACCAACGCCACGCAGGCGATAATCCCAAAGCACGCGAGCGTTCCAAAGCGCTGGTTCATTTTCGCCGCGACCGTCGGCACCACATATCCCATCAACCCAAGCGCCGCGCCGATAAATCCGAAGCTCCACTCAGGTAACTCGATGAGGCGATAGTAGCTGCTGTTGATCGTAGCGAAATTCCGCACCACGCAATCGATGGCCATACCGATCACGACGATGACCAGTGTAGCGGGATTCGTGAAAACCCACTTCGCGGTCGAGAGGATCAGCTTCAGCGCGCCGCCGCAGGCTTTTCCCAATGAATCATGACACAGCTTTTTCGGCTCGACCATGCGCAGGGTGATCACCACACAAAACAGCGCCTGCACCAGCACCAGCGCGACCGGTAGTCGGTGGGCGAAAGATGCGGAAATCGCCCAGCTTTCCGGCAAAATGCGGTTCACCACCGCCGGATCATACATGAGACCACCGAGGATCATCGCAAACACGTAAGCAACGGAGCGCAGCCGCATCGCCCGCGCCAAAGCCGAATCCCATGCCTGCTCGCGGTTTTTTTCCGGCAGGGAATCGTAGGCCAGCGCCTCATCCGCACCGCTCGCCGCCGCCTCGGAAAGGCCGGAGAGCAACCGATTCACCACACAGATAGAAAAAAGCAGCCATCCGCCGTCTTTCGGAGCAAAAAGCAAACAGGACATCTCCGCCACCATCAGCAGCGAGGCCGTGACTAGCAGCTTCTTGCGCCCGATAGTGTCGGCCAGCGCACCGGAGGGAACCTCGAAGAGGAAAATCGTCGCCGCCCAGATCAGGTTGAGCATGACGTATTGGTCAAGCGTCAGCCCGAGATCTAGGAACAGGATCGCAAGAATCGGGTAGTAGGCGCGCGCGTTGTAAAGCGCGACAAACCAAACATACCTCCCGGGATTGCCCGCCATTTCCATCCGGCTCTTCCTTGAGGTTTAAGGTTTAAAAGTTTACTGATTTGGCCCGCGGTCGTGATCCATGCGGAATGCCTTGCCGCGCAGCTTCGCGTTGCGGGTTTTCTGAATTGCTTGATCTGCCAAGCCCTCCGGTACATCAATCAAACAATGTTTCGGGAACAAAGTGATCCTTCCGAGTGATCCATCCGGCAGACCGGCCTCGCGATACATCATACCGACGATGTCCTTAGGCATGATTCCCGCGCCTTTTCCAAGCGAGATGAATAGCCGCGTCATACCGCCCTCGATCGCCCCGGCGTCCCTCATGCCTCCGCGCTCGTAAGTTTTCTCCCGTGGCGCATAATCGCGACCCTCGGGACGCGCGCGCGGCTCACCCCTGTCCTTCTTGAAATCTTTCCTCGCCGTTTCCGGCTCGCGGTCTTCTTGGATCGCCTCGCCTTCTCTCCCGCTCGTCTCCCTGAGCATGGTGATCAGCGCCCCGGCGATGTCTGTCGGCGTGTGACCCTGCTCCAGCAAACGGTCGATATTTTCCTGGTAGGTGTCAAAGCCGCCGGTCTCAAGGCGCTCCTTGAGCGTTTCGAAAATCAGATCCGCACGGCGTCCCTCAACCTGCTCGACAGAAGGGATTTTCTCGCGCTTGATGACTTGGCGCGTGTAGCGCTCGATGGCTTGCAGGCGATAGATTTCCTTTCCGAAAACGAACGAAACCGCCCGCCCGGAACGACCCGCCCGGCCGGTGCGCCCGATGCGGTGGACGTAGTCCTCGGGGTCGGTGGGTAGGTCGTAGTTGAAAACGATATCGATCTCATCGATATCCAGCCCGCGTGCCGCCACATCGGTGGCGACGAGGAGTTCGACAGCCCCTTCACGGAAGCGCTTCAACACCCGCTCGCGCATCTGCTGGGTGATGTCGCCATGCAAACGGTCGGCGGCATAACCGCGGTTCACCAGATCCTCCGTGCATTCATCCACGCTGCGCTTGGTGTTGCAGAAAATGATACCGAGGCGCGGCGGATTCATGTCGAGGATACGCGAAAGCACCTCCACCTTGGAGCGCTGGCGCACCTCGTAATAGGCCTGCTCGACGGTCGAGACGGTCATCGCCTTCTGCTCGATCTCGATAAGCTCCGGATTGTTTCCAAACTTCTTGATGAAAGTGGAAACGCCGCGGTTCATCGTCGCGGAGAAGAAAAGGATCTGCCGCTCCTTGGGCAGCGCGGCGAGGATCTCATCCATCTCCTCCTTGAAGCCCATGTCCAGCATGCGGTCGGCCTCGTCGAGGATCGCCATGCGAATGCGGCTGGCATCGAAGGAGCCGCGCTTGAGGTGATCGAGCAAACGCCCCGGAGTGCCGACGACAAGCTGCGCCCCATCGCGCAACGCGCGGAGCTGTCGATCCATCGGCGCGCCACCATAAACAGGAGTCGCCTGAAGGCCTTTTTTCTTCACACCGAGGCGGTGGACTTCCTCACAGACCTGCACGGCAAGCTCCCGCGTCGGGCATAGTATCAGCACCTGCGGGAAACGCTGGGTGACATCGATATTTGCCAAGGCGGGCAGTGCGAAGGCGGCCGTTTTCCCGGAACCGGTAGCGGAGAGTCCCAAGATATCCTTACCGGCGAGCGCGGGCGGGATGCTGAGCGCTTGGATGGGAGAAGGCCGCTCGTAGCCGAGGATTTCGATGGCGGCAAGAAGATCATCGGGAAGCCCGAGCTCGGAAAAGGGAGGTGTATCCATAAAAAGAAAACCGCGATTTCTACGCGGGGACGTGCACCGTTGCATGGAACAGAGAAAAATTACAAGCTCCGATTCAACGCAATCGGCCCTCTACAAAAGTCACTTCGTATTGAATCGCGGTCGGCTCAGAGAAGAATGGCACCGCTTTTGCCGATGAAGAGATAGTCCACTCCGGCGGCGTTGAAAGCTTCCGCCACTTTACAGATCGAAGAATCGTTTCGCTTTTTCTAGGAAGCCATGCTGCACCGGGGAGTTGTGATCGCCGATGGATTCGGAGAAGGCGCGGAGTTTTTCTTCCTGTTCCTTGTTAAGCTTCGTCGGCACCTCGACTTGGACGGTGACGTTGAGATCGCCGCGGTGGCCGCCGGAGAGAGAAGGCATGCCTTTTTCGCGGACGCGGAACGTGGTTCCTCCTTGGGTGCCGGTTGGGATCTTGATGGAGGACTGGCCGTCGAGGGTTGGGACTTTCAGTTCGCCGCCGAGCGCCGCCGTACTGAAGGGCAGCGGGACATCGCAGAAAAGGGTGTGGCCCTCGCGCTCGAAGACATCGTGGTCAGAGACGTGGATGAAGGCGTAGAGATCGCCCGCCTCGCCGCCACGCACGCCCGCGTCACCGTTGCCGGAGGAGCGAAGACGGACGCCGGTATCAACTCCCGCCGGGATGCGGAGCTTGATGCGGGTCTCGCGCTCAACGCGGCCCTCGCCCCGGCAATCTCCGCAGGGATCGGAAACGATCTCGCCGTTGCCGCGGCATTCCGGGCAGGTGCTCTGCTGGATGAAAATGCCCGCCTGCCGCCCGACGACCCCGCGCCCGCCGCAGGTGGAGCAGGTTTTCACGCCGCCCGAGCCTTTCGAGCCGGACGCATTACATTTGCCACAGGGGACGTTGCGCTCGATTTCGAGTTCCTTCTCCACGCCTTTGGCCGCCTCTTCCAAGGTGATTTCAAGATCGTAGCGCAGATCGGAGCCGCGCTGCTTGCCGGATTTCTTGCGTCCGCCGCCGCCGAAAAATTCCTCAAAGCCGCCGCCGAATGCACCGCCGAAGACCTGCGAGAAAATGTCCGCCGGATCGTGGAAACCGCCGCGTCCACCGCCGCCCATGCCGCCATTGAAAGCGGAGTGGCCGTAACGGTCGTAGGCCGCGCGCTTGTCGGGATCGGAAAGCGCCTCGTAGGCTTGCCCGAGTTCCTTGAACTTTTCCTCGGCGGTGTTGTCGCCAGGGTTCTTGTCCGGATGGTATCTCACCGCGAGCTTGCGGTAGGCCTTCTTGATTTCGGAAGCATCTGCGTTTTTCGGGACTTCGAGGATTTCGTAGTAATCGCGGGGCATGGAAACTTTAAATTTTAAACGTTAAACCTCAAATAAGAGGTCACTCCGGTGTCGCGGCGGTTTGAGTGGTGGCGACGATGACGGAGGCGGGGCGGAGGAGGCGGTCGCGAAGTTTGTAGCCGCGGCGGGTAACGCGGAGGATCTCGCCTTCGGGTTGGTCGGAGAGTTCCTGCGAGACGGCATCATGGAGGTTCGGGTTGAATTGGCCGGTGACGGGGATTTCCTCGACGCCTTGGTTGAAGAGAAATTCGGCGAGCTGTTTGCGAACCATGTCCATGCCGATGTAGATCATCGAGGAGGTGTCTTGCGCAGCGGCCTGCATGCCCATCTCGAAGTTGTCGATGACCGGGAGCAAGTCTTCGAGCAGGCGCTGGTTCGCATAGCGGATGGCCTCCTCGCGTTCGCGGGCGGTGCGCTTGCGGAGATTATCCATTTCGGCGGCGGTGCGGAGGGATAGCTCCTTCCATTTCGAAGCCTCGGCCTCAAGTTGTTCCCACGGATCTAGTTCCACGGCTGGTTCGGCGGTGGTTTGCGGGGCTTCGGTCGCCTCGGTTTCGTCGTTCTTCTGGGATTCGTCCTGCTGCATATGCGGTATGTGTAGCCGGGAAACCCGATTGGTCAACCCCGGCGAGGTACGGGAACTCGCGATACTAACGGGCTATTATGTTTCATTCGTATCCTCCTCGAGTCGGCGCGGAATATCCATAGACTCGTGAAGAATTGAAATGACACCGAGGCAACCGCTGGGAAGTTGGCGGAAAAAGATAAA
>CAMCXJ010000124.1 GCA_945883455.1 Prosthecobacter debontii
AAGTCACACCATGACAGTTTCTCTCAGCCTCAACCGCAAGGGCACCAAGGATCGCCCCTACTACAAGATCGTCGCCGTGGACAGCCGCAAGCGCCGCGATGGACGCTACATCGAACAGATCGGCACCTACGATCCGATGCTCGAAGGCACCAACTATGAGATCGATCTGGAGAAGGCCGACAAATGGCTTTCCGTCGGGGCGAAGCCTTCCGAAACAGTGAACAGCTTCATCCGCAAGGCTCGCACAGCCTCCGCGAAGTAGTCTGTGATCTTACGGAATTTTTCACACACCCGCGCGCCCGCAAAGCCGCGGTTGTTTTCGTTCTGGACTCCGGCCCTTTCGAGACCATCGAGAACTTCATGGCGCGAGCGCTGCATGATCCCGTGCGCGGCTACTATCCACGGAACATCCGCAACATCGGCGCGCGCGGCGATTTTACCACCGCGCCGCAGCTTTCGGAAGCCCCCGCGAAAGCCATCGCGGCATGGGTCGCCCGCGCCCTTCGTGAAACGAAAACGCGCCATGTGATCGAGATCGGTCCGGGCCTTGGCACGCTCACCGCGCAGGTGATCCGCAATCTGCCTTTCGCGACCCGCTTTCGCACGCGTTTTCATCTTGTCGAGTCCTCGCTCGCTCTCGCGGAGCACCAGAAATCTCTGTTTGGAAAAAAGGTAGCTCATCATGTGTCGATTCTCGACGCGCTGCAAAGCTGCTCCGGCGAGGCTGTCATATTTTCCAACGAGCTTGTGGATGCTTTCCCTGCGCGCGTATTTAAAAAAACCCGGAAAGTATGGCGGGAGCTCGCACTCGATAGCCTGATGAAAGAGGTCTTGCTACCACCCGCGAAACTACCCCCCTCATCCATATTCCAGATTCCATTCGAAGAGAACCAAACAGTAGAAGTCCATGACGCCTACCGGCTATGGCTCGAATCATGGCTGCCCCAATGGACTCGCGGCGAGATGCTGACCATCGACTACGGGGATATCGCGGAGCGCCTCTACCACCGGCGCCCGCGCGGCACATTGCGCGCTTACCGCCTCCACCAGTGCCTCCATGGCGCCGCCGTCTTCGAAAACTGCGGCCACCAAGACATCACAGCAGATGTCAATTTCACCGACCTCGCGGACTGGTCTCAACCATGGCTCGCATCCTCCCCGAGCTACACCTTCGCAGACTTTATCCGCAGCTTCGCTAAATCCTCCGACTCGCATATCATCGACGCGGCAGCACATTTCCGCGTCCTGATTCAGAAGTCCGGCGGCTGATTGCGATATTTCTCTCCGTTTGTAAATATTTACCGATGTGGCAGGTTGACACTCTTTGTTGGTTTGACCAAATTGCGTGTGTATCCATTGTCTTGGTGATTTTATTACCAGACTAAAAATCCCTTACCCAGCAAAGCATTTCCGTGTTCACCAATGAAGATTACCTAGCCGAATTACTCTTGGAAGGCGGCATTATCGAAGCGGAACAGCTCAAAAGCGCACGAGCCTCGCTAGCAGGTGGTCTGACGATCGTTCAGCACCTCATCAATCGGTCAGAAGTCACCGAAACCCAAGTCGCTGAGACGCTCGCATCCAACGCGGGCATCCCTTTCGTGGATCTGGCCGGCTTCCACTTCGATCCCGCTGTGATTCTCACCGTCTCCGAGGACACCGCCCGACGCTACCGCGTCATCCCCGTCACCGATGATGGCCTTTACCTCACTGTCGCCGTAGCAGATCCACTCGATTTCGAAACACTAGACAGCCTGCCTCACGTGATCGGTCGGGAGCTGAATCTCGCCTGCGCCACGCACACTGACATCAACCATCAATTGATGCAGTTTTACAATGTGACTGATAAACAGCAGGACGGCAAGGTGGATGGTTTCTTTGTCTCAACCGGTGACTCCGAAGCGGGCGTCGAAACGAACGACGCTCCTATCATCCGCCTCGTCCAACAAACGCTCACCGAAGCGTTTCGCCTGAGGGCCTCGGATATCCACATCGAACCCCTGGAAACGTCCGTCCGGATCCGCTACCGCCTCGACGGCAAGCTCGTTCATGTGGACACACATCCGAAAAAACTCCTTCCCGCCATTGTTGCCCGCCTCAAGGTGATGAGCGGTAGCATGTCCATCGCGGAAAAACGCCTCCCGCAGGACGGCCGTATCCAACTCAAGATGGGCGACAAGGAGGTCGATCTCCGCGTTTCCTCCGTCCCCTCCAATCACGGCGAATCCATCGTCATGCGGATTTTGGACAAAACCGCCCTCCTCCTAGGGCTTCCCGAACTCGGCTTCTTTTCCGATGACCAAGTAGAGTTTGAAACTCTCCTGAAACTACCGGATGGCATCCTCCTTGTGACGGGTCCCACGGGTTCTGGGAAAACTACTACTCTTTACGCCTGCCTGAACGTGATCAACAAGCCGGACAAGAAGATCATCACTGTGGAAGATCCCGTCGAATACGAACTCCCCGGCATCAATCAGGTCATGGTAAAATCGGAGATCGGCATGACTTTTGCCGCCGCACTCCGCGCCATGCTCCGCCAAGCTCCCAATATCATCATGATCGGGGAAATCCGCGATGCGGAAACCGCCAATATCGCCATCAACGCCTCACTAACTGGACACCTCGTTTTCTCTACTCTCCACACGAACGACGCGCCCTCCGCCATCGCCCGTCTCGCCGATATCGGCGTGAAACCCTTCCTGATCGCATCAGCCGTCCGCTCCGTCCTCGCCCAGCGCCTCGTCCGCAAGCTCTGTCCCGCCTGCAAGACACCAGCCGGCCTCAACGACAAGGAGATGCGCGCCCTCAACCTCGACGCCGCCCGCGTCGCCCAAGCTTCCATCTTTGGTCCGGTCGGCTGCACGAAATGCCGCGGCAACGGCTACCGCGGGCGGATGGGCATCTTCGAGCTTTTCAACATCGACGACGAGGTCCGCGGCATGATCAACGGCGGCCTGACCACCAGCCAACTCCGCCGTCGCGCCCGCGAACTCGGCATGCGCACCCTGCGCGAGGACGGCATCCGCAAAGTCCTATCTGGCCTCACCTCCGGCGCGGAGGTCGTCCACGCTACCATGGGCGATTTCGACTAAAACTTTAAACTCAAAACCCTAAAACCCAAATTTAAGACGAGCGCATACCAGTCATCCCTATCAACTGCGCCTTCCTCTTCATCGAGGTTTAAAGTTTAAAATTTAGAATTTCGTAGCCCTCATGGACAACCGCCAACTCCTAGACCTTTTCCAAGCCCGCAACCTCATCGACGCTTCCCTGTCGGAAGAGATCTTTGCGGAAATCGATAACAGCGGAAAAAGTGTGCCCGAACTGCTGGCCGATTTCCAAGTCATCCAATCCAAGGAGGACGTCTGGCCGATTGTCGCCTCAGAACTCGGAGCCTCGCTCGTCGATCTGCGCAACTGGACCCCGCCGGACGCGCTTCTTGATCTTGTTCCCGCTGGCACCGCCCGCCTTCACGGCGCTTTCCCGGTGAACTTCGATGACCAAGGCCTCCACCTCGCGCTGGTCGATCCGCTCAATCCCCAAACCGTCGAGGATCTGCGCTTCGCCCTCGGCCGCGAGATTGTCGTCGTCGTCGCACCCGATTACCTCGTCGAGGCCAAAATCAATGAATGCTACGGCGGCGAAGGAAAAGCGATGGGAGACATCCTTGCCCAACTTGATAACGGTGCCGAGAATTTCGACGAAGCCAACGCCGAAGCCGAGGCGAACTCTGCTCCCATCATTCGCTACGTCGATCTCGTTCTCTATCAGGCCATCAAGGAAAAAGCATCGGACATCCACTTCGAGCCTTTTGAAAAAGACTTCAAGATCCGCTACCGGGTCGATGGCGCGCTGTATGAAATGGCACCGCCGCCACCGCACCTAGCCTTGCCGATCCTTTCCCGCGTAAAGGTCATGGCGAACCTCAACATCGCCGAGCGCCGCGTTCCACAGGACGGACGTATCGTAAAACAAATCGGCGAAAAGCAGGTGGACATGCGGGTCTCCACCCTCCCCACCCACCACGGGGAGTCCATCGTGCTCCGCGTCCTCGACCGCTCCTCGGTCAACCTCTCTCTGGAGAACCTCGGTCTCCCCACGACTATTTACGACTACATCAGCGAGACCATCGAGAAGCCGAACGGGATCTTCATCGTCACCGGCCCCACCGGCGCGGGCAAAACAACTACTCTCTACGCGGGCCTACGCCGCATCAATACCATCGATGCAAAACTCCTCACCGCCGAGGACCCCGTGGAATATGACATCGACGGCATCATCCAGATCCCCATCAACGAGGCCATCGGCCTTGATTTCCCCCGAATCCTCCGCGCCTTCCTACGCCAAGATCCGGACCGCATCATGATCGGGGAAATGCGCGACAAGGAAACCGCCACCATCGCCATCCAGGCCGCACTAACAGGCCACCTTGTCCTTTCCACCCTCCACACCAACGACGCGCCGGGCGCCGTCACCCGCCTCATCGACATGGGTTGCGAGCCGTTCCTTGTGGCCGCCTCGCTGGAGGGCGTTCTCGGCCAGCGCCTCGTCCGCACGATTTGTGTGGAATGCAAATCACCCTACGAGCCGAACGAGGCGATTCTCTCCCAGCTCGGCATCTCACCCCACGAACTCGGCGACAAGCAGTTCTTCACCGGCGCAGGCTGCGAGGTCTGCGGCCAATCCGGATACCGCGGCCGCGCCGGACTTTACGAGCTACTCAATATCACCGAACCCGTCCGCGAACTCATAACCAACCGCGCACCGAGCGTCGTCATCAAACAAAAGGCCATCGAGCTCGGCATGAACACACTCCGCGAGGATGGCCTCCGCAATATTTACCTAGGTAAGACCACGATCGAGGAAGTCCTTAAATACACCTGACCACGGGAAATTTTTCCATAGCCAAAACCCTTCCGATATCCTTTCATCAACCAAGTCCCTAAAAAAAGCCATGCCCAACTTCCACTACACCGCCCTTGACGCGAAAGGCGAACAAGCCAACGGCGAGGTCGCCGCCGCAACCGAAGCCGAAGCCGTTCAGAAACTCCGCGCGCAGGGTCTTTACCCTACCCATATCGCAGAGGACGGTAAGGGCAAGCCCGGTATCGCCTCGAAATCAATGGTGAAAAAGGCAAAAGCAAAGTCAATTAACATCAGCTTCGGCAAAGGCGGGTCAACAGTGAAACCGAAGGTGCTCATGGTGTTCACCCGCCAACTCGCGACGCTCATCGACTCCGGCCTACCGCTGCTTCGCTCCCTTACGGTCCTTGGAAAACAGGAGCCAAACCCTGTCCTAAAGTCTACGATCAGTTCGCTCGCGGATTCCGTCCAGGGTGGTTCCACCTTCTCGGAATCCCTAGCTCAGCACCCGAAAATGTTTAACAAACTATTTGTGAACATGGTCAAAGCCGGGGAACTCGGAGGTGTTCTCGAAGTCGTCCTCAACCGTCTCGCGGAATACCAAGAAAAAGCCCAGAAGCTGAAGAACAAGATCGTCTCCGCGATGGTTTATCCGGCCATCGTCATGTTCATCGCCGTTGCCATCTTGGTTTTCCTGATGATCTTCATTGTTCCGAAATTTAAAGAGATGTTCTCCGAGACAGATTCCTCTCTCCCGCTGATCTCTCAAATCGTGTTCGGCTTCTCCGAATTCTGTCTCGGCAGACCCATCATCGGCATCCCAAACGTGGTCTGGGTATTCGTTGCTCTCGGCGGTCTCCTCGTCGCGCTCAACGCCTTCGGCAAAACCAAAGGAGGACGCCACCTCATCGACAGCCTCAAGCTACGCCTTCCCGTCCTTGGCGATGTCACGCGCAAGTCCGCTGTATCGCGTTTCGCCCGCACTCTCGGAACCCTCGTCACCTCCGGCGTCCCGATCCTTCAAGCGCTCAATATCACCCGCGACACCGCAGGCAATGTCATCATTTCCGACGCGATCAACAAAGTCCACGAAGCCGTCAAGGAAGGCGAATCCATCGTCACCCCTCTCTCCTCCAGCGGAGTTTTCCCCAGCATGGTCATATCCATGGTCGATGTAGGTGAGGAAACCGGACAGCTTCCTGAAATGCTCCTGAAAATCGCAGACGTTTACGACGATGAGGTGGACAATGCTGTCACGGCGCTGACA
>CAMCXJ010000125.1 GCA_945883455.1 Prosthecobacter debontii
CGGTTCGGCCCGGCACCCACACTGACCTTGATAAACGGCGAGACCTCACGCGCCACGGTTTCCTTGATCCGCCGACCAATGGCCTCGACAGTCGAGGGCTCACGCAAATTATACGGTAGCCACGCCCACATCTCGTCGATGGACAACACCGCCTCCACATGGATGCAATCCTCCACCGCCTCGATGATGCGGTGATGGTAGCGGATGTCTTCCGGGGGCTTGGACTCCACGATGGCGATGCCCGGGCACATCACCCGCGCGTCGCAAATGCGGGTGCCGGTTTTCACCCCGAACGCCTTTGCCTCGTAGCTCGCCGCGATGCAGCAGGAACTCTCCGCCATCACCGGAGCCACCCCCACCGGCCTACCCCGCAGCGCCGGATCCAGGTGCTGCTCCACCGAAGCGAAATACGAATCGCAGTCGACAAACAGGGCAGTAAGAGGCTTCGGCACGGCGATAAGCGATGCACGCGAAAACCCACTGGGTCAATCCGTAAAAATGTTCTTTTGAACAGTTTTCGGATTGCGTTCTTCACCCCTTCCGCCGCGCCTTCTTCCCGGGATATTTCACCTTCTTCTGCGGCGGCATGACGGGAGTTGCATTCTTCAAGGTGGCGATCTGATCGCGGAGGTGGGCGGCGCGCTCGAACTCGAGTTTCGAGGATGCCTCGCGCATTTCCTGTTCGAGTTCGGCAATGACTCGGAGCTTGTCATAGGTGCCCTCGTCTTCGGCGACGAGAGAGGCGTTGAGTTTCTCGGCGTGCTGTTTGCCTTTTTCGTAGGAATGCAGGCTCTGCTGGACGGAGCGGATGACGGATTGCGGGGTGATGCCGTGCTCCTCGTTGTGCGCGATCTGGCGGGCGCGGCGGTATTCGGTGACGTTGATCAGGGTCTGGATGGAATCAGTGACGACATCCGCGAAAAGCACGCATTCGCCGTTGAGGTGGCGGGCGGCGCGGCCCGCCGTTTGGATGAGGGAGGTTTCGTTGCGGAGGAAACCTTCCTTGTCGGCGTCGAGGATGCAGACGAGCGAAACCTCCGGGAGGTCGAGGCCTTCGCGGAGGAGGTTGATGCCGATGAGGATGTCAAACGTGGCGGCGCGGAGCTGGCGGAGGATTTCGACGCGCTCGATGGCGTCGATGTCGGAGTGTAGGTAGCGGCATTTCAGCCCCGTGGAGGAAAGGTAATCCGCGAGATCCTCGGCGGTCTTTTTTGTGAGGGTGGTCACAAGCACACGCTCACCTTTCTCCACACGCATGCGGCAAAGCTCGATGGTCTCGTCGATCTGGCTCTTGAGCGGGCGGATCGTCAATACGGGATCGAGCAGGCCGGTTGGGCGGATGATCTGTTCTACTACGAGTGGCTTACCTCGCTTTTCCGGATCAAAGTCATCGATGGATTCCTCGTTGCCCGAGGGCTTGACCTTGATTTTCTTGAAATCAAACGGAGTCAGCCCGTCCTCGCCGGGCCTGCCTTTCGTGGCGATGAATTTTTTGTTTTCGGGCCGTGAGTTTACGATGTCGAATGGCCCCGGCGTGGCGGAAACATAGACGCGCTGCCCGGTCATTTCCATGAACTCGTCGAAGCGCAGCGGGCGGTTGTCCATCGCCGAGGGCAGGCGGAAGCCGTGCTCGACCAAGGTTGTTTTCCGCGATTTATCGCCCTCGAACATCCCGCCGATCTGCGGGATCGTGGCGTGGGATTCATCGACGAGCAGGAGGAAATCGCGGGGAAAGAAATCGAGCAGCGTGTGCGGGCGCGAGCCGGGCGGGCGACCCGTTAGATGCCTGGAGTAGTTCTCGATTCCCTGGCAGAAACCCATTTCCGACATCATCTCCAAGTCATACTCTGTTCGCATCCGCAGGCGCTGCGCCTCGATGAGTTTGCCCTCCTTTTCCAACTGCGGGATACGCGTGTCGAGTTCCTCGCGGATCTTGGTGATCGCGGTTTTCATCTTGTCCCCGGCGGTGACGAACTGCTTGGCGGGGTAGAGCGTGTGCGTTTCCAGAATCTCGATCACTTTCCCGCTGACCGTATGGATGGAGGAAATGCGCTCCACCTCGTCGCCGAAGAACTCGATGCGGATCGCCGTCTCATCGAGGTAAGCGGGATGGACTTCGACCACATCGCCGCGCACCCGGTATTTCCCGCGGCCGAAGGCGATGTCATTCCTTTCGAAAAGCAGGCCGACAAGAGCTGTTAGAAGCTCCTCGCGGGTGATTTGCTGGCCGACCCACACCGGGAACATCATGTCCTTGTAATCCTCCGGCGAACCCAATCCGTAGATGCAGGAAACTGAGGCGATCACGATGGTATCGTCGCGGGTGAGTAGCGAACCCATGGTCGAGAGGCGTAGTCGCTCGATCTCCTCGTTGATCGACGAGTCCTTCTCGATGTAGGTGTCGGAGCGCGGGATGTAGGCCTCGGGCTGGTAGTAATCGAAGTAGGAGACGAAATACTCGACCGCGTTGTGCGGGAAAAAGTTTTTGAACTCGGAGTAGAGCTGCGCGGCGAGGGTCTTGTTGTGGCTCATCACCAGCGCGGGCTTGCCGTGTCGCGCGATCAGGTTCGCCATGGTGAAGGTTTTCCCGGAACCGGTGACGCCGAGCAAGGTCTGGTGCTTGTTTCCCGCCTCCAGGGATTTCACCAGCTTCTCGATCGCCTGATGCTGGTCGCCCTGGGGACTGTATTCGCTGGATAAACGGAACGGCATGTGGCCGGGAAGATGGGGCTTCTCCGGGATATTTCCAGCGGGGAAATCCCGCCTCACTGCGGCAAGCCATCACCCGCCGTGACCCCGACGCGCGCGAAGCCTTTCGTCCCGCCCTCGGGAACCGGACGTCGGGACGTCGCTTTTTCCCAAACCGCATTCAGCGCGGCCTGTTCGGCGGGGAAATCGCTCGCCGCGGTTGTCACTGCTGCGGAACTCCATGTGCCATCGAGGGCATCGGAAAACCTCGGCTGATAGACCTCCGGCAGCAGGCGCGAACCGTCGCGGCGGCGGGGATAGGTGAGCGTCTGGTAGAGCGTGCCGCCCTCATTCACGAGCGAGAAAACCGGCATGCCCAGGCCGTCGGCGGCGGGGACGGGGCCACCATGGAGCGGTTCCGTGCCGAAGGCATATTCGAGGACGTTCGGGATATCATCCACATCCGGATCGGCGGCGAGCGAAACGACCTCCGGATCGGCCAACTGCGCGAAGTCGAACGACTCACCCTGCCAGCGGGCGGTGGTGCCCACGGCGAAAACCAGCGTGAATGGCTCGCTCAAGCCCGTGGGATTCGTCGCCCCGGGGCCGAGAAACGCGGATGCCCGGAGGGTGACGCGGTGGATGCCTTGGGCGGTGAAACCGAACGATGCATGGGTATGCGAACCGGCCGCGTAGTAGTAGGAATTTTCCTCCGCCGTATTGAACGTGCTCATCCAGACGGTGGGTTGACCCGACACGGTGTTCCAGAGCGAGAAATGGGAGGGGGTTCCGTGCGGGGGCTGGTAATCCACCAGCTGGATTCGGATCCACGGGCGAGCCGTCCCTTGCGGCACCCGGGGATCGCCGGGAATGTAACTCCCGAACGTGCCTTCGGCTTGGTCGTTCCTGAATCCCGGCCATGCCTCGCCGATGCCGGGCGTGCCCTGAACCGCAATCCACAGAGGCTGGCCCACAGGAGCGCCAGTGAAGGAAAACGCGGCGTTTGCGGGCTGCACGTGGCGGGCACCGGATATTGCGGGATTGCTGTTTACGTATGGCTTGTCGGCCAGAGGCAGGAACACGGCGGAGGATTCATAAGCTGCGGAATCCGTTTTCAGCCTGCTGTCCCATTCTCCTGCGGTGAATTGGCAACGGATATCCACGTGCTCGCCGAGTGGCTGGAGACCTGCCTGAACAAGAGTGGAAGTGAGGATTGCGAAAAATGCGATGCGTTTCATGGGAGACCGGGAGGCAGGGCGATGTTGGTGCCCGAGTTGGTTTTGCGTTTCACTTCGGCGGCGTTGATGGAGGCCACCCGCCCATCGGCGTAGAGGTAATTCGACCTCCCTTTGCCCTCGGCAGGATCGCCGCCGCCGAAGCGGCTGACGGCGACATCGGCGGTGACCCCGGCCCAGCTCGACCAAAGGTTCGAATGGGTATGATCGTTGCCGGGACCTGGGCCGATGGAGTCGGCGCAGACGAAAGCGAGGAGAGTGTTGGCCGGATCGGGAATCAGGGAGGGACGGTTCAGCGGCGGCCCGATGGGTTCGCCGAACGCATCCGTTTCCGGGACGAACAGGAAACTGTTGAGGATGTAGCTGGTGCCACCGGCGGCGAGACGCTCCTTCCCGCGCGGATCGGCGGGGCAGATGCGCATGTCATCGTATTTCCCCAGATAGCCCTCAAGGGCGGCGATCCATGCGTGATCCAGAGTGGTGCTGTGTGAGGTTTCCGGATACTTTCCGCCGTTGAGAGCAGCGAAAACGAGTCCCCCCAATCCGTCGACATGATGCATGCCGGCGGATATTTTTTGAGACTTCAAAACGCCTTCACCCCCATCTCCCATTTCGGGAATGGATCGGGGAATTGCTCAGGCCAGAGCGCCGCATCGGACGCGATCTCCGCGCGAGTGAGCAGGCAGGACTCGAACATGGCGGTGAGGGCTTCGCGATCCATGTTGCGACCGATGAGGACGATCTCCTGGCGGCAATCGCCGTTGTTGCCCTTCCAGGCGCGGTCGATGTGGGCGTGGTCTTCCGGCCAATGCTCACGCGGCACGGCGGCCCAGAAGTGGCCCGCGCATTGGTGGCGGGTGACGGCTCCGGCCTGCGACCACAAGCCCGCGTATTTCAGGCGTGTGGCGAGCCAGAAAATCCCCTTGGAGCGGATCACGCCGAGCCACTCTTTCTGAAGGCAGTCATAAAAACGCTGCGGATGGAAAGGCACCCGGCGCTCGTAGATGAAATTCGAGATGCCGTATTCCTCGGTCTCCGGCGTGTGCTCGACGAGCGAATCCAGCCAGCCTTCATGCTCCTCCGCCCGGTTCGCATCGTAGAGCCCCGTGCCGATCACCTTGTCGAGCGCAACGCGCGATTCGACGGTGTCGTGGATCACCGCCTGCGGATTGAGGGCGCGGATCATGCCGTGGACGGTCTTGAGTTCCTCGGCGGTAACGAGATCGGTCTTGTTGACCAGGATCACGTCGGCGAAGTCGATCTGGTCGTTGAGGAGATCCACGATGGTGCGCTCGTCGCCTTCGCCGACGGCCTGGCCGCGGTCGTCGAGCTTCTCGGTCGTGGAGTAGTCGCGGAGGAAATTCGGCGCATCAACTACGGTGACCATCGTATCAATGTAGGAAACGTCCGAAAGGGAAATTCCGGTTTCGTCGGTGAAGGTAAAAGTCTCCGCGACGGGCATCGGTTCGGAAACGCCGGTGGACTCGATGACGAGGTGGTCGAAACGCCCCTCGCGGGCGAGCTTGCCGACCTCCTTGAGCAGATCCTCGCGCAGCGTGCAGCAGATGCAGCCGTTTGACATCTCGACCATCTTTTCCTCGGTGTGCGAGAGCGCGGCGTCGCCGTTGCGGACGAGGTCGGCGTCGATGTTGACCTCGGACATGTCGTTGACGATGACGGCCACTTTTTTCCCCTCGCGGTTGCGGAGGATGTGGTTGAGCAGCGTGGTTTTTCCCGATCCGAGGAAGCCGGAAAGGACGGTGACGGGGAGTTTGCGGGTGGTTTGCATGGGATCGAAAAAGATTTTCAGCGGGAGAAACGCTTCGCGGGCGGTGATTGGGCGGGTGCCTGGAGAAACAGCCGCAGCCATGCCTCGCCGTCGGCGGGTGCGAGCCAGGGGCGACTTTTGGGCAGCGAGCGGTATTTGCGGTGGCAGGCCGCGCGGTAGGCTTCGCCCATCTCGCGCCGGATCATTTCCTCATGATCCAGCAGCCATGAGAGAAAGGGTGCGAAGGCGGAAACGTGATCGGCCGGGTTCACCGGGGCGAGCGAATCGCGAGGCCACTTGCCCGGCACGGGGAGATCCCTACCCTGCCAAATGTGGCATCTCCCCGACGGCCTGATGAAAAGGAAGCCGCCTTCATTTTCAGACGGGAACCAACCCACGCACGCGCCGTG
>CAMCXJ010000126.1 GCA_945883455.1 Prosthecobacter debontii
TGGTTCTGCCCTTCCTTCCGGAAACGAAAGGCAAGCCGCTGCCGGAGTAGTAATCAGACTGAGGGAACTGCCGCCCGCAGATTTTTCATACTCACCGCCGCGAGCGTGTCCGGGCTGATGGTGGTGTCGAAGACTTCGACGGATACCCATTTGTCGTAGCCGCCTTGGATGAGTTCGGCGGCGATGGGGGGGAAGTCGATCTCGCCCATGCCGGGGCCGCGGAGGTTGGGGTCGTTGGCGTGGAAGTGGGCGGTCCAGGGTAGGGAGGTGCGCACGATCTCCGGGATGGGGCGGGTGTCTGCTGACATCGCTTTCACGTCGAGGTGAAGCCGGACGTTCGGGGAGTTAATTTTCTCTAACAGTGCGATGGTCTCGGCGGCGGTGTTGATGAAATTCGTTTCCGTAGGACCGAGGAATTCGAAGGCGATGGTGATTCCCGCCGCGGCGAGGTACGGGGAGAGGTTCTGGAAGAAATCGATGGTACGCGCCTCTGCGTCCGGGCGCGACCATGAGGGATGTAGGGTTCGTTGCTGCGGGCTGCCCCAGACCATGATTTTGCCGCCCATGGCGGAGCAGAGTTCGGCTAGGTGCCGGGCGTAAGTAAAGGTGCGGGCTTGGACGGTGGGGTCGGGATCGGTGAGGTGGTAGCCTTCGGTTTTGGCGAGTAGCCAGTGGAAGCCGACCATTTCTAGACCGTGGTCACGGACGATGGCGCCGAGTTTTTCCGCGTCGGCGGTGGTGAGCGTTTCAGGGTTGCCGAGAGTGAAGGGCGCGATCTCAAGGCCGTTGTAGCCGTGGCGGGCGGCCCCGGCGCAGGTGCCGGGGAAATCGTGGTCGCGGAAGGTTTCGTTGCAGATGGCGAGTTTCATTTTGCCCGGTGCTTCTTGAAAATGGCGAGGGTGCGGTCGCGTTCGGTCTTGTGGTCGACGCAAGGGAGGGGGTAGCCGTCGGCGAGGGGGCAGTTGTTTTCCGGGGGGGCTTGGAAACGTTTCGGATCGACCTTCGCGAGCTCGGGAATCCAGTGCTTGATGTATTTCCCGTCGGGATCGTGCTTGGCGGTCTGGGACCATGGATTCTGGATGCGGAAGTAGGGTGCGGCGTCGGCTCCGGTGCCAGCGGACCATTGCCAGCCGCCGTTGTTGGAGGCGATCTCGCCATCGGTGAGGTGCTGCATGAAGTGGGACTCGCCGAGTTTCCAATCGATGTGAAGATCCTTGGTGAGGAACATGGCGGTGATCATGCGGACGCGGTTGTGCATGAACCCGGTGGCTAGAAGCTGGCGCATCCCGGCATCGACGATGGGGAAACCGGTGCGACCCTGCTTCCAAAGCTCGAATTTCTCGCCGGGTTCGTCCCAGGGTAGGCCTTTCCAATCGGTGTTGAACTCGTGGTCGAGGACATGCGGGAAGTGGTGGAGAATGGCGAAGTAAAATTCCCGCCATGCGAGTTCCTTGATGTAGATGTCGATAGACGCCTGCGCGGTGGGGGAGGCGGATTGCCGGGCTGCGGTGACTTTGTGGAAAAGGGTGCGGACGGAGATCAGGCCGTGGCGAAGATCCTGCGAGAGGCGGGAGGTGCCGTCCTCGGGGGGCATGTCGCGGCGCACTGCGTAAGTGGAGATGATTTCGGAAACGGCGCGATCCATGCGCAAGTGGGCGGCGTGCTCGCCGGGTTCGGGGAGGTCGGCGGCGGGTGTTTCCAAGCCCCAATGGGCGACGGTGGGGAGATCGAGCGATGGGATGCCGTCTGGGGTATTGAGCGATTTGGGGTTCGGCAGCGGGGTTGGCTTTTCAAGCGAAAGCCAATTTCTCGAATACGGGGTGTAGACCTTGTAAGGGGAGCCAGATTGGGTGAGAGCGGCATGTGGGTTATGGAGAGCAATGTCGTCATGACCATGGCAGCTGATGTCAAGTTGCTTGCAGAGCGTCTCGAGTCTTGCTTCGACAGCTTTTCCAAAGGGGTCGGGATCGCGGTTGAAATGAATCGCGGTCGTGCCGGTATCGGTGATGAGTTTCCGCAGTTCCTCCACGGCATCACCCTCACGGATGATGAGGCGGCCTTGCAGGGTTTCCAGATTCCTAGCCAAGGAGGCGAGGCAGCCGCATAGGAAATGCTGGCGATTCGGGCCGGTCCAATGATGCGATTTTTCCCAACGGCTTAAGATGTAAATAGGGATCACCGGCGCGCCATGAGTTGCCGCTTGATGGAGGGCGGTGTTGTCGGCGACGCGCAAGTCGCGACGAAACCAGTGAATGACAGAAGGCATTCCTGATAAAAGCACCGTTCCAGATTCCGGAAAGCGGCAATATCGGGAAATTTATCAAAGGTTGGAAAGCAACACTTCGCTTTTTTTGATAGTAGCGGGACCAAGTTTACCCTTCACCCTGGGCGCAGTCTCGAGCATACCTTTGAGAGCCTCTAGCCCTTTCTCCGCCGCATCGAGGGATTTCCGTGCACCACCGAATTTCTTGTCAGGAAAATACTTCGTAAATGTGGTGCCACCACGGCTGATGCACAACCGCCAGCCTTCGAAAGCTGCAGTTTCGTAAGTGAATCGTGTGAGATTTTTCTTCGATTTCATGACTGATAGTGAATTAGACTGACGGGTTATCTTGCTCCCCGGAGATCGGACTCCAAGCATAAAAGGCTGGATCGCCCCGAAATTTCTCGATTTTTTGGCGGAAAAACATTGCAAGACGGGCGCCGAACGACTTTCTTCGCGCCCCGCGAGCGAATGCTAGATAAAATAGCCGTTGGTCCTCCGGGCGTGAAAGCGCCCTGCTCGCTGGAGGGTAACCCGGCAACCAAAAACAAAACATGTCAGCCATCACGCTTGCTCGCTTCGAGCTCCCTAACCGTCTCGTTCGTAACGAGGAAACTGCCACAGACACCTACGCGCAATTTGTCGCGGAACCCTTTGAACGCGGCTACGGCCACACCATCGGCAACTCCCTTCGCCGCGTGCTGCTCTCCTCGCTTGAGGGTGCCTCCATCACGTCTGTGCGCATCGCCGGCGTGCAACACGAATTTTCCAGCCTCCCCGGTGTGGTCGAGGATGTCACCGACATTGTCCTGAACCTCAAGAAAGTGAAGTTCGCGCACAATGATAAGGAGCCGCGTATCCTCGCCATCAAGGTCGAGAAAGACGGCGTCATCACCGCCGGTGATATCCAGGGCGACAACATTTACGACGTGGTCAACAAGGACCAGGTCATCTGCACTCTCGACAAAAAGGTGAAGTTTGATTGCGAGTTCGAGGTCCGCGTCGGTCGCGGTTTCTCCACCGGCGACGAGAACAAGCGCAAGGATCAAGCGATCGGCGTGATCGCGATCGACTCGATCTTCTCCCCCGTGACCCGCGTGAAATACAGCGTAGATACGACGCGCGTCGGTCAGATGACCGACTACGACAAGCTCACTATTGACATCTGGACGGACGGTCGCATCACCCCACAGGACGCGCTCCTACAGGCCTCTGCCATCCTTCGCCACCACCTCGACGTGTTTGTCAATTACGACGAAAACGCCGTCGAATTCGAAGAGGCACCCGCTGAATCGAGCGAGGAAAATGCCGCGCTCAAGAAGCTGCTTAGCATGTCGGTCAACGAGATAGAGCTTTCCGTTCGTGCGGCAAACTGCCTGAACAACGCGAACATCACTTCCGTCGGCCAGCTCGCCATGAAGTCGGAAGCCGAGATGTTAAAATACCGCAACTTCGGGAAAAAATCCCTCAACGAGATCAAGGACAAGCTCGTCGAGCTCGGCCTCGGCCTTGGGATGACCTTCGAGCCGGTGCTTCTTGCTGGCGGCTCCATCGCCACCCGCGGCCCACGCCTCGGTGCGGAAGACGAAACTCCTGTCGGACTCGCCGATCTGATCGCGCAAAACCTTGACGATTGATCCACACCCCTATCCAAAACATTAAAGGAAGCCACCGATGAGACATCGCCGCAATACTACCAAGCTCAAACGCACCGCCTCGCACCGCAAATCGCTGCTCGCCAACCTGGCTTGCAGCCTGATCGAGCACGGGCGCATCCGCACCACTTTCGGAAAAGCCAAGGCTCTGCGCCCTGTCGCCGAAAAGCTGGTCACTCAAGCTAAGCGCAACGACCTGCATTCCCGCAGGCTCGCTATCGCTTTCCTCCGCCAGAAGGAAGCCGTCTCGAAACTTTTCGCGGAGGTCGCACCGGCCGCTGCGGCTCGCCAGGGCGGTTACTGCCGCATCACGAAACTCGGCCAGCGCATGACCGACTCCGCCCCGATGGCGATCATCGAGTGGGTCGATCTTCCTACCGCTGAAACCGATGAAGTGGTCGAAGCGCCCGCCGCCGAGGAAGCCAAGCCCGCGAAGAAGGCAGCCAAGAAAAAGGTTGCCGAGAAAACCGAGGAAGCCGCGAAAACGGAAGAGCCCGCCGCGGCGGAATAATCCGTTCGAAAAGAATCAGCATTCAAAGCCCTCCCGCGGAAACGCGAGGGGGCTTTTTGTTGGGCCGATCCCTCCCGTCACTTCGCCGGTATGCGCGTCTTCGCGGGGGCGTAGCCGGGGGCCTCGGCGGAGATTTCCCATGCGCCGCCCGGCTCCGCGCCGAAATCGGGAGACAGTTGGATGTTTCCGTTGAGGCTTCCACGGGTTTCCGTCATGCCTGCGGAAAGGCCGAGGATCGCGGCGATGAGTTTGTCGGCGTCCTCCGGTTTCAGGGCGACCTGCGGAGGCATCGGGACATCGCCCCAAACACCCGCGCCGCCGGTCTTGAGCTTTTCCTTGAGGCGGGCGGAGGCATCGGCTTGGCCGGAATAGCGCAGCGCGACATCGAGATAGGAGGGGCCGACGGTGCCGGAATCCACCTGGTGGCAGGCGAAGCATTGGCTGGCGGTAGCGAGTTTCGCGATGTCTTCGGAAAGCTCCGGGCCGCCAGCGTCATGGCCGGTGGGCGGGATGTAGCGGGCGCGAACCTTGATCTGGCCGGGGTCAGGCAGTCGTTCGGCTTTGACCTTGAAATTCACCGCGTCGCCGTAGCCGGGCTTGCTGTTCGTTTGGCCGAGCTCGAGGGCGAGCGTGGGCAGTCCCCCGCCGGTGGTGAGCGGAATGCGGGCGATGGCGATCGCGCCCTTGTCATCCGTTGCGACGGCGCGGATTTCCTCGAAGCTGCCTTCCGGGATGGTGACGGTGAACCCGGTGCCGAGATTTCTTTCGGTGACACCTTCGGTGAGATACCATGTCACGGTCAACTTGCTGCCTTCGGGGTCGGCGGCCTTGTCCACGCTGTATGTGTTGGCGGCGGCTTTGATCGTGATCGTGGGGGGCTTGTTGCCTTCATCGGGGCGGAGGCGGGAGACGGAGCCGTTCTTGTTGAAATACCAGTCGGAGCCGTATTCCAGGAGGACGAGCGAGCCGTCCTTGTCCATTTCCAGATCCATGGGGTGGACGAGCTTTTCCATGAAGACCTCCAGCTTCTCAATCTTCTCGTTGGCATCGAGCTTCACCTTGAAGATCTTGCCGCGCATCCACTCATAGGTGAGCAGGGTGCGGTCGTCCTCTTTTCCGAGGATGTTGATCTTCCTACTAGGGTCGTGGTAGAAAACCGGGCCGGCCATGGCGTTGCGACCGCCCTCACCCATGGCGGGGAATTCGTCGCTTTTCGCATAGGGATACAAGATCAGCGCGGGTTGCGCGGGCGGCAATGTCTTGAGGCCGGTGTTGCGCTGGCCGGGGTTTTCCGGGGCGGCGGGATCGGTCATTTTTCCGGCCTTGTTGGCTGCGAAATCAACAATGGGGTAGGGCTTGTTGTCGGCGATCACGAAAGGCCAGCCGAAGTTGCCGGCGGCCTTGGCCTGGTTCACCTCGTCGTGGCCGCGCGGCCCTTTGTCGCCGGCGGCCCGTCCGTCCGGGCCGACCTCGCCCCAGTAGAGCGTTTTCGTTTTCGGATCGATGGAGATGCGGAACGGGTTGCGGCAACCCATCGCGTAGATCTCGGGGCGGGTGCCTTCGGTGCCTTTCGGGAAAAGGTTTCCGGGCGGGATCTCGTAGCCGGTTTCCGTGGGCTTGATGCGGATGATCTTGCCGC
>CAMCXJ010000127.1 GCA_945883455.1 Prosthecobacter debontii
CTCACAGGGAAACCGCACCTTCGATCCCACCGACCTCACCGGCTTGGGCTGCGCGCCGGAAAAAAGATGCGGTATCCGCGAACTCGCCATGAACGCCAGCGGGCGAGGGGTCATGCGCCTGGAACTCGCGGACGTGACCCGGCAGGTCGTCTGGCAAACCACTCTCACTCTCGATAGCGCCGGGACCACCACCTTCAACTTCCCCATCCCCACCGGCCTCCCCACGGACATCAAGTTCATGAACTGGATCGCGGAGCCGGGCTGCGACCTCCAACTCTCCTCCATCGGCTTCATCGCGGAACGCCCGGACATGCCGCTGGAGGAATGGGCGTTCAGGATCTCCCTCGGCAAGCTCCGCCGCTGCCACGATCCCGCCAGCGGCTTCACCCGCGACCGCGGCCATCTCCCGGCGGGCGAGTTCGATTCCATCGCCTCCACCGGGATGCATGCGCTTGCCAGCGCAATCGGTGTTACGGAAGGCATTCTCGGAAAGGATAAGGTCGTTCAGGAAATCTCCACCACGATCGCGGCGCTCCGGATGCTCCCCGCCGCGGCGGGGTTTTTGCCTCACTTCGTCCGGCGCAATGACGAGGGCCAGCACATCATCGTCCCGGGCACGGAGTTCAGCACCGTTGATACCTCTATCGCGCTCCAATCTCTCCTCCTCGCCACCCGCATCCTCGACCTGCCGGAAAGGAACGCCGAGGTCGCGGGCATGATCGCGGCCATCGATTTCAACACAGTCACCGGCACGGAGGGATGGATCGGGCACGGCTTTCTCGATGACGGAAAGACGCCGCTGGCTGCCAACTGGCGCGACTGGGGCGGCGAAACGGCGCTCATCCTGGCACTCGAAGCCATGATTCCCGACCGCCCACCGCGCGGGAAAATGATCACCAGTGGCCAGCCTTACCGGGGTGTCGGCTTCATCGCGGAAATCCAGAGCCTTTTCTACCCCGAATTCGACCGGCCCGAGCCCGATCTCCTCACCGCGATCTCATGGCCGGATGTTCGCGGGAAACTCCTCGCCGCCCAAATCGCCTATCCGAAAACCAGCTGGCCGGACTCCGCCGCGGCCGGCAGCGGCATCTTCGGCCTCTCGGCGGGCGAGGCGGGGATGCCCGGCGGCGGCTACACGGCCAACGGCACCGAGGTCATGGGTGTGCGCTGGTTGCACCCACATTACATGATGATGGGCCTTGCCCTCAGCGCCCCTCGACTCTACCCACAGGGGTTGCGCGATTTGGATTCCAAGCATTTCCTCTTCCCTCTCGGCCTCGCCGAAAACATCGAGGCCGACCTCACGCTCCACAACCCCATGCAGGGTTCCCTCAACGCCTCCTTCGAAACGCTCGCCGCCTACCACGGCTGGCGCAAACGCAAGTCCCCCGAAAACCTCATCGACAAAGCCTCGAACACCGACCCGCTCCTCCGCAAAGGAGCCTCCCGCTTCTACCCCCCTCTTCCTTAGGGTTTAAAATTTAAAGTTTAAAATTTCAAAACCAGTGCGCCCCGGACTCATCCTCAAGCTCTCCTCCCCCGACCAGCCCGGCATCGTCGCACGGATCGCGTCCTACGTCGCGTCCCACCGCGGTAACCTGATCGAGTTCAGCCAGTTCTCTGACCGCCTCGGCGGAAAATTCTTCGCGCGGCTGGAAATCGATACCACCGACCTTGATGTGGACGTCGCTGATTTCACCAACGGCTTCGGCACCCTCGGCCGCTCGCTCCAAGCCTCATGGCACTTCCGCACGCTGCCATACAAGATGCGCACCGCCGTCCTCGTTACCAGGACCGACCACTGCCTCAACGAAATCATCTGGCGTACCGAACTCAACGAACTCCCCGTCGAGATCACCTCCATCATCGGCAACCGTGAACACTGCCGCCCCCTTGCCGAGCGCTCCGGCATCCCCTTCCACCATATCGAAATGGACGGCACGCGGCGCGAAAAGGGTTTCGAAGAAATCCGCGCCCTCCTCCTCGCCGAGGACGTGGAGCTCATCGTCCTCGCGCGCTTCATGCAGATCCTGCCGGATGGGTTCTGCCAGGAATTCTCCGGGAAAATCATCAACATCCACCACTCCTTCCTCCCCGCTTTCATCGGCGCGAACCCTTACAAGCAGGCCCACGAGCGCGGCGTGAAACTCATCGGAGCCACCTGCCACTACGTCACCGCCGATCTCGATGCTGGCCCCATCATCGAGCAGGAAGTCGAGCGCGTGTCCCATTTCCACTCCCCCGCCGATCTCGCCCGCCTCGGCCGCCAATGCGAGCGCATCGCCCTCGCCAAGGGCATCCGCTACCACGTCCATGACCGCACCCTCATCGACGGCCACCGCGCCATCGTATTTCCGGATTGATCGTTCCGATCAACCCTTGCGGTAATCGATGACCTTTAGGCCCGGTATCCTACCGAACTCTCCCGTGTTCGCCGTCGCCAGCGGCATTCCTGCCACCTTTGCAGCACAGCCGATCCACAGGTCGTTGCCTCCGATCAAACGCCCCTCTAGGCGCAGCTTGCGGGTCACCTTCGCATACTCCGTCGCGGCTTCCTGCGAAACCTCAATGGTTTCCAGCAAGTCGATCCAATCCCGCGCCTCAACCGACTCCGGATCCGGGAAACCCTCCAGATACTCGCCCCTCGCGATCACCGGCAAAAAGAACGCCGTAGCCGCATGTTTCCTGAGGAAATCCAACGCCCCTCTGGCAACCCCGCGCTTCCGCCGCTCGTTCTGCAGATCGATCAGAAAGGTCGTGTCGAGCGCGATCCGGTTCATGGCCTTTGCGGGGGCAAATCCTCAAGCTGTGCTTTCTCAAGCCGATCCAATATTTCATCGGAAAGCGGAGACGATCCTTCCAGCCGCTCCAAGAGCGCGGCTCCCGTCGCCGCCGGGGACGTCCAGCACGCCCGCTTGATCACCCGCGAAAACGACTCGCCCGGCTGCTGCCTGGCGCGCCGGAGACGCTCATAGGCATCTAAATCGACGGATATTGTTTTTGAAGGCATGCACAGATCCATACACAGAGTTTCAGGGGGTGTCAAATTGTACTCCGAAAACGGCACCGAAATCTCCTCCTTACTGCCCGCCGCCTAGGCCCGCAGGAGAATCCGCCACCGCGAAACAGGCTTCGGCGAAATCCGGGGTCTGCTGCTCGCCGAGGACGTCGAACGCATCGCCCTCGCCAAGGGCATCCGCGACCACGTCCATGACCGCACCCTCATCGACGGCCACCGCGCCATCGTGTTCCCGGATTGAGTTCCGTTTTTTCGTTCTCAGATCGATCTAACATCGCGGCGGCTCAAAGCCTCTTCTCCAACGCCGCCGCGACCCGTTTCTCGGAGATCTTCCCTTTCACCTCCACATCGGGGGCGAAGGCCTGCACCCGCCACTCCTCCAAAAGCCAGCCCGCCTCCCAAAGCCGCGCATCCTCCGGCGCTGCCATCCATTCCGTGAACCAGCCCTCCCAGTGATGGCGGACGAGATCCATTTTCTCCAGATCCTTCACCAAGGGCAGCGACCTCACCCGCCCCAGCCGCGAGCGGATCGCGCGCAGCCGCCTCGGGTAATCGATGAGCCTCTCGTAGCCCGCCCGCCATGCCCATTTCGCACGGAAAAGCCATGCAAGTTGCTCCTCAAGGTCGGTCGCGATCTCGCCGTGGTTGCGGTCTTTCGCATGCGCCGCGATCCAGTCTTGCACCTCTCTAACAGTTTCCACGATTCCATCCAGCGCCGCCCCGATTTTTACCGCCGCCTCATGCCAGCGTCCGCGCGTGGTTTCGTTGAGCTTCGCGAACGCCTCGGGGCTTCTCGGGAAATCTCCGCCCGCCACGCCCTCGGCGGTGAGAAGAATCAGATCCTCGATGTCGATGCCCATTCTCCCCATCTCCACCTTTGCGAGCAGCCCCATCGGGAACTTTTTCCGCAGGAAAAGCACCTCCCGTTCCGCCGCCAAGACCATCAGCCGCGCCCCGCCCGCGCGATGCGATTCGCGCGCTTCCTGCAGAATCGTGAAAGCCCGCACGCCCACGGTTTTCCCCTCATCCACCAAGGCCGGGAAGGTGGGGCCGCCTGCCGTCATCACCTCTTCCGGCAGGCTCTCGCCATCCCATCGGCTCATGCCACGACGCTCCACATCCGCCGTCGCCGCAGCCTCGAAGCGCGCCTTCATCCGATCGGCGAGCCGTAGTTTCAGCTCCGCCACATCCATGCCCATCGCCAGCTCATCCCCCTCGTCATCGCACACCCAGATTTTCGTCATCAAATGCTCGGGAAATTTCCCGGTGTCAAACTCGCCCGGCGGGATGACCGCGCCCGTCCTTTCCGAAACATACTCCACAATCGCCCGCGCGATGGACGTCTCTTTCGGCGCACCCATCCACAACTCCGCGAAGCCCCGCGCGACCTCGCCGATGGGTTGGCAGGCTTTCCGGTAATCCTTGGGCAAGCCGCGCAGCAGCAACTCCACCCGCTCCTCCAGATTTCCATCGATCCCCCACCCAGGCAGCCACGCGGGCAACACCGGCAATTGATCCACATGCACGCCGAGCGTCACCCCATCGTCGCGCTCGCCGGGCGCGCAATGGTAATAGACCGGATACTCCTCGCCCTCGTGGCGCAGGGTGTCGGGAAAAAACTCCAGCCCTCGCAGTTCCTCCCAGACCACATCCGCCATCCCAAGCATCAGCGAATCCTCGTTCGCCTCGCGCCACTTGTGGAACGCCGCCGCCGTGCTGATCTCCAGCGGGATGCGGCTGCCGAAAAACCTCACCACCGCATCCTCGCTCCACAGCATCCCCGGCCTGCGGAGCTTGTCCTCCAAGCCCTTGATCTCCTCCCGCATCGCCTCCATGTGATCCAGGAAACGCGTCTTCCGCCGCAAGCCACCGCCCAAAAGCCCCTCCCGTAGAAACACCTCATGCGCCGCCTTCTTGTCCACCCGGCCGTAATGCACGCGCCGCCCTTCGACCACATGCAGCCCGCCGCAGATTACCGTCTCCTTGCCATACACCGCGCCCTGTTTCTCGTCCCAATACGCCTCGCCATAACGGCTCCGGCAAAGGTGCGGTGCCACGATCTCCACCCACTCCGGCTCGATCCGCGCCACCCGCCGCGCCCATAGCCGGCTCGTCTCCACCATTTCCAGTCCCATCACCCACTCGTTGCGTTTCTCCAGCGAAAACAAACATGAACCCGGAAACACCGCGAAAAAACCGCCCGCCGCGCTCCGGTAAGCCTTGTTCTCCTTGTCCCATAGCCCGAACTGCCGCGGCGCCCCCGCCAACAACGACCGGTGCACCGCATCATAGCCCGCCTCTTCACTCTTGCTTGAATTTTGAAATTTGAAATTTGAGATTTCCGCCAGTTCTTCAACGACATTCCCCCACTCCGTCACCCGCTTCGCGTTGAGGAAATTCGCGCCGCAGAATTTCCGCAGCTGGTTCCACCGCCACCTACGGCCATCGTAGTAGTTGGAAACGTCGCGCCACAGATTCAGGATCGCCATGAAATCACTATCGGGGTCGTTCCATTTCGCATGCGCCGCATCCGCTTCGCGCTTTTTCTCCGCCGGGCGTTCGCGCGGATCGCTGGTCTCCAGCGCGGCGACGATCACCGTCACCTCCTCCACGCATTTCTCATGATGCGCCTCGATTAGCATCCGCCCCATGCGCGGATCCACCGGCAGCCGCGCCAACTCATGGCCGATCTCCGTCAGCTCCCTGTCCTTGTCCAGCGCGCCGACCTCACGCAGCGTCCGGTATCCCTCGGCCACCGCTTTCGGGTTTGGCGGATCGAGAAAAGGGAACTCGGAAATCTCCGGCAGCCCCAGCGATTTCATCCGCAGGATCACGCCCGCCAGCGAGCTGCGGCGAATCTCCGGCTCCGTGAAC
>CAMCXJ010000128.1 GCA_945883455.1 Prosthecobacter debontii
TAGGCGGTATACCAGCCGGGATTTTCCAGGATGTTCCGCTGGATCACGCCGGGGGTGAGAGTGCCGTGATAGCCCTGGCCGATGAAACTTTTCAGCACGCGGTTCTGGCTCATCCACGCCCGCAGCCATGCCAGCGCGTCGTTCTCCGAAAGCGCATCAGGCAGATCCATGTCGCCTTCCATGCGGATACCGCCAGGGACTGCCTCGGAAATCAGCTCGTCCAGCGTGCCGTGGCCCACTTTTTCAAGCATCTCGTTTTGGTCGGATTCGGTGGGACCGATGTGGCGGGGCAGGAAGGAGGACGTGGAGGCCATGTGCGTGCCCCTTAATGCAGCAGGGATACCAACCCCGCAACCCCGGAAAATGGATAAGCGTAAAATCCTAATCCCCTCTGCCAAAGCCGGGGATCGGATCCTCGGGGCGGATGGGTTTTCCTTCCCAGAAAGGTTTGCCGTTGCGGTATTCAAGGATGCGGGAGCCGCTGCCGGGGGCATGGGGTTTTTCCTCTGTTGGTATCCATTTTTTCAAACGTACAATCTCCGCCGCGAAGGCCGGATCGCCCGCGAGGTTCCTGAACTCGTTGGGGTCTTTCTCCATGTCGTAAAGCTCCTCGGCCCCGTCCATGTAGCGGATGTAGCGCCAGCGGGTGTCGCGCACGGCGTTGTTGCCGGGGTTGTGGTTGGAGATGGCCGGCCATTCACGGACGGCCGAGGCGTCCTTCAACTGGGGCACGAGCGAATGGCCCTCCAGGCCATCGGGTTTCGGCAGTCCGGCAAGATCACAAAGGGTGGGGAAAACATCGAGCAACTCGACGGGTTCCCCGCACTTGGTTCCACTGAGCGAATCCGGCCCTGCGAAAATCAGGGGCACGCGCGTGGAGCGTTCCCAGAGGGTGTTTTTCCCGGTGATCTCCTTTTCGCCGAGATGGAAACCATGATCCGACCACAGAACGATGACCGTGTTTTCGGCGTGGCCGGATTTCTCCAGCGCATCGAGCACGCGACCTAGCTGGGCGTCCATGAAGGAGACCGATGCGAGGTAGGAGCGGACGAAGTTTTTCCACTCGTTCTCCTCCTTCAGGAACTCCAGCCGCGGCTCCGGCAGTTGCCAGTGCAGCCACCACGAGGAGCGCGGCGTGTCGGCGCGGTCATTCGCCATGACCTCGGGCAGTTTCAGGGTTTCCTCAGGGTAGAGATCCATCCATTTTTGCGTGGCGAAGTTTGGCACGTGGGGCAGGAAAAAACCGGTGGCGAGGAAGAAGGGCTTGTCATCCGGCATGTCGGCCAGCCGCGCCGCCGACCAGCTCGCGATCTTGTAATCGTCCTTGTCCTCGTCCTTGTGCGGGAAAAACCCCCAATCGACGAGTTTCATCGGGCTGGGGGTGTTGACGAGTTTCTTCGGGGGGAAAGGGGCGCCATCCGCCGGAGGACCGACCTCATCCCAGTCTCTGCCAACCTTGAATCCGTAGTTGCCGTGGAAAACCTTCCCGGCGACGTAGGTGCGGTAGCCGTTCCTGCGGAAATGCTGCGGCAGCGTGGTGATATCCTTGAGTTCCGGGACGTTGCGGAACCAGGGCGAGAGGCCGTAGATCCCGGTCGTCGTCGGGCGCAGTCCGGTGAGGATGCTGAGGCGCGAGGGATTGCAGAGGACGCTCTGGCAATGCGCGTTGGTGAATGTCGTCCCCATCGACGCGAGGCGGTCGAAATTCGGCGTCTTCACCTGCGGATGCCCGCCCAGCGGCCCGACCCAGTCGTTGAGGTCATCGACGGCGATGAAAAGGATGTTCGGTTTTTTTCCCGATGGCTCGGCGGCGCTCAGGGTGAGCGGGAGGAAAAAGCAGGCAATGAATAAGCGCATGCGGACAGCTACCGGCGGGCGGGCATGCTGTCGATGGGGAAAGGCATGTGATTTTTTCAGGTAGGGCTGATCCGGCTCGGTCGGCCCACTTCAAAAATCTGGTGCACCGCTCACTCTGACGGGAGTGAAATCCCGAGGCAAACAGCCCGCCTAAGGGATTGCGCCAATTTTTTATTGTCGAAGATATGTGCGCAGCACCCTGGACTGCTTCAGCCTGCTGTAGCTCTGCCCAATGCAGCCCTGCTGCGAAGTTGGCGGCATTGGCACGGGAAAAGCCCGATGAAACCTCTGCTAGCCCCGCGTGCAGCAGGCTGCATGGCGGAAAGCGGCAGCAGGCTCTGCAGTCCAAGGACTTCGTCGGAAATCTCGTTCAAATGCGCGTTTATTTTTGGCCGAGTTCCTCACCGCGGTTTCACTACCGCTCCGGGATTACGGCTCTTCCGTTTTTGAACAGTGCCGACCGAGCCGGATCAGCCCTACCGGCATGGAAGCCCTCAGCCTTTCCGCTGAAGGAAGAGGTCGATGCCATCGACGAGGGCGAGCCAGCTTGCCTCGATGATGTTTTCCGATACGCCGATGGTGCCCCAGGTCTCGCCGCCGTGGGCTGAGACAATGAGGACGCGGGTCTTGGCGGCGGTAGCGTCGTGGCCGTCGAGGATGCGAACCTTGTAATCGACCAGCGAGACTTCCCCGATCTCGGGGTAGAAAGGCAGAAGGGCTTTCCGCAGGGCGAGGTCAAGGGCGTTGACCACGCCGAGGCCTTCCGCGACGGTGAGTTCGGTGGTCTCGTTGACGCTGACTTTCACGGTGGCCTCGCAGACGGGTTTGTGGCCGTCGCGGTATTGGCGGAAGCTGGTGTGGTATTCGTTGGCCTCGAAAGGTTTCGTGTATTTCCCCAGCTCGCGGCGGATCAGCAACTCCAGCGAACCGCCGGCTGCCTCGAAAGAATAACCCTCGTGCTCAAGTTCCTTGATACGGGCGAGGATTCGCGCGGCTTCGGGTGCTCCTTTTTCGATGGGCATGCCCATCTGCTCGGCCTTGAGGAGGATGTTCGATTGGCCGCTGAGCTCCGAAACGAGGATGGTCTGCTCGTTGCCGACGCTGGCGGGCGTGATGTGCTCGTAGCTGCGGGCGAGTTTCTGCACGGCATTCACATGCATGCCTCCTTTGTGGGCGAAGGCCGTGCGCCCGATGAAAGGTGCGCGGGCGAAATGGGGGTTGTTGGAAACATCATCCACGAACCAGGACAGGTCGCGCAGCCCTTCGAGGCGCGGCACCACCTTCAGCCCCATTTTCAGCTGGAGGATGGGGATCACGGAGGTGAGGTTGCAATTTCCCGTGCGCTCACCATAGCCGTTGATGGTGCCTTGGACATGGGTCGCACCCGCGTCCACGGCGGCGATCGCGTTGGCGACGCCGAGTTCGCAATCGTTGTGGGTGTGGATGCCGATGGAGGAGCCGGGCAGATGGGCGCGCACGGCGGTGCAGATCATGGCGATCTCGGAAGGCAGGGTGCCGCCGTTCGTGTCGCAGAGGACAAGGCAGGCCGCGCCCCCGTCGGCGGCCGCTTTCAGCGTGGCGAGCGCGTGCTCCGGGGAGTCCTTGTAGCCATCAAAAAAGTGCTCGGCATCATAGATCACCTCGCGGCCGTGCTGGGCAAGGTGGGCGACGGTTTCGCGGATCATCGCCTGGTTCTCCTCCACAGTGGTGCGCAAAATTTCCGTGACCTGCATCTCCCAGCTTTTCCCGAAAATCGTCACCACGGGTGTCTCCGCCTCCAGCAAAAGTTTCACCTGCGGATCCTCGTCCACCGGGGTGTTCGCACGGCGCGTGGAGCCAAAGGCGGCGAGCTTGGCGTGCTTGAATGCGATGGATTTCGCGGCCTGGAAAAACTCGACGTCCTTGGGGTTCGATCCGGGCCAGCCGCCCTCGATGTAGTCCACGCCGAACTCGTCGAGGCGCTTCGCAATCCGCAGCTTATCGAGGCCGGAAAGCTGAAAGCCCTCGCCCTGGGTGCCGTCGCGCAAGGTGGTGTCGTAGATGTGAACGGGTTTCATAAGACTGTCGCGGGGCGCGCAAGTTAGAGGTCACCAAGAGCCGGTGCAAGGCAAGAAGCACATTTCGCAAGGTCTCCACGCGCATTGACAGCTCTCTTGGAGCAGCTTTAAACTAATCGCGTGGTGATTTGATTTACCGCCGCTTTTAGTTTTCACCAACGCGTTACATAAATGGCCTCGGCGCATAGCTCCACCATCGCCGCCATCGCCTCCCCCACGGGCGTAGGTGCCATTTCGCTGATCCGTGTTTCCGGCCCTCGCGCCATCGAGATCGCGGATCTCGCCTGTGGCGGCATCGCCTCTGCCACGATGCCCCGCGTGGCTCGCCGCTGCAAGATACGCGACGCCGCAGGCTCGGTGATCGACGACGGCCTGCTCACTGTTTTCCTGTGCCCGAACTCCTTCACCGGCGAGGATACCGTGGAGTTCGCGGGTCACGGCGGCATCCTCGTGACACGGGAAACACTGGCCCGTTTCCTCGAATGCGGGGCCGTCCATGCCGCGCCCGGCGAGTTCTCGCAGCGCGCCTTTCTCAACGGCAAACTCGATCTCACCCAGGCGGAGGGCATCATGGATCTCATTTCCGCACAGACCCGGCTCGCGATCCGCGCCGCGCACTCGCAGCTTGAGGGGACACTCGGAAAACGCACCACCGCCGCCCGCGACGATCTGTTAGACATCCTCGCGCACCTGGAGGCGTGGATCGACTTCCCCGACGAGGACATCGACCCACAAACCACCGCCCAGCTCCGCCTCCGCATCGGCGGAATCCTGGAAACCATCGATTCCCTGCTCGCCACCGCCGACCAAGGCCGCGTCCTCCGCGAGGGCGTGCGCACGGTCATTTTCGGCGAGCCGAACGTCGGAAAATCCTCCCTGCTCAACCGCCTGCTCGGCTTCGACCGCGCCATCGTTTCCGACATCCCCGGCACCACCCGCGACACCATCGAGGAAGTCATCAACCTAGGCGGCATCCCGCTGCGCCTTGTCGATACAGCGGGCGTGCGCGAATCCGACGACACCATCGAGGCGCAGGGCATCCAGCGCACCGTCCGCCAGATCGAGGGCGCGGATCTGCTTTTGGAAATCGCCGACGCCTCGCGGCCACGCCCGGAGCGCGCCGTCTATCCCTCGAACCACGCTACCCATCTTCTAGTCCTCAACAAATCCGATCTCGGCGAGCATTCTACATGGAAGGGCAGCGAGGCCACGCGGATTTCCTGCGCGAGCGGCGAGGGCTTCGATACGCTTTCGGAAAAAATCCGCACCGCTCTCCATTTCGCTGAGGCAGATTTCGGCGAGCATGCCATAGCTATTAATGCCCGTCACCAAGCTTCGCTCGGTCTCGCCCACACGAACCTCAGCGCTGCCCTTGATCTCTTGACTGCGGAATATTCCGATCCCGAACTCGCTGCCATCGACCTCCGTGAGGCCCTCGACGCGCTCGGCGAAATCCCCGGCAAGGTCGATACCGAGGATCTGCTGGGCGTGATTTTTTCCAGTTTCTGCATTGGGAAATAAGAGTAGAAGCGAACTACGGCTGTCCCTAGCCCGCCGCATCGTTGATCAATTCGTGAAATGGATTACGATCAGCAATCATGGCGTAGACCTCGGCTCCGAGACATTTCTTTATCAACCAAGAAAATGACTCCAACCCATCAAAGCCTCTGGCAATTGAGTGCCACCGATGTGGCTGGCACCTACATGCCAGCCGGCGGTTCAAGTTACTTGTAAACTGTAACTGGGTTCGACGCGCCGATGTTGCCTGCTGCATCGAAAGCGTAGACCTGCAGCGTATGCGCCCCAGCTGCTACCCTTCCGATATTCCAGCTGAAACTTGTCGTGGCGGTCGTGCTAGTCCCGAAAAGCCTCCCATCGAGGTAGAGCTCCACCCTAGTCACAGCT
>CAMCXJ010000129.1 GCA_945883455.1 Prosthecobacter debontii
GCGTGTCTATTATCTGAGCCACGGTGGTTTCGATACCCACAACGGTCAGGTCAATTCACACGACCGCTTGCTCGGCCAGCTCGACTCGGCGCTAAAATCGTTTTTCGCGGATCTCAAGCAACAGGGCAACGACAAGCGCGTGACGTTGATGACCTTCTCGGAGTTCGGACGCCGCGTTTCCGAAAACGCCAGTGCGGGCACCGATCATGGGAAAGCGTCGTGCATGTTCGTCGCTGGCGGTGGCGTGAAAGGCGGGCTCTACGGGAAATACCCTAGCCTCACCGAACTTTCGCAAGGCGACCTCAACCACACCGTCGATTTCCGCAGCGTTTACGCAGATCTGTTAGGCGGCTGGCTGAAGGCTCCGAACATCGGGAAAATCCTCGGCGGCGAATACAAGGGCATCGGGATGATCTGATCTCGTGGCGGCGGATAAAATCCGCCGCCACGGAAAATGCTTTCCAAGGGCACTTGGGCATTGGATTTTCAAGGGATGGATCTGGATGGATATCTGAAACAGGCCGCCGCCGAAACGGACGCAGCGTTGGATCGTTACCTGCCGTCGGGAAACGAACAACCCGGCACGATCCACGCGGCGATGCGGTATTGTGTGTTCGCCGGGGGGAAACGGCTGCGGCCTGTGCTTTGCATTTCTGCGGCGGAGGCTTGTGGCGGAAGGCGTGAGGATGCGATGGCGGCGGCTTGTGCCGTGGAACTGATGCATACCTACTCGCTCGTCCACGACGACCTGCCCTGCATGGATGATGACGACCTCCGCCGCGGGCGCCCTACCTGCCACAAGGTTTACGGCGAGGGCATGGCGGTGCTTTGCGGGGATGCGTTGCTCACCGAGGCTTTCGCGGTTTTGGCGCACTCGAAGTCCGTGGAAATGATCGCGGGGCTGGCCTCGGCGGGAGGTAGTCGCAAGCTGATCGGCGGTCAGGTGCTGGATCTGGAGGGGGAGGGGAAATCCCTTTCGCTCGCGGAGCTGATCCGCATCCACGAGGCGAAGACCGCCGCGCTACTCACCGCTTCCATCCGCCTCGGCGCGATGTCCGCGGGCGCGGATTCGGAGCAGGTGGCGGCGCTGACAAAATTCGGCCACGCGCTCGGGCTGGCGTTTCAGGTGATCGACGACATCCTCGACGTCACGCAAACCACGGAAAACCTCGGGAAAACGGCGGGCAAGGACGCGGCAGTGGCGAAAGCGACCTATCCCGCCGTGATGGGGCTGGAGGAATCGCGGAAAGAGGCCGCGCGGCTCACGGCGGAGGCGCTGGAGGCCTTGGAGGTTTTTGGTGAGAATGCCGTGCGGCTGAGGGAAATCGCCGGGCGGATGCTGCTCCGGGAGTTTTGAAACTTGGGGACTGCAAGTCCCCGCGACGGACTGGGACTTCAAGTCCCAGCCACGATGTGCTGAGAACTTGGTTGATTCCCTGCCCGGTATGGGGTTGGTTGCGGCCTATCAAAAAGCGATCCTTCAGTTTCATGCTGGCGAGGCGGTATCTCAATCCGCGCCGCGCCGTGCTTTCTTCGTTCACCCTGATCTCACTGGTCGGGGTGCTGTTAGGTGTTCTAGTGCTGGTGGTGGTGATGGCGGTTTTCGCGGGTCTGGAGCGGGATGTGAAAGGGCGGCTTTTAGGTTTCACGCCGCACATCCTCGTCAGGACACCGGCGCTGGCTCTGCCTGAGGAGATGGAAAATGCGCCGCCGTGGCAGGATCTCGCTGCTGAGACGGCGAAACTTCCCGGTGTTGCCGCCGCGACGGCCTACGTGGCGGACAACGTGATCCTCGACGTAGGCACTTGGCAGCGGCCAGTTTCCTTCCGGGGCATCGATACCACCGACGCGGCGCAGGTGAAGGGCGTCGCCGACATGCTCGACCGGAAAAATTTTCCCGACTCCAGCGCCGACATGGGACTCGACGACCGGGCGGTGGTTTCCTCCCTTGTTGCTGCCCAGTTCAATCTCCGGGTGGGCGACACGATCCGCCTCTACTCCACGCGGAATTTCGAGAGCGTGATGCAGGCCTACAAGGCCACCGAGAAACCCGCCGCCCGCGAGGCATTTCCCGAGGAGTGGGGGATTGCGTCGAAAACATTGGGGCGCGATTGGGAAAAGGACGGTGAGAATTTCACGGTGAAAGCGGTGGAACTGATCGAGGCATATGATGCGCTTCATCGGATCTACACGGATGACATCCGCGAACCGGAGCGCGATCTGATCGAGGCATTGCTGCTGGCTCTTGAGGGGCGAGTGCGTGAGGAAAACGAACCGGAGCGCCCCGAAGTCTTACGTTTTACATCGGAAGCGAAAGCGGAGATCGACAAGCCCTACAACGCCTTGCTGGAAACGGATACAGAGAAGATGGACGGTGAGATCTTGAAAGGGCTTAAAAGTCTCGTTTTGCCGAAGGAAGCCGTGGTCGCGGGGATCTATTCCGCTTCGCAGATGGCGGTGACGCCGGAGCTGTTTGTGCCGTTGCCACTGGCGCAGGATCTGGCGGGGCTTGGCACGCAGGTGCAGGGCATCGCGCTGCGGCTCGATGATCCGTATGAGTCGGAGGGCATCGCGGCGGCGGCGAGGAAATCGCTCGGGCCGGATCGTTACCTAGAGACATGGGGCGACCAATATCAGGCGTTCTTTTCCCTCATCAATCAGCAGAGAGTGATGATGTATTTCGCGCTGTCTTTCATCGTCCTCGTCTCGGCTTTCTCGATGATGGCGGTGATGTTCACGGTCACGATCCAGAAGCGGCGCGAGATCGGCGTGATGAAAGCGCTCGGCGCAGCGCCGGGACAGATCGTGCGGGTGTTTCTCTATCAAGGAATGCTGCTGGGGCTGCTCGGCTCGTTCCTCGGCGTGGCTCTCGGGCGAGTGGTGATCCAGTTCCGCGGCGTCGTCCAGGAAGGGATGCGCGTGATCGGCTTCGATCCCTTTTCCTCACAACTCACCGGCTTCGGGGTAATACCCGCGCACAACGATCCCGTCGAACAGGCGGTAATCGGTTTCATGGCCTTCGTGCTCTGCTCGCTGGCCGCCCTTGTCCCCGCGTTTTTCGCCGCCCGCAGCGACGCTGCGAAATCCCTACGCAATCTTTGACTCATGGAAATCTGGCTCATCATCAACGGCAAACGTTCTGGCCCGTATCCCGACTACGAGATCCGTAGTAGGATCGAGCACGGTGAGATCACTTCCGAGGAAATCGTCTGGCACGAGGGCTTGCCGGAGTGGACGCCTGTTGGCGAGCTGGAGCTCTTTCGCAATAGCCTTGAACAGCAACAAAAGGCTCCCACCTCCGTTCCGCCGCCGCTGCCCAAGGCCTACGCGGAGGCGACGGCGGGCGCTAAACCGAAAGCCCATCTCGCCCGGAGGTTCTGGGCGCGGTGGACGGATCTCACCCTCTATTCCGCGCTCTGGTGGCTTGGAATGTATCTCGGCGGTCGTGACATCGGCTCAGCGATCGCAAACCTTTGGGTTCTGATTCCCATGTTCCTGCCGTGGTTCGCCGTCGAGGCATGGCTCATCCACCGCTTCGGGACGACCCCGGGGAAATGGCTGATGGGGCTGAAAGTTTCCAACGAGGACGGCTCGGCGCTCGCGCTGAAAGAGTCGGTCTGGCGCGCACTTCGAGTCATGATCACCGGCATCGGTTTCGGCTGGGGCCTGCTCGCCATCCTTTGCCAGACGATGAGCTGGTTCACCACCCGACGCCTTGGTAAACCGATCTGGGATTACATGGGCAACCACAAAGTCGAGGCCGCGCCGCTCAAGCCCTTCCGCACAGTTGTGCTGATCATCGTTTTCATCGGAGCCGCCCAGCTCCAGATGGCCGTCCGCGGCCCGCACGAGGAGAAGATCATGGTCGAGCAGTTCCCGCAGTATCAGGAATTCTTCGAGCGCAGCGAAAAGTGGTATTTCCCGGTGAGGAAGTGAGGGGCTATCCCGTGCAACGTGCCGTAAATACAGACAGCAAGGTATCGGCAGAATCCTTGTTGAGTGGGAAACGGGAAATTGATTCGTTCCTCTACTTTTTCCGCCCAAGATAAGGCTCGGCGATGGTGAGCGCAATGAAGCCGACTAGAAACACGGCTCCCCTCACTCACCCGAGTCCGGATAGGAACCGAGAATTTTCACCATGGAGCAGTGCTTCGCGAGATCGGCTAGCGCGCGGGTCACACTCTCCGTTTCGGCATGACCCGAGAGATCGACATGGAAGATGTATTCCCAGTCTTTGCGCTTGGATGGGCGTGACTCGATCTTGGAGAGATTGATGCTAAGCCGGTCGAATGCTTGTAGGGCGTTAACTAGCGAACCGGGGCGGTCGTTGATCGCGAATAGAATGGAGGTGCGGTCGTTTCCGGTGGGCGGGCATGTTTTCTCTCCGATCACTAGGAAGCGGGTAGTGTTCGTCGCGCGATCCTGGATGGAGGTTTCGAGGAGATCGAGACCGTGCAGCTCCGCGGCGAGAGCACCGCCCAAGGCGGCCGCGCCTTCGTGGGATTTTTCCATGGCGAGCGCTGCGGCCTTGGTGGTGGAGGAGACTTCGACGAGATCCGCTTCGGGAAAATTTTTCAATATCCAGCTCCGGCACTGCCCGAAAACCTGGGGATGGGAGTAGAGCGTTTTGATTTCCTCCCGTGGTATCGCAGACATCAGGCAGTTTTCTATCCGCAGCAAAATCTGGGCGCAAATGTGGAGAGAGGAATCAACGAAGAGATCGAGCGTGTGGGATACGGCACCTTCGGTGGAATTCTCAATGGGTACGACCCCGTAATCCGCCTGCCGCCTTGCGACCTGATCAAAGACGTCGGAGAAATTCGGCTGTGGCGAGTAGGCGACAGAATGGCCGAATTTTTTGATCGCAGCCTGGTGCGTCCATGTGCCCTCTGGACCTAGGTAGGCGATTTTCAAGTCATCCTCTAGGGCGAGCGCGGCGGACATGATCTCGCGGTAAATGGCGCGTATCGATTTTTCCGGAAGCCGGCTCTGGTTCAGCGTCAGAAGACGGTCGAGCAATGCCTGCTCTCGCTCGGGGGCGTAGATCTGTAGGCCCTCGCGCTTCTTGATCACACCGACTTCATGCACGAGATCCGCGCGCTGCGAGAGGAGGTCGAGCAAGTCCTTGTCGACCAGGTCGATCTGTTGGCGAATTTCTTCGAGACTCATGATGGTTCAGGGGTGTCGGATTCTGCACCGCCGGCAGCGGCGGGTGTGCCGATGGCTGCGAGGGCGAGCTGCTTCTCGGTTTCCTCGGCCGGCGCAGTTTCCTCCTTGGGTTCGGGGAGTTTTACACGGCGCAATTCAGAGGCGTTGGGTAAGTCGTCGATGCTGTTGATGCCGAAGTGTTCGAAAAATAGGTCGGTGGTCTGGTAAAGCAGCGGGCGGCCCGGCAGGTCGGCCCGGCCGCCGATGCGGACGAGGTCGCGGTCAAGGAGTTTCTGGATCATGCCGTCGCAGGAGACGCCGCGCACCGCCTCGATGGCGGCCTTGGTGATCGGCTGGCGGTAGGCGACGATGGCCAGCGTTTCCATCGCCGGGCCGGACAGGCGCTCGGGTTTCCTGCCAGGGAAAAGATGGCGCACGAAATCCCCGAAATTGGAGCGCGTGTAAACTTTCCAGCCCGTCGGACGTTCGAGGATCGTGAACGCGCGCTGGCTTTGCTCGTAATGGCGATTCAGTTCGGCGACCGCTTCGGCAACCTGTTCCGGCGTGGTTTGCGAGAGAGCCGTCAGCCAATCCGCCAGCGGGATGGGGGTGGCACCTTCGTCGGTTTCGCGGATCAGGACATCCTCGGCTTCAGCTACGCGGG
>CAMCXJ010000130.1 GCA_945883455.1 Prosthecobacter debontii
TTTGCGGGTCACCAAACTGTCCGAGGAACGCGGTGTTCGCGTGGCGGGGGAACGCACCGCCGGATTCACCCAGTGTTTCGGCCTGATAGTAGCCATCCGTATAGATGAGCCCCAGTCCTTCGCGGGTGTAGTAAATTGCGTGCTGAAGCTGGCGCATGGCGGAGTAGTCGCTGTCGTGGCTGTTGGCGTGCATCACACCGAGCCCGGCCGAAAAACCGCCGCTCCCGGAGCTGTCCAGCCCGGCTAAGGTTCCTGAGGGGTTGCCGAGGATGTTGTTGAGCTTCGACCGTAGGTCATTGTCCACGAGCCGCATCCCGGCGTCCCAATATCCCGAATATCCAGGTGGCGATCCGAGGTGTTCCCCGAAAACCATCGCATCATCGCGACCGACCTTGTCCTCAAAAACCGAATCCCGGTGGTTCGCGTCCGAAAATCCGCGCGTGATGTTAAACTGCCGCTGAATCCCGCCTAGATAGCCCGCATCGCTCGAATCCTTGTTGGCACCGCTTTGCTGGCCGAAAAAATAGTCGGGCACGTGTTTCACCGCATCAAGCCGTAGGCCGTCCGCTTTGGTGCGGTCCATCAGCCAGCGGGCGCTGCGTATCAGTGAGGAGTTGACGTCCTCCACGTATTGGGAGGGGTTCGCGGTGATATCGGCGGCGGTCACGTTTCCGAAACCCACGTAGCTTCCGTTCTGGTCGAAGCAATAATACTCTGGGTTGTTAGGGTGGCGGATGAAGGAATACTTTGGATGGTCATCCCCTTCGTTGCGTCCGAAGTTGGTGTTAGGGGACTCGTGGGCGATGTCGATCAGGTCGGCCAGACCGAGGTTCTGCACCTGCCAGGCCGAGTTCCAGTCGCGCGTGTTGTCCCATTTCCGGTAGAAGCCATCCTCGGTGACCCGCAGGTGGAAATCCTCCGGAGCCATTCCGGGATAGATATCGATGGGGGTGCTCTCGTTATATCCCGGGACGTCGAAGGCCCGGTGATTCATGATGTTGTCGAAATAGATGCGGATGCCGAAACGGTGTGCTGTGGCGACGAGTTGCAGTAATTCTGCTTCGGTGCCGTAGCGGGTGCGGACGCCCCCGCGCTGATCCTTGCCGCCGAGGTCGAAGGGATCCCAGAGGTCATATCCGACGGACAAGCCGCCACTGCCCTTCGTTGGCGGCGGCACCCAGATAGATTGGTAACCGGCTTCGGCAAGTTCCGGCATTTTACGAGAAATCTCCGCCCACGAAGTATTGAAATACTGCAGCATTGCCTCACCGGATGCCATGCGGGCAAGCAGGAAGAAGGCAATGGATACGCGAAGCGAAATGGGTTTCATGGGTTTTCAAGAGTCTCCGAGCTGGGCTTGGAGAAGATGATTCTGGGGAGATGCGGCGGCCATGCCGACAGTTAGCGGGTTACCAAGAGACCACGTCATCTGATCCGGCGAGGGGAACGACGTTGGATGCATTCGGTGCACCCTTGCCTTTTTTACCGTCCTTCCCGTAAGACCAGAACACGAAGGATTGGTTGCGGGGTTTCTTTTCGGTGTATTCGGCGAGTCCCCAAGTGTGTAGGCGCTCGTCGTTTCTTCCGTCATTGAAATCCACCAGTTCATCTGCGTCGTTGTTGGATTTGAAACCGTTGATCGCCACCATGATTTCACGCCCCCATGGGTCGTAGAGCTTGCCGTCCTTGCCGACACCCAGCTTGTTGTTGGGAGCGTAGGGGAAAGTGATGTAGGATTCACCAAGTGGATTTACCTCGGCCGTGGAGAAATTCTCACCCACGTAGGGGTAGTCTTTGTCGTCGCCCGCCAGCGCGGAAACGAGGAACTGGTTCGTGTAGTTGCCGCCGGGATCACCGTAGATCGTATCCCAGCCGGTCTCTCGCTTGCTGCGTGGGATTGGCGGTCTCTTGTAATCGCTTTCAAACAGGGTGAGACCGACTTGAAAATCGCGGAATTGTGCTAGAGCTTGCACCTTCCGTCCTTTTTCGATGAAACCGTTGGCTCCCATGGTGACCAAGACGCTGAGAGTCGCGATGATGGCGATCACAACCAAGAGCTCGATCAAGGTAAATCCTCGGGCAGTGGAGCAGCTTATTTGATTGAGATTCATATTAGATACGTTACGATAGTAATGTCGGAAGTCTACTTTACGGTTGGGGTGAATCGACGCGTTTCTCTAAACCGCTTGCGGCTGGGGGAACATCTGGAATTGTAAATTCAACATGACGCCGAACCCGCAGAGTGATCCCGATACGGAGGAATTTGTCCGCGAATTGACGAATCACCAGACGGCGATGCTGGCTTACATTCGCTCGCGGGTGCCGGGCTCATCGGGCGCGCGCGACCTTCTCCAAGATGTGAACATCACGCTGTGGCAACGCCGGGATAGCTTCGAGTTGGGAACGAATTTCAAGGCATGGGCTTTCCAGACGATTCGCTATCATATGTTCAATCAGCGTCGGAAATTGGCCTCGCAGGGGTGGCTGGTGTTTGATGATGACCTACTTGAACGCATGGCTACCGGCTCTGAGATGGATTCTGACGGGCTGGAGGAGCGCCACATTGCCTTGCGTAAATGCCTATCGCGCCTCCGACCCAAGGATCGCGAGTTGCTGTTTCACCGCTATGCCACCGATGCTCCGTTGCAGGAATTTGCGGATCGCACGAAACGCAGCGCGGGCACTCTCAAGGCGATCCTTTACAATCTCCGTGCTGCGCTGCGCCAATGCATCGAGCGTGAACTAAAAGCCTCTGCTGCCCATACGCCATGAACCGAAACGATCACCACCTCATTCAGCAAGTGCTCGACGGAGATATCACGCGCGAGGCGTTTGATGCGTTTCAGCAGCGCCTGCGGGAGGAGCCCGAACTCCTGGCGCTCTATGGGGACTATGCTCTGTTGCATCATACCCTATGCGAAGAATTTGAGGGTAGGAGCGCGGCTGGGCTGCACTTGCTGGGGCGGGAGCGTAGGGTTTACGGCCTCCGCCACGCACTTGCTGTAGCGGCGGTGCTGGCCTTGTTAGCGGCGGTTTGGTTCACGCGTCCACAGATGGGCACGGGTGCTCCGGATGATGTCGCATTGCTTACGTTTTCTGTGGATGCCGTATGGGAGATCGAAGGTTCCTCGCGTTCGATCGGCGGTGCCACCGGGGTAGGGGGCGGCAGCGTGTTGCATTTGGCGTGTGGGCGCGCAGGTGTTTCGCTGAGTCCCACCGTCACGGCGCTTATCGAAGGTCCAGCCGAGTTGACATTCCTTTCTGGGAAGGCCGTTTTTATGAAAACAGGGCGCGGTTACTTCACGGTGGGGGGAAGCGGTGATGGGTTGGCGCTGGAGACGCCGCACATGAAAACGACCGACTTTGGGGCAGAGTTCGGAATTGAAGTGCCAGCCCAAGGCGCGGAGGAAATCCTCGTATCCGATGGGGAAATGCGGATCGTTTCGAAAACCAGTAATGAGGAGATTATCCTTGCTGCGGGCGATGCGGCGCAGATACCGCCGCAGGGCGCGATGGGTCGTTTCCCGGTCGATGACAGGCGTTTTGCGAAGGTGTTGGGTCGTTTCCGTTCCGTCAACCCCATCCCCGTGGATGCTGAGTTCGTTGGTCACAACCGTCTCCTCCGGCTCCCACGAGCCGATAGCTCGGTGCTGCTCACTACGTTGGATCTTGGGAGACCTTCTGGGGATGTGTCCTCCGGGGATAGCTGGCCGTTCATGAGCTTTTTCAGTAAGGGTAGCGAAGTTTTACAACTGGGCGACGCGACCTCGGCTGTTGTCCCACAGACTGTGACTCTTCGCTACGATCCTTTCACCGGTGATGTGAGCCTGCACGAGGGAGGATTGCCCCTTGGCTCTGTCATCTGTTCAGGAAAAATTCCGCCGGGTAGCGAATTCGACGAAATCCGCATGGGGACCTTGTCGGGTGAAGCACTCTCGGCGAAGGCGCTCGATATTAGGGTAGGCCTGGAGTGATCTCTCTCACTTAGCGCGGATCGCCTCGTAAACCACAAGGCTAGCTGGCGGTGCCTGCAGGCGCAACAAACCGGCGGCCGAAATGGATGGACTTGGCACGGTATTACCCATCCCGATCACTAGCGCGGTTTGAAGAACTTTGCCTGCCGACTTCAGTGAAGCGGGAAGCTCCATGGCTCCTGTGGCTCGCGCCTCATCCGACGAGTTGATGACGACCACGGCGAAGTTTTCGCCATCCTCTCCAGCTCGCGCGAAAGCGAACAATCCGTCGTCCTCTGTAATCGACGCGCTATCCACCCAGAGCGGAATCACGTCGCCACTGCGTAAAACCGGTAGGCGCTCCCGTAAATCGGCGAGTGCCCGAATCTCCGTGAAAGAGGCCGATTTTTTCACCTCCGCGATGGTAGATGCGTTGCGGCGAGGGAAAAACATCAAGCGCCCGGTTTCGCTGTCCTCGCCGATTTTTCCGGTCTGATCGGCTAATGCGAATTCGGTGCCGTAATACAAGCAGGGAATGCCAGGAAGGGTCATCATGAGGCCTTGTGCGAGGCGGTTGCGGCGCTCCGTGATACCATCCACACGGAAGCGATTGATCCCGTCGTGGTTCTCGATGAAAGTGATCATCTTCTGTCGTGAATTGAGTCCATCCGGTCCTGGGTTCGGGTTGTAGAAAGGGCGTCCGTCCGCTGGGTTAATGGCGGTGCGAGTAGCTAGGGATTTCTCAAGAGTCGCTGCGCTTCCAAAATGTTTTCCTGCTTGGCGCAGGTAAGTGCGTGCTGTGAAGCAGGTGTCGAAGTCCAATACGCCGTCGAGCAAGGGTTCATTGCTCGCGAGCCAATCCGAGCGCCATGTGTAACGCCCCAGGACCGCCGGGTTGCCGTCGTAGATCTCGCCGAAAATGAGCTTGTCCTTCGCCGCTGGGCCAAGGCGCGCGCGCAGGCGGGTCGTGAAGGCGTCCCAGAATTCGTGATGCACGTGCTTGACCGTATCGATGCGTAGTCCATCCACTCCCACCGTTTCCAAATAGAACGCCTGAATCTCTACGAATTCATCGACCAGTTCATCAAAATGCTCGCTATCGGGCGCCGTCCAAAAATCGCGAAGCGAGAAGAAATCGCAAAGGACTTCCTCGCCGTCCGATTTTCCGAGGCTGTCGTTGGAGAAGCCCTTGCGACCGTAGGTTTCAAGGCGGGAGAGGATCCCGCGGGTGTTGATCTTCGCACCCAGCAGTTCTCGTGGGCCGTCGGGCTGTGTTCTAATAGCGTTCCACTTCGGCACGTCCGCCCATTTCGCGTTGCTATGGTAGCCTTCCCAGCGAAACGGCTGCAGCCACTCCTCCCTTTTAGTCACGTCGAAAGCACCGTCGCTGTTCGCATCGTAGTAGAACACCGGGCCGGCATGGTTGATTACCACATCCTGAATCACCTTGATGCCCTTGGATTGGGCGAGCCGCACGAAATCCCGGTAGTGCTGCATGCGCCCTTCCGCGTCGTCGGAGTAGGGTTTGCCGACCAGCGATGTGGCGCTTGTCAAGTGGGGGTCGATATCGAGCCAATCCTGCGCCCAGTAACCGTGATAACTGGTTTTCCATCCGCCGCTGTCAAAACCGGAGCGCCAGACGTTTTTCACAACAGGTGTGAGCCAAAGCGTCGTTACGCCGAGATCGTTGAAATACCCGGCCGCAACGGCTTGCTCGAGGCCGCGCAGATCGCCGCCCATGAAGCGGGAAATGTCTTTCTGGTGGGGGTCGTAAAGCGCTGGATCGCAACCGGGCGGAGAGTTGTTGGCCGGATCGCCGTCCATGAAGCGGTCGGTCATCACGAAATACATCAC
>CAMCXJ010000131.1 GCA_945883455.1 Prosthecobacter debontii
AAACACGGCTCGCTCATCCATATACAACGCCTGAAAACACTGCATGTGGACAGCGGACTCGGCGATTCCGCCGTTCTCGCCGCGATGGCGGACTGGCTCGTTACGGAGGGGCGGCAATCGAAATGGAGAGCCATTGCCAAGGGCAAGCCCGGCGCAGCATCTCCACAGCCCTTGTTCGACGGCCCGGCAGCAAAAAAACCAGACCCGGGGTTTCTTCGCCACGGTCTTCTTCGCGAGCAGGTGAATCTCCGAGGCATGAGTCGGGCTCCGAATCCGACGCTCCCACCCAACCTTCTTCTGACACTGCGCGCCCTGATTGGTGTCGGAGCCCGTGCTGAAGTGATCCTTTGCCTGGCCACCGGTCCGGCGGTCCACGCGGCCGAACTTGCCCGTCTCACTGGCTACCGTTCCCGCACCATGCAGTTACTGCTCCAGGAGATGGCGCTGTCCGGCCACGTCCTTAGCCAGGAGACGCCGCCGCGCCCGGCAGGCAGCACCGGCCGAGGCACCTCGCGCCGCTACCACCTCGCGCCGGAAGACTGGGCCTTCCTGACCGGCGGAAAACCCTTGCCGCGCTGGATGCCGTGGCCGCCGCTCTGGAGCATCGTGCAAGGCGTCCTCGATACGTTCATTCAACCAGCAGATCACGCCAAGCACCCGGCCATCCTCTCATACCGCTTACGCGAAATCCTGACAGGTCAAGGTCAGGAACTCGCTGCTGCCGGCCTTCTCCCTCTGCTTGATCTGCGCTCCGCGGCTCCCGGTGCCGAACTCCTTGCCACCCTCGCCCAGCGGCTGCCTCAAGCGCTGGGCCAGTTGTAGCGATGCGCATCATCTCACTCTGGTGGTTTGGTAAGATCCAGACCTATCCAAACGATCTCTTCACAGTCGAATTACGGACAGTCCCCTGTCCCCTGTCCCCTGTCCCCTGTCCCCTGTCCGGTGTCCAATGTCCAATGTCCGGGCTAGATGTTAGTTGGCGGGGCATGGGTGGCGGAAGAAGAGTTGAATTGGCGAGATGGCGTCTGGCAGGGTGCCGAACGTGAGCGACCATTATTTGTCCGGAAATAGCGTTCGGCAAAAAGATTTGCTCGATTGATAATTCATCAATAAAAACGCAACGCACCAGCTAAACAAACTTCTTTGCACATGACTCGCATTTTCATACTCCTGCTCACCCTGCTTATGCCTCTCATGGCAGGTGAAATCCGGACGTGGACGAACCCGGAAGGCAGCAAGACTTTCAAGGCCGAATACATACGCCGCGACAGAGATACCGTGACGCTCCGCCCCGTCGGCGGCAAGGAATTGAGCATGGGCTTGGAAAAGCTCCATGCCGACGACCAAAGCTGGCTGAAAAAAAATCATCCTACGGAAGCCGAAGCCAAAGCGGCGGAGGTGCCGGACGAGGCGGCAATTTTCGACACGCTAAAATTCGGCGACAACCGTGAGACCGTCACCTCGAAGCTCAAGGCGAGCAAAATGGTCGAGGCGAACCTAGATAGCACTTTCTTCGGGCGGACGGGGATCAACGGTATTTACCGCACCGTTCAACCAATCGGTGGATTGCATTGCTACCTATTTTTCGATTGGGATGAGGCGGATCTGCTCAAGGAAATCTCCCTGCGGACCGAAGATAAGCTGGAAGGCGAATACGAAACCATACTCAAACCCTGCTGGCAGGCGCTGACGGAACTCATCGTGCCCATCTACGGCAAACCTTTGCAAACCACCAAGATGCCGGCCGCGTCCGATCTAACCAACGAGCAAATGCTTGCCAGCCACTTGTGGAGGATCGATCAGGGCGGAACGGTTATGCTAGGCGCCTCGCGGTTGGGAGAGGCCTACCAGGTCTCCGTCCTTTTCACGAAAGACAAGATCGAGGTGAAACCCATTCCCTGAAAGGCTTTTACTTTGCGGTAAGCTTCGTTGCCTCGTCGATGAGGTTGAGGAAATCATAACGGTCGGCGACCATGCTGCCGGAGGCGACTTCCCTGGCGAGGGCGAGCATGACTTCCTCATCGATCATGCCGCCGCCTTCTCCGCGCAGCCAGAGCCCGAACGCGCAGACGAGCGCGGCGAAACGAGCATCGTCGGAGGGCTCACGTTCGGGTTCGCGAACAAGCGGCAGGGGCGATGCTTCTCTCCCACCGACCGACCCATGCAACGAGCCGAGTCGGAGATCGCGCGACTCGACCTCGATGACGAGCAGCATTCGTGAGTTTGCCTCCACCTCGGATGGCGGATTGAGCTCTGAATCGGATTTTCTCGATGCGTATCCGATCAAGCGGTGGTCGATCACCACTCCCTCCTGCGCATGATATTCCACGGAAAGCCCGCGTGCGCCGTCCTTCGCGCCTTGGATTTCCACGAAGACGAGGCTGGCGGAGGGTTTCCACGGAGAAGGTAGGATCTCCACGCCAAGTTTGCAGCCATGCCACAGCGCAACGGAGCCGTTCGTCTTCAGGGGAAAGGCATTGAGCATCTCGGGAATGCGGACTTCGCCCTTTGTAGGCATCCGTTTCTCTCCGCGGACCGCATCCATGATTTCGGAGAGACTTTTGCCGGAGGCTTTTAGCGGCAAGCGGATGATATTGCCTGGTTCCGTTTGCCCATCCAGGCCACCTCCCTTGATGGGATCTGAGTTCGCAGTAACTGGCTTCGTGCCGTTCTTGCCAGCAGGTTTTGGAAACAGTGTGATGAGGAAAATGCCCCCGATGATCACAGCGGCGGCGACTAGAGGCGCGCTCCACGTTCGCCGCGCCTGACGGTGCGAGCTCAGTTTCTCTACTTTGCCCTGCCGAGCGGCTTCATGCGCGGCGCGGCGGATTGCATCCCGTTGCCGTGGTTGCAACCGCTCCTTTTTCTCGCTTAACGAATCGCTAAGTCCCTGATACATTTTCTCGGTTTCCACAAACGCGGCGCGTAGCACGGGATCGGTAGCGATCGCGCGTTCGACCGCAACAGACTCCTCTGGCGGGAGTTCGCCGAGCGCGTAGTCCGTTAGCTTTGTGTCTTTCAGGTGCGGTTTCATGTCAGTCTTGGGTGGCCATCGGCATCCATTCCCGCAGCCGTTTCAGTCCGGTGTGGATCAGAAAACCGATGTTTCCCTGGGTCAGTCCGGTTACGTTTTGTATCTCGCCGTAGCTCATGCCTTGTTGAAATTTGAGGAGGATGACCTCTCTTTGGTTTTTCGGAAGCCGATCCATGAAACGCATGACATCCGCGATCCGCTCGTCGTCCTCCGCCTGTTGATCCGGCGGGGTCTCGTTGCCTGAAAACTTCTCCCAACGATCCTCGTTGATCGGTTCGATACGCCGGTCTTTCCGCAGCACATCGAGGCAACGGTTCCGGCAAACCGTGAACAGCCAGCTCCGCAGGTGCTCGCCGAGCTTGTCCGGATCCTGTTTGCACAGGCGGATGAAAGTGTCCTGCACAACGTCGCGCGCGCGGTCGAGATCATGTACGAAAGTCTTAGCATAACCGATCAGGGCAGATTCGTGTTCCTCCACCGCACGTTCGATGAACTCTTCGAATTCGCTTGGTTTCATCGGGCTATGAGGGTTGGGATCACCGCTGCCGGATGAAACGCGGTGGAGCGGGATTTTCTTGGGTAAAATTTCACTACCACGCTCATCGGATGAAATAACCTAGGTGCTCCAGTTCCAGAGCGAGATCCACATTGTTCACGGTGACCTCGACAGGCACCTCCAGCATGATGGGCGAAAAGTTCAGGATGCCCTGGATACCGCAGGCGACGAGACGGTTCACCGCCTCCTGTGCGGAGCCGACCGGGACACAAAGGATGGCCAGCTTGACACCGTTCGCGGCGACGAATGCCTCCAGTTCCGATGAATGATGAACGGGGATTTTCAACTCACGCGCCCGCGCCTCATCCGGCCTCGCATCGAAGGCGGCGACGACCTCAAAGCCTTCTTTTTGAAAGCCTTGGTAACGCAAAAGCGCCGAGCCGAGATTTCCCGCCCCGACAAGGATGACAGGCTGCAAGTGCTCGCGACCCAATGCCTCGCGGATCGTCGAGATCAAGCCATCCACCGGATAGCCCAGCCCCCGTGTGCCGAACTGGCCGAAGTATCCGAGATCTTTACGCAACTGCGCGGGCTTTACGCCGGCAGCTTTCGCGAGGGTCTCTGAGCTAACGGTTTCCTGTCCGTTTGCGCTGAGCTTCTGCAGGCAACGGTGATAAATGGATAGCCGGTAAATCGCCTTTTTCGGGATATCCATCCTGCCGTTCCTATCCGTTTCCTCTTCCAAAATGATTGGTAGTTCAAAGGCTTTCAGGACGCTGCAAAAGCTCCGCGACGCGATGAAGGAGCATCCCCGCGCCGCCACCATCGACCACGCGATGATCAAATGTCAGTAACAGCTGCGCCTCTGTGGCCGGGATGAAAGCCTCCACCTGATCACTCCAAACTGGGGTTTTACGCCCCGCGCCGATACCGAGAATCAAAGTTTCATTCGGCAAAGGAATCGGTGTGCCTGTCGTCAGCCCGAAGGTTCCGAAATTCGTAACCGTCGCGATGCCGCCCTTCGAATCATTTTCCGTAAGGCGGCGGCGGCGGGCGCGATCCACCAGATCATCGTATTCCGCGACGAGTTCGCTCAGCGATTTCCGATCCACCTCACGGACAGTCGGAACCACCACTCCATCTTCGACCTGCACGGCCACGCCGATATCAAAGGATCGCGGATGCACCACTTTCTCACCGATCAGATATCCGGCGGTCATCGGCTGCTCGGTGAGCGCAAGGGCAAGGGCGCGGAGTAGATAAAGAGTCAGTCCGGGCTTCGGCGATTGCTCGCGGCGATGATCAAGCGCGCGATCTAACAACACCGGCAGGCCGACCGTAGCCAGCGGACGCGTCCAGCTTCGCCGCATCGCATCGGCCACCGCCAAACGCATCGGCGAAGCCGCCACGCTGGGCCAAGCATCAAGATAATCCAAAAACCTTTCCAGATCCTCGACGGTCACTCGCCCGCCCGCCCCCGTTCCGACGACAGCGGAAATGTCCGCCTCGCGCAGCCCCATGTCATCCATGCGAGCGCGCATCCTCGGGGAAATGTAATGAGCGCCCATCACCCCGGTTGGCACCGGTAGGCCTTTCACGCTGGGGATGATGCGGGGGTTTTCCTCGTAGGAATCGCCGTCGAGCGCGAAGTGCAGATTCTCCTCTCCGGCGGGCTTCTGCTCTTGCTCGGCGAGCTTTTTCGCATCGATGCTCTCGATGGTGTCCACGCCGGTGCGAGCGACTTCCTCCTCGGTCACTTCCAACAAACCGAGCAGTGAACCTACCGAGTAGGAAACTCCCTCCACCGCCCTGATCTCGGAAACGATCCCGTCGCACAGCGTGGTGACGCCCATCACCGCCTTGTTCGTCTCCACCTCGATGATTTCCTGATCCGTGCGCACCGCGTCACCGACGGAAATTCCAAGACGGATCACGGTGGCCTCGGCGATGGATTCTCCGAGCTGTGGCATCAGGATGGGGACGGTCGGCATGGTCGTGTGTTAAAAGGAAAGGAGTTTTCGGAGCGCGTCGCAAATCGATTCGGGGGTCGGGCGGTGCGCAGCCCAGAGCTTGGGATGGTAGGGCACGGGAGTGTCGCGGGCATTGAGCCGTTGCGGCGGCGCATCTAACAGATGGAATCCTTCCTCCGTGACTTTCGCGACAATCTCCGCCGTAACCCCTCCCCATGGGAACGCCTCGCCCAGCGCGAGCAAACGCCCCGTCCGCGCCACCGAA
>CAMCXJ010000132.1 GCA_945883455.1 Prosthecobacter debontii
CTTCAACAACCTGAAGTCCGCCGTCTCATCCTACAAGATGCTGGCCGGAACGGCCCCGACCACCCAGCAAGGCCTGATCGCCCTCTGGGTGAAACCAACGACCCCTCCCGTGCCGAGGCGCCATGCCAGCGTGGGTGGAAAAAAGGAAGTGCCGCTCGACCCGTGGGGTGTCCCCTACAGATACCGCAATCCCGGCAAGATCGACGCTTCTGATTTCGAGATCTACACATTCGGCCCCGACCAACAGGAAGGAACAGACGATGACATGTCCTCCCAAGAGTAGCCTGAAATCACCACGTGTTAGTGCGCGGAATTTTCAGGGAATCCGCAGAGGTTTCACTCTCATCGAAATCGTAATGGTCATGGCTATCGTTGCGGTCGTTATGGGCGGCAGCATCGCGGCGATGCTCCACAGCTCGCCGGAAAAGGTGCTAACCAACACCTCCAGCGAGATCGAACTCCTCGCCAAGAAAGCGCGCACCGCCGCCATCCTTCACCAGAAGCCCTACGCCATCGAGTTCCATGAAAACAAGCTGCGCCTCTTCCCTTTCGCGGAAGCCTCGGAGTCCGAGCGGACGACCGCGCTGGGCAACCAGATCGGCGGCACGGCGGTCGATGACGATAACGACCCAACCCTGCGCGAGGAAATCACCATCGATCCCGACATCACCCTCAGCGTGCGCCGCTGGAACACCGAGGATTTCGTATCACCATCCAAGAACTTCGTCCCCGTCTGGCACTTCGATCCCAATGGCCTTTCCGAGCCCATCACCGTCCGCATGACCGTCGGCGAAAGCTACGCCCAGGACACCTACCACCCGCTCACCGCCACCATCGCCGATTCAGAATTAGAGGCGAAGTAGAATTCCGTTAGAAGTTATTTGTTAGAAGTGATTCGTCCAAAAATTAGGATTTAAAGTTTGAAGTTTAAAGTTTCCAAAAAAAAGAAGGGCTTCCTCCTGCTGGAGGTGGTTCTCGCGCTGGCGGTGTTTGCGATCGCCTGCACCGGTCTCACCGTGGCCTTCCACCGCATGGCCGGGGCAGCAAGCCTTGCGCAGAGTGAGCTTCGCATCACCCGCATCCTCGATTCCGCGCTCACCGAGCAACTCAGCCTGCCGACGCTGGAGGAAGGCGTGACCCAGATCCCGGTCGAAGGCACCGACATCGAGCTCAACGTCGTGATCGAACCCATCGAGGACATGGAGAACCAAGACGGCGAGTTACTCCAACAGATGTTCCACATCAAGATCATCGCGAACTGGTACGAGAACGGCGCGTGGCAAGAACGCTCCGCCGAGTCCTGGCGCTACAACCCCATGTATCAGCCGTGAAAGGTTTGAAGAGGAGCGGGAGAGAGGGTGAGAGTGAGATGGGGGGTGCTCTCTCATTTCACCCCCTCACCCACTCACCCCATCCCCCCCTCTACTCGGATCGCGGCTTCACCCTGCTAGAACTCGTGGTCGCCCTGCTACTTGTTGCACTTCTCGCGGGCATGATTTTCACCACATCGTATTCGACGCTGGCACTGGGCAATAACGTGGTGAAAACCCAGAACGAGGAAATGCTGCACCAAGCGTTTTTCGATTTCCTGGAAAACAGCTTCTCGACCTTACCCGGGAACACCCGTATGGAACTCACGACCACGGATTCCGGCACCCATTATCTCTCCGATCTCACGCTCCAGAACGTCCCGCTTTCTTTCACTTGGGGCGGCGAGGAACGCACCGCGAAGGCGATCCGGCTTTCCACCGTGAAGAAGCGCTCGGGTTTCATCGATATCGTCCTCAGCTACTACGAGAACGAGATCATAGAGGAGGACAGCTCCCGGTCCGGCGGAACCGCTTCCAGAAGCGATGAGAAACCGTTCGCGGAAATCGTTCTGCTCACCGATGTCGCCTATTTCGAATGGCGCGTGCTCGATGGACGCACGATGGAATACCAATACGACTGGGAGATACCGGGTCGCCTGCCACTGCAAATGGAGCTGATCTGCGCGTTCGGCGCGGACGGCGGGGAAATCCGGCACGTATTCTGGATCCCGCCGCGCCAGAACCCGGAGGTTTTCATGCGCCAGCTACAACAAAGCGGTGGGCAAGGCGGTGCGGCAGGTGGGACACCCGAAAAACCCGGCGGAGAAGGAGAAACCCCCGTCGTTCCCGTCGTCCCGCCAACCAACCCACCCATCCCTGGCATCGAATGAGGAGCAGAACCCACATCCGGAATGGCAAAGACGGCTTCGCACTCGTGGCTGTCCTTTGGCTCATCGCCATCCTGTCCCTCGCAGCCGTCACCACCCTGCGCGTGATCTCTTTCGACATGCAACTCGCCACCGCGAAAGTCCACGGCTCCCGCGCCTTTCAGCTCGCGGAAATGGGGATCGCACTCGGCGCCAACCCTGCCGTTGAGCGCAACGATCCCCTCCTCCACCGCCTCGACGAGGCGAACAACGAGGAAGTCCATGTCTCCATCACCTCGGAAGGCGCGCGCTTCAACATCAACAGCCTCGTGCTCGCCGAGGACAAATCCCTCCTCCGTTCCATTTTCATCCAATGGGGTCTCGACCTTGACTCCGCCCAAGCCCTCAGCGATGCCTTCACCGACTGGGTCGATGCCGATGACGAGGTGGCTCTCAACGGCGCGGAGATCGAGGACTATGAGAAACTCGGCCGCCTCAACCAGCCCTTCAACCGGCCTTTTTACAACATCGAGGAAATGGCACTCGTCCTTGGCATGGATCAGATCGAGTTCCTGCGCCCGGATTGGAGGAAATGGTTTACCGTCTGGTCAGCCGGCACGCTTGACCTGAACGAGGCGGATGCCGAGCTCATCGCAGTCGCCGCCGAGGTCACCCCCGAGCAGGCCTCCATCATCCCGGAAACCGTGCGCGGCACCGACGACACGCGCGATACCGAGGACGATGCGCCCTTCCAGGATGTCGGCACGGCGCTTTCGCTGCTTGGCATCGGCGGGAAATCAGGGCAGATGATCGCGCAGCGCTTCACCGTGGAAGACACCACCACCCGCATCACCTCCACCGCCCGCTCCGCCGATTCCACCCGCCGCATCACCGCCATCGTCCGCAACCGCACCGGCCGCCCCGCCCTCCTCGACCGCATCACCGAGATCGAACCTTGAAACTCCAAACCTTAAACTTTAAACTTCAATTAAGATTATGCTCATTCTTCTCTTCCTTAGGATTTAAAATTTTAGAATTTAAAGTTTCCCATCATTTATGAGTAAAGCGAACAACACCCAGCTCCTGATACCCGGAGAAATCGATTGGCAAATCTGGACGGTCGTCCCGAACGGCGAGGCCACCTTGCATTCCAGCCATCCGGTGGCGCGGCCTTCGGAGATCGGGAAGCCGCCGCAGGGTGATTTGGTTTTCTTCTTTCCGGTGAAATCCCTCACCGCCCTCCCGCTCCACGTGCCGACCGGTGACACATCGCTCTTCGATGATCTCGCCGCGACCCACGCCGAGCGCGCGGGTTTCCGCCCCGATCCCTTCGCCGGGCAGCTCACCGATATTTTTCCGCTACTGACAAATTCGGAGCAATCCGTCTTCCTCTCCGTCGTCCTCCGCTCCCCGCAGACAGCCGATCTCCCGCCGACGTCACCGAAAGCATTCGACATCTCGCCCCGCGCCTTCCCCGTGATGGGCAACACCCTCGCCGTCTGGCGCGAGCTCGGCCAATGGGTCTTCGCCATCCATCAGGACGGGAAACTGCTCTATTGCCAGGCCACCTCGGCATCCGCCCCATCGCCCGATGCCACGCTGATCCGCGAAATTCGTATCGCTATTGCCCAGCTCTCCATGCAGGGAATCCGCGCCGAACCGTCCAGTGCCATCGTCTGGACTTCCGATCCCCACACCGAGACATCGCTCCTTTCCCGCTCCCTTTCTCTTCAGACAGAGCTCGCGCCGCGCCCCACCCCCGTCCTCCCCGATCCGCTCAGCAAACTCCTGCCTGCCGATGTCCGCGCCGCCCGCCGCGCGGCCCGTAAACGCCAGAATACCATCCTCACCATCGCCGCCCTCGCTGTCATCTACATCGGCACCGTAGGTTACCTTGGCTTCGAGCTATGGAAAACCCGCACCACCACCAACAAACTCCTCGCTGAGGTCAAGGCTGTCGCCCCTGAAGGCGAGGCCTTCGCCCTCCACATCGCAAAATGGGACGAGCTCGAATATGGTATCGACCTCAACCATAACACGGTCGACATCCTCAACCGCATCGCCCGCTCCATCCCGGCTAATTCCGGCCTACGCCTCACCAGCGCAGACATTTCCGCGACGGAAATCAACCTCCGGGGTGAGGCTGCGCAGTTGCAACCGGTGAATCAATTTTCGCTAAACCTCAGCAACAACAACGACCTCGCCGCCTTCGAGTGGCAGGTCCCCTCTCCCCGGCAGACCAGCCGCGGCTGGGAGTTTAACTTCTCAGGCACCACTCCCTGAGATCAGTTTTGGCCATCCGATCGTTTCCTGCTAAACCTTCGCGCCGCTCCTGACAAATCCACCATCCACCGGCATTTCATACCCACAGCCCCTCCATGTCCGTCCGCGAAAAGAAACTCCTAGCACTGCTCCTGATCGCGGGGTTCCTGATCTTAAATTTTTTCCTCTACTCAATTTATGTGGAGAAAAAAAACCTCTACAGCAACGACCTCGTATCCGCAAATTCGCAACTTCAGCAGGCCTTTACGTTTCGTGAAAGTTCCGCCGAGTTCGCTGAACAGATGACGTGGCTGGCGGAGAAAGAACCCAAACCCGCGACCTACCAAGAAACGCAAAACGCCCTCCAACTCTTCGCCGAATCCCAAGCCAAGAACCTCGGGCTGACCGTAAAAAGCCAAGAACCGCTCGTGACCGACGAAACCGGCACCTACTACCACCGCGCCCAAGTGAAAATCAACCTCAGCGGACGGGAGCAGGCACTTTACCAATGGTTCGATGCCATCAACGACCCCGATGCATTCCGCACCACCTTCCAGATCCGCATGTCGCCAAATACCAAGGATGATACCCTGATCGACTGCTCTGCCACCCTTTCGCAATGGTTCCCACCCATCCCGCCCACCCCCTGAAAACGCTTTCCATCCTAATCATTGTGGTCATCGCCTGTTTGCCCGCCCATGCGAACATCCCGAAGAAAGAGCCGTTGGTAAAATACACTGGGCTTTGGACAAGCAGCCCTTTCACGGCAAAGCCGCCCGTAACGCAAGCAGGCCCAGCCGTAAACCCTTTTGAGGATTTCACCCTCACCGGCATTGCCCCGGTTCCCGGAGGTCACCGGATCACGATCGTAAGCAAAAAGAACCCGGACGTGAAAAGGATTATTGAGCCAGGCGGCACCAGCGAGTTCAAGGTCGTCTCCGTAAATCGGAATCCGGAGAAAGCCCTGGGCACCACAGTCATTCTTTCCTCCGGCGCCATCCAAGGCACGGTCACCTTTGAGCCGGAGCTCATCACCCTCAAGGCCGCCCCCGCCCCCCCGCAAGGGAATCCAAACCTCCCTCCCGGAGTCACCAACCCCACCCAACCGCCCGGGGTCAACATCCCACCGACACCTAACCAAAGCCCCAACGGTCAGACCGCCCAGCGCGTTCCTCGCCCGCGCATCGTGCCGCCACCCGCCCCCGCCGCCCAGAACCCGCAGATTCAGCCGCAGATCCAACCA
>CAMCXJ010000133.1 GCA_945883455.1 Prosthecobacter debontii
GTTTCTCGAGGGCGTCGATTTCCATGAGTGTTTCCGCGCCGGTGGTCTTGAGGGTGAAAACGGCGAGGGCGCGGGGGTTCAGGAAATCGGTGACAAGATCATCCCATCCACAAAGCGGAAACCGAAGGATGCCGCGGGTATCAGGAAGCCGGGATCGCGCGGTGATGCAGGCCGAACATCGTGACTTGAACAATGCCCGCATTCCTGCCCATATCGGCCAGTGGCATTCGTATTGGGCATTTCGGCATACTACCACGATTCGGCGGCCGCATTGGTTCAGGATGGGGTGATCGTGGCCGCCGCCCAGGAGGAGCGTTTCACGCGCATCAAGCACGACGCGCGTTTCCCCTCCCAGGCGATCGCCAGTTGCCTGGGCCACGCGGGTATCTCTGCGGAGGATCTCGACTATGTCGCCTTCTACGAAAAGCCGCTGCTCAAGTTCGACCGGTTGCTCGAAACTTATCTGGCGCACGCTCCGGTCGGCTTCCGGTCGTTCCGCATGGCCATGCCCGTCTGGATGCACCAGAAGCTCCACCTTTCCCGTGAAATCCGCAGGGAACTCGGCGGCGCATACCGGAAACGCGTGATTTTTCCCGAGCATCACGAATCCCATGCGGCCTCCGCGTTTTTCCCCTCGCCCTTCGGGAGCGCCGCGATCGTCACCATGGACGGGGTCGGCGAGTGGACAACCACCAGCATCGGAACGGGCACCGGCAACCGCATCCGGATCAGCCGCGAGATCCGCTTTCCGCATTCGCTGGGCCTGCTCTACTCCGCGTTCACCTACTACTGCGGGTTCAAGGTGAACAGCGGCGAATACAAGTTGATGGGTCTCGCACCCTACGGGGAGCCGAAATACGCGGCGCTGATCCGGGAGCACCTCATCGACCTGCGCGAGGACGGCTCGTTCCGGCTCGACATGCGCTATTTCAACTACTGCCAGGGCCTGACCATGACCAACGACCGCTTCGCCCGGCTATTCGGCGGGCCGCCCCGGCAACCCGAATCCGAACTGACCCAGCGGGAAATGGACATCGCCGCATCCATCCAGGCCGTCACCGAGGAGGCGATGCTCCGCATCTGCAAATCCGCCCGCGAGGAAACCGGAATGTCCAACCTCTGCCTGGCCGGCGGGGTGGCTCTCAATTGCGTGGGCAACGGCCGCATCCTCCGCGAGGCAGGATTCGAAAACATCTGGATCCAGCCGGCGTCGGGCGATGCCGGCGGAGCCCTGGGTGCCGCGCTCTTCACAAGCCACCAGTTGCTCGACCTGCCTAGGAAACCCCGGGAACCCGACTCCCAATCCGGCTCATTGCTCGGAGCCTCCCTCGCGCACGGGGAAATCCAAAACAAGCTGGATGAGCTCGGCGCAGTGTATCGCCACCAACCCGATCAGGAAACCCTTCTCCGTGAGGTGTCCTCCCACCTCGAACAAGGCCGGGTGGTCGGCTGGTTCCAAGGGCGAATGGAGTTCGGCCCCCGCGCCCTGGGAAGCCGCAGCATACTCGGCGATCCGCGCGACAAGGACATGCAGTCGAGGATGAATCTCCGGATCAAGTTCCGCGAGTCCTTCCGCCCCTTCGCCGCCGCGGTGCTGCGGGGGGACGCGGCGGATTACTTCGAGATCGGCGCGGATCAGGAAAGCCCTTACATGCTGCTGGTCACCAAGGTGCGTGAGGACAAGCGCCTCCCCGCCGATACCCCTGCAACGGGTATCGAAAGGCTCCGCCAGGAGCGGTCGGTCGTCCCCGCCGTCACCCACGTCGATCATTCCTGCCGCATCCAGACGGTCGATGCCGGCCGGAACCCCTGCTTTCACCGCTTGCTGGAGATCTTCAAGGCCTCCACCGGCTGCCCAATGCTGGTGAACACCAGTTTCAACGTGCGCGGCGAACCGATCGTCTGCACGCCCGCCGACGCATACCGCTGTTTCATGGAAACCGGCATGGACGTGCTAGTCATCGACGGTTTCCTGTTGCTCAAGGAAGAACAACCCACCCGCAGCGACACCCCCAACCTCCGCGAGGTCTTCGCCCCCGACTGATGAGCCTGATCCGCCTCAACACCCGCCCATCGCGTCGCCAGCTCATCCAGTTCGGCGCGGCTTGGGCCGTATTTTTCCTGCTGGCCGCCCTGTTTGCGGCGTGGCGTGGCGCGCCGGTTTCGCCTTGGTGGATCCTTGCGCTCGCACTCATCCCTCCGCTCATCGGTTGGCTCTTTCCGGGTTTCCTGCGGCTCCTCTTCGTCGCTCTTGCCGTGGTCACCTTCCCCATCGGTTTCGTGGTATCGCATCTCATCCTTGCGGCGCTCTATTACCTTGTGCTTACGCCCATCGGCCTTATCCTCAGGTGCTTCAAACCGGAGCTTTTCCCGAAAAGGCCGGATCCATCCCTCCCCACCTACTGGCATTCCCGCACCGGCGCCCGCAAGCCCGGCGACTACCTCAAACCTTACTGACCATGAGCGAAAAAAAGGCGAAACCGGACGAAGATGACTTCGCGGTAGCGGCGAGCCAGGCCGATTCCGGGCTGCTCCGCGAGTTCCTCGGCTTCCTCATGGAAAGCAAGAAATGGTGGCTGGTACCCCTGCTCATCGCCTTCGCATTGGTCGCGGCGCTCGTGTTCCTCGGCGGCACCGGAGCCGCGCCGTTCATCTACTCGTTGTTCTGAAACCGGTATTTCACGATGCACCGGATCGCGCTGACCCCGTCCTTCCAGCCGATCTTCTTGCCCGCCGCATAGCCCCGGCCACGGTAGGAAATCGCGACCTCGCGGATGGGAACCCCCAGCTTCGAGACCTTCGCCGTGAATTCCGGCTCAAACCCGAAGCGATCCTCCCGGAGTTGGATCCTCGCGAGAATAGATCTTCTGAACATCTTGTAGCAGGTTTCCATGTCGGTCAGATCCAGGCCGGTGGCGAGGTTGGAAAGGCGCGTCAGCACCTTGTTTCCGAGTACATGCCAGGATCCGGAACGGCCGCCGGCCGCAGCCCCCTGGAAACGCGAGCCATACACCACATCCGCCTCGCCGGAAAGGATGGGCCGCAGGAGCTTGGGATACTCGTCCGGGTCATACTCCAGATCCGCGTCCTGCACGACCAGGATCTCCGATTCGGCATGGCCGAACCCCGTCCGCAGCGCCGCCCCCTTGCCCCGGTTCACCTCGCAGCGGAAGATCCGTATCCGGGCATCGGTCTTTTCAAGCTCCTGCATGATACCCCAGGTGCCGTCCGTCGAGCCGTCGTCCACCAGGATGAGCTCGCCTACCTCGCGTCGCAAGAGAACCTTTTCGACAATCTGTAACAGCGTCCCTTCCTCATGGAACGCCGGCATGACGACTCCGAGGCATTTTTCCGGGACGGCGAACGGTTCCATGCGAGTAGGGAGCCCTCGTGACTGATTGCCGTCAAGCCTGAGCAGGATGGTTCATCAGGCTTCCCGGCTCGCCATACCAAACGGAGACCTGATCCTACCTGGTGCCGCTCCCAGACCCATTCCGTCAGCCTCACAGGCCTTGAAACAGATGATTTTTCCCCATGAAGTGCGTCCCGGATGCTCAAATGGCGGAAACATGGGCGAATTAGGATCAGTTGGTTATAAAATCTAATTTGCAGAAAAATGGGGGCAAGTGCTACTTTGAGCAAAGTTTTCGCCGTAACCGTCTCAGATCACAGATCTAAGGCACTCCCTAACCGAATCAAAAACACCATGAACCCTCCAAAAACACCATATCCAGCGCCCCTTGTCGCTGCCGTGGTAATGGCCACCGCGCTACTAGGATGCACCACAGCCTCCGCGCAGACACCTCCGACTCCGACCCATACGTTTCAGCCTGCAGGTGCCTCGGGGACGTTTGGTACTGCGGGGAACTGGAGCCCCGGGCTTCCTGGAGCAGCCAACGATGTCTTGATCGCCGACGGAAAAACCGCCAACGGTATGACTCAGACTGAAGCGAATACTCTGTTCGGAAGCCTGACATTGGGGGTGGGTTCAACCTTGAACCTTGCTGCCAGCAACACAACAGGCTTGGCAGCGAACTCCGTGCTTTATTTCAACAACGGATCCCAGCTCAACTACACCAGCGGCGGCACCAATCGAGCCAACACGTATAACATAGTTTCCGGTGCCACCGTGGGGATGCACTTGGGCCAAGGCGGCAGCGATTCCCTTCCCCAAGGCACCATGGTTGGTGGGAGCAATACCGTCGTGAATATGACTGCGGCGAATCTCCTAAACATGCGATTGAATGCTGGCTCGTTTAACGGCACTCTGAATCATCGCACCAACGTTGCGAACAATGCTCGTGCAGTTAATTACGGAAACGCTGGCAATTCATTTGGATCTGGCACCCTCAACATTGACACTTTCGTGCGCGTGACGGGCAGCAAATCCAACTTGATCAATGACTCCGGCACTTTGCAACTCACCGGTTCCTCGGGAGGCGCATCCAACGTCAAATTCGACATGGGTGCGAGTACCGATACGATTGGCGGTCTGACCATTGACACGCCGATCGGTGCAACCGCATCCGCTCCCACCTATAGGGGTTCCAATACACTCACTGTCAGCGGCACGACGACCTTCCAAGGCACGGCCGGAGACGTCAACTTCGATTCTTCGAATGGCACCCCCTCCTCCCACAACCTCATCACCACCGGCAACATGACCTTCGGTGGAACGGGCACCTGGGCGGTTTCCGGGGACGGTCGCATCCGTCTCAACGCCGCGTCAGGCACGAGAACCATCACCACCAACACCAATGCCAGCATTTCCAGCACCTTGGTGGGCACACAGGGCTTCACCAAGGCGGGAACCGGAACCCTGACCCTGACAGGCGACCTCACCAACCTCAACACATCGGGCGACATCACCCTCTCAGCCGGACAGCTATTCTTCAATGGTGCCACGAATCTGAGCAGGAATGTCGCCGTCACAGGGAACGCACAACTCCGCTCCACCGTCACCATTCCCGGCATCTCGATCAGCACGGGAGGCACGCTCAACATCGGCACCGCCACCGCTGTGGAAACCCTTACCGCGAGTGCTTTCTCCGTGGCGTCGACCGGGACTGCCATCAGCTTCCAATATAGCGGAAACGGCGTGAACGACCAGATCATCGCCCCTACCCTCAACCTCACTGGTGTGGCTGCCGGCGGCATCACCATCAATGGAACCAGCCTTGGCGGCTACGACGCGCAGGTGGGCGATATCTTCACCCTGTTCAGCGGCACCGTGACCGGCTTCGACGTGAGCAAGTTCGTTCTCAACATGCCTGTGCTTACAGGTGGGAACACTTGGAAGATCCAGGAAGGCAGCCTGCAGTTGGTGGTGATTCCCGAGCCCTCCGGCATCCTGCTTTCCGGCATTGCCCTGATGGGACTGATCCTTCGCCGCCGCCGGTGATCCATCGGTTCCGCTCGCGCTTCGCTTTTCCCAATCCGGGACATCCGCCGATCGCGCGGGGTTCCGGATTTTCTTGTACGGTCGTCTTCGCATCCTGGCAAGCTTGGCTTGAAATCGGCGCGGCACCCCTATATCCCGTAAACATCCATGGCAGCCGGTAGCCCATCGCCCCAGACTGGCAGCCGGAAACGGCGGC
>CAMCXJ010000134.1 GCA_945883455.1 Prosthecobacter debontii
GCTGCTTAATGGAAAAATGGATGAGATGCTTTATGAAACGAAAGCGATCGAAACAGCAAACCTGCCGTTCCTCGAATTGAAGCAACGCTCACTCATCAACCCCGCTGCGAAAGCCGCAGGAGATAATCCGCGTTTCTCCGAACTCATCCGTGCAGCCCACCCGGGCTACCGTGAGTCCGAATAAGCACAGGCACACTGCCATCAGGAACCCTCCGCTCAATCAATAATAGGGCATCAGCAACAGGTAGCAGATGGGGCCGGTAACAGCGACGTACAGCCAGATTGGGAAAACCCAGCGGGCTATGTTGCGGTGTTTCTCAAAGCGGTTCGTCCAGGCGTTGATGAAAGTCAGCAGTATCAGCGGCAGGCTGACGGAAGCGGCGACAATGTGCGTGATAAGAAGGAAAAAATACGCGGCGCGCATGGCTCCTTCGCCGCCGTAGCGGGTCTCGACGGTGGTGAAATGATAAGCCACATAGCAAAGGAGAAACAGCGTGGAGAGAGCCATCGCAGCGAGCATGAAATTCCGGTGCGTGGCGATCCTGCCGCGCTTAACGGCAATGATGGCACCAACCAAGCAAACGGACACCAAGGCATTGATGACGGCATGAACCGGTGGCAGGAAAGACATCGACCATCCATCGGGAAGAGGGATCTTGTAGGGACTGCGCATCAGGCCAACGAGTATTAAAACCAGCGCGGTGACGATCCAGGCCACTTTCGACAGTTGCTTGGCGAGTGAGTCATTCGGCGCCTTGCGCAGCCATTCTTTGCGTTCTTCTGTAGGTGTCATTCCGTTCTTACTTTCAGGGTTCGATTTTCTTATCCAATTCCTCGCGGAGACGCGTCATCATAGCAGATTTCACGGACTTGTAGCCTTCCGGCGTCCCTAGTTCGGAGCGCTGGAACGCAAGATCCCATTTCCCAAAGGTGCTGAAATCCCGGCTCACCGCAAGCAGACCCATGTCGTGCTCGAAACGCCCGTTCGCCTCGATCTGGGCGGGATCGGTGCGCTCGCGCACACCCAGGTATTTCAGGGTTTTTTCAAGATACTCGTGGGTGGCCTTTTCGTCTCCCGCGTTGAGGAACCACCAGTTTTTAGAATCCGCGCCGAGCGCCTCCGCGTAATCCTTGAGTTTCTCCACGCCGTCCTGCTGCGGATCGACGCTGATGCAAACGATATGAAAATCGGGGCGATCCTTGAACGCGTCGTAAATCTCGCGCAGCTCCTTGCCATTGCGGACGGCGCAGTGCGGGCACACCGCGAAGAACTCCGCGACGACCCAGGCTTTGCCGCGCAGGTCGGAGAGCTTCACGGTTTCCCCCGCCTGGTTGGTGGCGACGAGATCCTTCCCGATGGGGAACCATGCCTCCTGCCGCTGCTGGCCCACGTTGGCAAAATCAATGGTCTCCGCGCCTTTGGTTTTCAGCCCGGGCAGGATCAAGAAATTCACAAGCGCGAGGATGGCGGCACAGACCAGCGCCACGCCAGCGTAGAATAGGGTCAGGGTCGTTGTCTTTGTCATGTTGTTGAGGGATGATTACGGGATGCCTTTGTCTTGAGGATTAGCAGGATAAAAAACAGCGCAAAGCCGACTCCGACGGTGACGAGGACGGCGGGACTTTTCCGTTGCTTCGCATCCCCTTTTTCAGCCAGCAGGGTCGCTATGGTTTCGCCAAGCAATTCCTCCATACGCTGCACGTTACTGAGGTTCGTGCCGGTGATGAGACCTTTCTCATCCCACTCGGTCGCCTGACGGAAATCGAAGGGCACAACCCGGTTGGAGGAAACCACATCGGGCTGGTCGACTTTCACCTTGGGCACCACCGCCCGGCGAACATGGCGGTTGCGGTCGATCAGCACGAGCGCACCATCGTAAATCCATTTCCCTCCGTCCTCATGCGGCAACATGTTCGCCTTGAACTCGTTCTTGATGAATTTGTGCAAGGTCTCCTTCTGGTTGGAACCAACCACCCATTGCGGCAGCTCCGCGCCGAGTTCGGCGGCGACCGCTTGAAGCTGCGCGGGCAAGGCTTCCGCCGGCCCGGGATCGAGCAGCAAGGTCACCAACACCAAATCCCCGTTGCCTGCGTATTCCCCAGCCAACCGCTTCATCACCCCGTTTGACAGGCCGTCTTGCTGCGCCTGCGGCATGCTTTGCACCACGAGCACCTTGCCTTTCAGCGACATCAGATCCCTCACTTTCCCGTCCTGACCCATGAATGTCAGATCCTTCGTCTGGGAAATCTGCGTCACAAAGCTGGGGCGGTCGTCGCTGGTCGCTTCCTTCGCTCTTTTCGAGTATGCCTTGAGAATCACGAATCCGCCCACGAACATAATGGCAACTAGGATCCACGCGGTTCGGCGCAGTTTTTTCGGATCGGGGACAACGGGTTCGAGATCGTGGACAGGCATCGTTTCTGCGGGAACGTAGCGGGGGATGGTGCCTTGTCCACATCGGACAACTGAAAAATCCGGAGGTGGAAAGTCAGCGCTAGCCAAGCAGGGAAACATTTCCCATGTTCCCCCTGCAATGAACTTCACCGGCATCCACACCGCCCTCATCACCCCGTTCCGCGACGGGAAAATCGATGTATCCGCCTACGAGGCGCTCATCGAGCGCCAGATCGCGGGCGGAGTGAACGGCATCGTCCCCGTCGGCACCACCGGCGAATCCCCCACCCTCGACACCGAGGAACACATCGAGGTAATCCGCCTTGCGATCCAGTTCGCCGGCGGACGAGTGAAGGTCATCGCTGGCACCGGAGCGAATGCCACAGCGGAGGCCATCGCTCTAACAAAAGCTGCGGAGGAACTGGGCGCGGACGGCACACTCCAAGTCTGCCCTTATTACAACAAGCCCTCGCAGCAGGGGCTTTACCTCCATTTCAAGGCCATCGCGGACTCCACCTCGCTGCCCGTCATGCTTTACAGCGTCCCCGGAAGATCCTCCATCGAGATCGCACCGGAAACGGCCGCCCGCCTCGCCGCCGATTGCAAGAACATCACCGCGATCAAGGAAGCGGGCGGCTCGGTGGATCGCATCAACCAACTCGTCCAAGCACTGCCAGAAGGCTTCGGCATTCTCTGTGGCGATGATCCCCTCACCCTCCCCTTCGTTTCCTGTGGCGCAAACGGCCTTGTCTCCGTGGCCTCGAACCTCATCCCCGATGTGATGTCGAAACTCGTCGGCCATTGTCTTGCAGGCGAGTTCGCCGAGGCGCTCGCGCTGCAAAAGCAATACTACCCGCTCATGCGCGGCCTGATGTCGCTCGACGTGAACCCCGTCCCCATCAAAACCGCCGTTTCCCTCCAAGGCCACTGCTCCGACGAACTACGCCTCCCCCTCGCACCGATGTCCAACGACAACCTAACCGCTCTCCGTGCGCTCCTCAAATCCTACAACCTCCTATGATTTCGTTAGAAGTTAAAGGTTATCCGTTAAAAGGACTACACGACCAATAACTTCTAACAAATAACGTCTAACCACATTCACCACCATGACTCCCAAGCTTTTCAATCCCGGTCCCGTCGATGTTTCCCCAGAAACCTTCGCGGCCATGTCCCACACCATGATCGGCCACCGCGGCAAGGATTTCGAGGATCTCTACGCCTCGCTCCAGCCCGGCCTGAAAGAAATTTTTGGCACCACACGCCCGGTGTTTCTTTCCACATCCTCCGCTTGGGGAGTCATGGAAGGCGCCCTGCGCAACCTCGCCCGCAAAAAAGTACTCTGCCTCTGCTGCGGTGCGTTCTCGGATAAGTGGATCGATGTCGCAAAAAAATGCGGCTACGAGGCCGAGGCCATTCAGGTCGAATGGGGCGAAGCGATCGACCCCGAAAGCGTCCGCGCAAAACTTTCCGAAGGCGGTTTCGACACGGTCACCTTCATCCATTCGGAAACTTCCACCGGTGTCCTCAACGACCTCGAAGGCATCTGTGCCGTAGTAAAATCCTTTCCCGACACGATGCTGATCGTGGATAGCGTTTCCTCCCTCTCCACCGTCGATATCGACATGGACAAGCACGGCATCGATGTCTGCCTCGCCGGTGTGCAGAAGGCGCTCGCCCTACCGCCCGGGCTTTGTGTGTTTTCTGTTTCCGAGGCTGCGATGGAGCGCGCCAAGAACATCCCGAATCGCGGCTACTATTTCGATTTCATCGAATTCGCGAAAAACGACGCGGCGAACAACACGCCGACCACGCCCGCCCTCTCACTACTTTTCGGACTGCAATACATCCTCGGCGAGATCGCCAAGGAAGGCTTCGCCGCCCGCAAGGCGCGTCACGCGCAGACCAACGCGATGATCCGCGCATGGGGTGCGAAACACGGCTTCCCACTCTTCGCCCCGGAAGGCCGCCGCTCCTTCGCTCTAACCTGCTTTGCCACCCCAGATACCCTCGATCTCTCCGCCTTCATCAAAACGCTCAAGATGAAGCACCATTTCCTCATCAACGGCGGCTATGGCAAGCTCCAGGGCACGACCTTCCGCATCTCGAACATGGGCAACGAAACCGAAGCGACGATGCAGGCACTCATCGACGCGATGGACAGTGTCCTCGCATCGATGTGATTGTCAGAAAAACCGTGCGATGGAATCCTTATTGCTGACAGCCATCAGCGAGAAGGCGTATTTTTCTTTCCGCCAACTGGCTCTAGCCCAGTCACCGGACTGCTCAATTACAGGATGCTCGATGTCCGGCAACTCTCCGCAAACGTCAGAGCGTTGGAAAATTACGAGGTGAACGGTTCCCTTTTCGGTATCGAAACAGATTAGCGAGCCACGCTTGCCATCGATCACAAGCTCGCGGCAGCCGAGACCCTTGACACCAACAAGACCCGGCGGCAGGTAGCCCCCGCCGCATGGCAAACCTTTATCCCTAAGATAGGAAATGAGGTGAGGCATCTCCTTCGTTTCCTCGTCGAGACTGAACGCGGGCGATTCAAACAGCCGCACGAAACCTGCCTGAACTGCCTCAACACGGATGGTAGCAGGTGATTCTATCGCGATCTTATCAGTAGGTTTGTCATCATCAACCATCAGAAAAGCAAAGGCGATACCCGCTGCGGCGGCCAGTGGTATGCCGACTTTCTTCCAGCCGAAAATACTCTGTTCTGTCTTTGTCGTAGTCTTTGCAGTATGCTCCATTGCTACGATTATCCTACCACGGAGGCCCTCTGGGATATCTATCTCTGCTATCGAAGGGATCATAATCGAATCGATCTTTGTGTCCACATTCGGGAATGCCCCACCATCTTTGATCATCGCCAGAAACACCTTCTCGCGCAGCCCTTCAGGCAAATCGACACGTGCGAGTGCTTCGGCAAACTCAGCATCAAAGGCACGCTCGCGCATCAACCACTCACCGAGTTCACGATCACTGGTCGCAAGAAGTAGCGCCTCCGCGAAATCTACCTCTTGCGTGTCCGCACCATCGGGACGGAAACTACGTAATACGAATCTGGCTCTTTCCTTATCCATTTTTTCTCTGTAACAATTCGGGGTTCATATCCACAAGATTTTTTGGGCCACTCGAAGGCTCGGCTACCAT
>CAMCXJ010000135.1 GCA_945883455.1 Prosthecobacter debontii
GCCGAGAACGCCTACCGCCAGGCATACCTGCTCGACCCCGCATCGCGCGATTGGAAGCTCGGCCTCGCGCAGGCGCTCATGGCGCAGGAGAAATACGCGGAATCCGCCAACCTCATCGGCACTCTCATCGAGGAGAATCCGAACGACAAGCAGCTCTGGCTCCAGCAAACCAACGCCTACCTCGCCATGGACAAGAAGGAGGATGCCGCCGTGAACCTGGAGGTGCTGCGCGTCAAGGGGCTCGCCGACGAGTCGAACCTCAGTCTTCTCGGAAACCTTTACATGGATCGCAACGAGCCGCAGCTTGCGCTCCTCGCCTACCTCGCGGCCATGGGGAAATCGGAGAAGCTCAACGTCGCACAGACCCTCAAGTCCGCGAAAATCCTCAGCGACTACGGCTATCCGGACAAGGCGGACGAATTTATCACCGAGGTCAGGAAAAAGGCCGGTGACACGATCTCGGACGCGGAAAAGCTCAGCCTCATGCTCACCGAGGTGAGCGTGGCTCAGGCGAAGAAGCAGCCCGACCGCGTGGAGGCCTTGCTCAACCAGCTCTTGGATACGAACCCCGCCAACGGCGATGTCCTCCTGGAACTCGCCCGCCACAAGGATCTGCTCTCCCGTGAGGAGGCGGATCCGGAAAAACGCGCCGCTCTCGTCGTCGAGGCGCGCACGAACTACCAGCTCGCCGTCCGCAACGAGGCCGTCGCCTATCCCGCCAACCTTGCGCTCGGCCAGATGCTTGTCCGCGAGCGCCGCTACCCCGAGGCGATGCCGCACCTGCAAGCCGCGCTGGAACTGAAGAAAAGCGATAGCCTCGAGCAGTACGTTTCCCGCGTCCGCCGCGCCGCCGACCGCGAGCAGGATCGCGCAGACAAAGAAGCGCCATGAGATTTCCCGCACTCCATATCCTGTTGCTTGCCGCGCCCTTCGCCTATGCCAACGAGGCGCTGGACGTGCTCGAAGGCAAGATCGACGCGAACAGCGTGATCCTGCCTCCGCGCGAGGTTCCCGAGGGCGGGGAAGCGGAGGGCGGCGAGGCAGGAGACGAGCGTGTTGAGAACATCATCTACCTGCCGCCAGAGTGGGCGCCCAGCCCCCTTGACGGGCTCTGGTCGCGATCCGTACTTTACGACAACGCGGCAAATCCATGGGTGCAGCAGTTCGCCGTCACCGGGCAGTATGATGTGACCGCAAGCTTCGGCAAGGCGGAGACGGAGCCCTCCGGAATGACGCCTGCCCGCAACACCGACCTCGATGGCACCCGCACCCGCCGGGCACGCCTCGGGGCACGCATCCTGGCTTTCAACAACACCGAGATCGAGGCCGTGGGCGAGTTCGCCGGAGACACCCAATACCGGGGTGTGGAGCGGCTCAAGGCCTATACCCAGGTTTCCCAGACAACCGGTGTGACCTACGGAAAATTCAGCCCCAATTTCGGAACGGAATCGAGGGTCGAACCATCGCTTTCCCCCTACCCCTACAGGGGCGCGCTTACGAACATGGTCGCACCAGCCGCCGCGCTGGGTGCCAGCATCCATCACGCCGGGAAAAAGCTCGACTATGACATCGGCTGGTTCTCCAGCGATTACGATCCCGAGTTCGGCTCGATGGGCGGTGACGGGATGCTGAATGTCAGCGTCTCCGGTTCCTTCGTGGAGAAAACCGGCGAATCCTTCGCCCGCACCAGGTGGCACGCCGATTACCTCCACAACTTCGATGCGGGACGATCCAACCCGCAAGGCTACCAGATCGCCGGCCAGCGCTCCGCCAACGGCAACCAGCTCATCGTGCAGAACCCCGCCTACCGCCACCTATTCTCCATCGGAGTGAAAACGGATTCCGACCGCTCCTCCTTTTCCGGCGATTTCCAGCTCGCCAAGGGTGACACCACCGTCTGGGGGTTATCCCTTGGCGCCACCCATTGGATCGTGCCCGGCACGCTGAACCTCGTCGGGCGCTACCAATACGCGGGCACGGACGACACGCGCGGAATCGTCGCCGCTCCAGGGAATTCCGGCGAACTCCGCTACGACGCCTCGCCGTTCTTCACGGGCGACGAATACCACTCGTTCTACCTCGGCACGAACCTGCACCTATACAAGGACAGCCTCCTGCTCCGCAACGGGGTCGAATACATGATCCTCAACGACGAAGTCGGAAACAGCTTCAACACCGAGGCGTTCACCTGGCAAACCGGCGCGCAGATCTCATTCTAACTCTCACCAACAAACACCAACGACATCCATTACTATGAAAGCAATCCTCCTCGCTCTCGCCCTCATCACCCCTGCCTTTGCGGTCGGCTTCGACACGGAAGGCTTCGGCCAGCGCCTCAACGGCTGGAAGAAGAACGGCACGGCGCTCTATGATTTCACGGACGCCCAATACCGCACCTACAAGCCCACCATCACGCAAACGTCGGATGGCGGCATCTACATCACCACACAAGTCGATCTCATCGCCTTTGGTGACGCGGGTGCGGTTTCCCATATCGATATGACCTTCAGCGCCGGTGGCACGCTCCTCAGCGCCCAGCTCCGCTCGACGATCGGCCGCAAGACGATCGACACCGGCCTTGTCCGCCGCCCCGAGGCACCTACGCCACCCACCGCTGTGGAAGGCCAGCCCGCCCCGAAGGTCATGCCGTTTCACGCGGCCGAGGAACTCATCATCGAGCTCTTCAATCGCTACGATACGGAAATGCGCAAGGTTTCCGAGGGTAAGGATGCCGAGAAACGCGACCTCTTCAGCCGCCTCGGCGGGAGCAAGAACGCAAAGACCGCAAACCTCGCCGCCGGCCTCCGCCACAACTGCAACCTCATGCTCATGCATGTCGGCGGCGGTGGGATGAAGTAGTCCTTTCGCGGTAGGGTCGTTTTGACAAAACGACCCACCCTGTGCGTCCAACAAGATCTGAAATCTGTGTCTCACCCTCTCGCTGCGTGATGCGGAGCTCTCCTCCCATTACCGTGCAGACACACGCGACGTGGGTCATTTTGTCAAAATGACCCTACCTCTCCCGACTGGTCCTCACGGAGACGGAATCCGCGTCCGGGAGGATGCGCTTTTCCACCTCCACGTCCACGGACGAAAGGGGATAGGACGAAAGTAGAAACTCCGCAATGTCGGTGGCGAGGGTCTCGATGAGGTGTCTCGGTTTTTCCGAGGCCAGCTCTGCAAGGCGTTGCGAGACCTCGTAATAATCCACAGTGTTTGCGACCTTGTCCTGAAGCCCATGGAAGCCCTGCGAAGGCCGCATCCGGACGGTGATCCAAAGGGTCTGGGGTTCCGCGCGTTCCTCATCCGGCACGCCGATGTGTGTATGCACGGCGAGGCGGCGTATTTCGATTTCGTCATCTGTATTCATGACAGCATCTTGTCTTCCATCACGCGGTTGAGAAGCTGGATCGTCGCAAGGTTCAATTCCAAGGCGAACGCTTCCTCGATGGTCACCCAGCGGAATTCCTCGGCTTCATCGTTGAGCGTGACATCGCGGGAGTCGGTCTTGGCGAGGTAGTTGAGCAGGATGAAATGCTCCGGGCGGATGAAGGAGGGCGAGAAGATGGATTCCTGCACCATCACGAATCGGATATCGGAAACTTCCAATGCGGTCTCTTCGCGGATCTCGCGTATCAGGGCGTCCTCGCAGGTTTCGCCACGTTCGATTTTCCCGCCGGGGATGCCCCAGAGGTTGCTCCACTTGTGGGTGCGGATCATCAGCACTTTTCCGTGCCCATCGTGAATCAAGGCACCGACGGTTGCGATCGGGCGCTCCGCCTTGCGTTTCTCCATCATTTTCACCAGCACCCCGAGATCCGGCACCGTGATGTCCGGCCTGACCGCCGCGAGCACTTCCGCGTGGTGGTATCCGGTCAGCACCGCGATCGAGGAGATGCCGCCGTGCCGCGCGGTCTCGATGTCATGCGTCATATCGCCGACGAACGCGGTCTCCTCCCGATCCAGCCCGTGAGTCTCGATGATGAAATCGATTAGCTCCCTTTTATCGAGGACTCCCGCGTAGGTCTTTTCGAAGAAATCTTCCATACTGAACTCATGGAGCTGCCGCAGGAACGCATCGGCGTCCATTGAGGTGAGTACGAACATCCGCATCCCGCGCGCGTGCGCCCATTCCAGCTTCTCCCGCGCGTGGGGCAGGACAGTGACGGGGCTGACCGCCGCATCGAAGGCCGGACGGAAATGCGACTCGAGCTCTTCGAGGGAAACGCCCGGCAGGATCTCCGCGTAGAACTCACGGTAAGGCAGCCGGAAGCCGCGCCGGAAACCCTCGCGGTCGTAGGGCGCGATCCCGTATTTCCCGAGCACGGCGTTCGTCGCCTCGATCACCGGCCCCATGTCGTCCACGAGCGTGCCGGACCAGTCGAATATCAGGTTCTTGAACATGGGTGGAAAATTCTAAGCTCTAAATTTTAAATCCTAAATTTGATCTTCTCCGCGTTGCTTTGCGATCTTTGACTTCATTCTTCTGTCCAAACATACTGGCTACGCGGGAGTGAATGGCTCGCTGGCGCTCACATGGTTTTGCAGCTCTGCGGTGAAAATTTCTCATTATTCATCATCCCAACGTGAATCTAACGGATTTGATTTTATCCTCGCCGAAGCGTTCGCGGATCCGGCGGAGCAGATCGGGTTTCATTTGCTCAAGATGGAAGCGCATGGCGGGCTGGGTGACGCGGAGGATCAGGTTGCCCTCCTTGGCCGAGACCGGCTCGGTGTTCGCCCCGATGAAATCCCCGGCGATCTCCTTCCACGCCTTTTTCACTTCCTCCTCGTCGAGGCTGTCGGCGAAAAACTGCATTCGGAGAATCGCATCCACCCAATCCCCGGCGGCGGAGACGTTTTTGTTCGGGTTGAGCGGTTTTGCGCAGCCGAGCCACTCGCTCGTCAGTTCCTCGTGGATGACCTCGCGCCGCGTCGGTTTCTGTCTCCGTGGCGCGACCATGGCCATTAGGCATCTCCGTCTTCGCCGATGGCTTCAACCGGGCAGCCCTCCATCGCCTCGCGGCACTGGGCTTCCTCCTCGGCATTCTCCGGTTGTTTAAAAACGAAAGAGTACCCCTCGTCGTCCGCGCGGGTGAAGTTGCTCGGCGCGGTCTCACGGCAGAGATCGCAGTCGATGCACTGGCTGTCCACGTAGAATTTTCCGGCTACGTTCTCTTCGTTCTTATCTTCCTTGTCGGCCATGTGTGTAAGGTGGTTTCCCGCCCCTTGGATGCATGCGGAAGGGGAGTCTTGCAACTTCAAATTGTTTCGTCATCGGGAGAAGCTGATGCATCATTTTTCTCCAGTTTCCTGATTTTAGAGCGGATCCATGATGGGTTCTTCCTGCAGTCGATCACCGCCTCCACCCAAATTTCATATTCCCGGACGGAATAGAAGATGGCGTAGGGAAACTTTTTAGAGATAGCCCTATGGAAATCTCCGAAAGGTTGACGGTGGATTCCGTAAGTTGTCGCCAGACCTTCGATGTCGGAATAGAGATTGTTGAGAAAATAACGTCCTGCACCTGGCTCCTGATCTTCATAGAAATGA
>CAMCXJ010000136.1 GCA_945883455.1 Prosthecobacter debontii
GACTCGGAAACTCCAGGCGGCGGAGGCGGAATTGGCTCGCCTGCGGAAAATGATATCCGAGTCCGATGCCCGCAGTAACGAGGCGATGCGGAATGCAACGCGCCTGCAGGACGTTCAGCGGCAGAACGAGGCTTTGGCGCGACAGCTCAAGGAGGCTGAGGCAAAGGCACAAGCGATGCGGATGCAAATTCCCGCGCAGCCCGATCCGGCGGAGACTCGGAAACTCCAGGCGGCGGAGGCGGAATTGGCTCGCCTGCGGAAAATGATATCCGAGTCCGATGCCCGCAGTAACGAGGCGATGCGGAATGCGGCGCGGGTTGAGGACATGCGCAAACAGAACGACACGCTTTCCCGTCAGCTTCAGGCGGCAGAGGGAGCTGTTCAGTCGCTGCGGGCGCAGATGGCCGCCGCGCCGATCAAGAGCGAGATGGATGCGCTGAATAAACAGATCGAGGAGCTTGAACAGGAGCGCGAGGTGATGGGCATGGCGCTCAGGACGAGCCGTGTCCAACAGACGGAGGCACTTTCCAAGATCGAAATCCTTGCGGCAGACATGGAGATCATAAAGAAGCAGGCGGAGGAATTGCGACAGTCCGAGGCAAATCTGAACCAGCAGGCCGAGGAGTTGCGACAGTCCCAGGCGAATCTGAACCGCAACCTAGAGAAGGAACGCCAGGTGGCGAATGATGTGGTGAAGGGTCAGCGCAAGCAGATGGAGATGCTCGAAAATGAGCTCGGGAAAAAATCCAAGGAACTTGAGGACGCGCAGGGCCAGATCGCCTCTTTGAAGAACGAGCTGGAGGAAAGCCGCGATGCCTTCGCCGAGCTGCGTGAGGAACGCGACGGCCTGCTTCGCGAACGTGACCAGATGGCTGAGTTGCTAAAACTGAACGAGGAAGATCGCACGCAGGAACTCATCGAGCAGAATATGGGTCTCGCGAAAAACCTGCGTGAGGCAAACGAAAAAGTGGATCGCCTCAACAAGGATAATAATGCGGTCAAAGACGACATCGTGGATGCCTTGCGTGATCTAGCGATTGCGAAAAGCCAGATCAACCGTCTTCAGTATGTAAACCGTGAACAAACGGAACGCCTGGAGGAATTGACCCAAAAACTAAATGACGAAGAGGCAGCCTTGGCGAAAGGTGAAGTGAACGCCGACCCTGCGGAAGTGGAGATGCTGCGCGAAGTGATCCGCCGCCAGCTCCGGGAGCAGGAGCGCAGGAGACAGGCGAAAGAGGTGATCGTCGAGGCGGCGAAGCAGCTCGGCAAAGAGGACGAAAACCTGAACGAAGCGATCGAACTCTTCGTAGGCGCGGAAGTGGCGCTGACCCCGGAGGAACAAAAACTGGTAGCCGACCAACAGGTTGACGGCGAGTTCGTTTCACCCTTCGCAAGGGATCGCAATGTAGTGGGACGTGCCACATCGGATCTCAACCTTGAGATGGAAAGTTATGACCGCGCGGCCACCAAAGCCTATCTAGCCGGCAGGTTGCTTCCGACCCGTGAACTCTTCGAGCTCATGGTCGAGCAAAATCCGGGTCATGTGCCTGCCCTTTGTAAACTCGGTGTGGTGCAACTAAAACTGGATGATCCCATATCCGCCACACAGAGTTTCACAAGCGCTGTGGAACTGGATATGGATAATCCTTACGCGCATCGTATGCTCGGCTATGCTTATCTCAAGGTAGACGATTTCGTCGCGGCGGAACTGCATGTGAAGCGCTGCGTCGAGCTCGCTCCCGACGATGCCAAGGCTTACCTTTTGCTCGGCACCATCGCCTACCGCCTAGGTGAAATGGGCGACGCAGAGGCGAATTTTAAATCGGCTATTATGGCGGATCCCGTCTCCAGCGAACCCTATTTCAACCTCGCACTCCTCTACGCGAAAAGCGGGCGTCTTGAGGAGGCGCGCGAGTTCTACCAGAAGGCTTTGGAAAGGGGCGCGCTACCCGATCAGTCGCTGGAAATGAAACTGGAGGACAAGCGATGACCAAAGGTTGGATAGCGTTTTTTCCTCTGACGGCAGCTTGCGCCTTGATGGTTTGCTGCGCCGGGGAAAAAGTCGATCACTCGAAGCCCACTCAGGCGGCGAGGCCGGGTTTGCAGGAAAGGCTTTCCGAAAACGCAGGTTACAAGCAGAACGAGAAAGGCGAATGGGTGCCCAAGATCGATAAGCGCAGCAGCTACGATAGTCAGCGCGATACGCCGTATTTCAAGGACAAGCTCGCGACAGCAGAGCGCTACAAGACCGACGATTACGCGAAGAAATCTTGGTGGGGGAGCAAGGGATACGGCAAAAAATCCTACGAAGGCGTTACGGATGGATCGAGGTTCCGGACGGAAGCGCGACAAGACGGCCAAGTGGCGCTCGACAACGGCAAGGCGGCGAGAACAACCGACCCTTTCAAGACCAACACCCTGACCTATGATTCGGCGCTTGAGAGCAGAAATCCTGGAATCGATAGGCCGACGAACGCGTTGATCGAAAGCGAGAGAAAGACTTACAAAGCCCCTTCCGTGATCGACTGGAAGGAGCAGCGCTCGTTGGACTTGGATCAGTCAAGGAGCATCCTAGGGAGATGATCCGTGGCGCGGATTACATCCGCCATGCCAAATAATCGATACTGCCACGCATAAGGTTCTGTGGAGATCGTATCGGGTGAAGGTGCGATTCGATTTCGGAGAAATTGGCTGGCGAGTTCTTGGGTGTGTGAGTGCCGTCGGCAGCCAAAGGCTTTGGACTGCAACAGCCTGCTGTAGCTTTCCGCGAGACAGCCTGCTGTCAGCGGCGGAGGACTTGGGAAAGATCAAGCCTTACCGAGCCAATGCCGCCCGGCTCGCAGCAGGGCTGCATTGCCGAAAGCGGCAGCAGGCTTCCGCAGTCCATGGCCTTCGGCGGATTGGCTTGCCGTTGATCATCCCGTTTCCTTCTCACAAATCTTGATGCGCGGCGGTATAGCGCAGTAGGCATGGCGGATAAAATCCGCCGCCACGTGCGGCTACGAGCCTGGCAATTGCACTACTTTGGAATACTGGTAGGAGTGCTTCGCGATAAACTCGGCGAGCTTGGGGCCGGTGAGATCGCTGCGCCTACGCATTTGTTGCAGCCCAAAATCGCTGAGCACGGTGATGGAAATTTCTGCTGCGGCGAGGCGCCCGGCCGCGAGTCGAGCTTTAGCTTGAGCATCAGACTCGCTGGGCTCCTTTGGCGGCACGAACGCGGTGTTCATGCCGCTTCCTGTGATCCGAAATTCCTCCGTGGAATTGGTACCCTTTCCTACGGGGACAGTGACGGATTTTAAACCGGTTGTAGTCGTTGTGCTCACGTGAAAAGTAACAGTGAACTGATAGACGTTCTCACAGATGAAGTTTACCTCCTTGTCGACATCGGCTCCCGTATCGCCAGTGTTGACTGCCGCTGCGAATGGAGCCTTGATGCTTGCCTGTCCGAGTATGTTCGCGAATGTCACATCTGGATTCACGATCTTGCGATAAAGTACGAAGGTTTTGTATGCGTCCTCATCATCCCCAGCGATGGGATCCTTGTAAGTGAGCTTGTAGCCGACGGTGGAGACATCGCCGCCCTTATCTTCGGGCCTTGGAACACCATTTTCATCTAGGCCGATTTTGCCGTCGTAGCGGTCGGTCGCTGCCGAGAAAAAGATGAGGTCGATCGCGTTGGGGCTGAGGTTGCCCTTCGGTCCGTCGCTCGGGGGTGCTGATTTCGCGGAAAGCCATTCGAAGGTGTTGCCTTTGCGGGACACAAAGGATTCGAAGTCGCGCGCCATCGTGTCGATCATCGACTTGGCTTGGCGGGCGGCTCGGATTTCCGCGCGACTGCGGTTCCATGTCTCCAGTGCCATCGCGGTGACCGATACGAGAACCGTGATGATGATCGTGGTGATCGCCATCGCCACCAGGAGTTCGATGAGGGTGAAACCGCGCTTGGAGTTTTTTGATCGGGCTTTCATGGGGAATGATTCCTAAGGTTCAGCGGCGCACGGCGAGGTTGCGGGTGAAGATGGGTTTGATGGTGGTGCTGTTGAAACGCGTCGTAAAGGTAGTGCTTTTTAGATAGGCAATGGATTTGGTAGGGACGCTGTGGAATTCGGCGGAGAATGCGATCACCGCCTCCTTGTAGGTGGCGGCATCGGCCGCTTCGGTGGGTGGGGTATCTGCGTTCATAATTTTGCCTGCTGTGCCGGGTTTTAGCTCACCTGCCGCAAATACAAGTTGGGTAGGTTTCACGAAAAACACTGATCCCTCAATAGCTTTGAGATCATTCTCGAGCTCGGTGTCACCGAGGCGCCGCGCCATGGATTGAACGATGTAGTCTTTGCCGGGTTCTCCTGTGATGGCAACTTTCGGTGGGGGTGTGCCATCTGCGCGTGGAGTGGCTTTTGGATCAGCTCTATATTGATAAGCGAAAATCGCGTTTGCAGGAGTATTACTGCTTTTAATCCAGTTAAATGCTTTATCAAAACCGGTCGTTGGGTCGGGCGTCTCCTGGCCTTTTCTGAGGGTAGCGAGTTCCATCTCCAGCGTCGTAGTAAGCCGGTCGGCCTGTTCGGAGCTGATCGAGCGGCGGATGCCCTGGGCGGCGGGTGTGAAGACGGCGATGAAACCAGTCAACAGCACGGCCAGCACGCCGATCGCGATGACGGTTTCGGTGAGGGTGAACGCCTTTGGCAAACGGAGTGCCCTGATTTTGGAAAACGAATCGAACGGGGTTTTCATGGGTATTCAGAAATTGAAAGGTTGTGCACCACTGGGAAGTGTCGGGTTTTGGATCTGCTCCGGGCTGCGGAAAGCGGAAGTCCGCCCATTGCGCCAGACGACAAATCCCGAGAAGTCCCGCGCGGCTCCCTTGGTGGTTTTGGGTTCCTGATTCTTTGGTCGGACGCCGCTGCCGACAACGAAACTTGAACCTGCCTCTTCGAATATCCCCTCACCGTTGAATTCGTAATAGGCGTATTTGCCGTGGTAGTCGGCTTTGATGTCTGCGCCAGCGAAGGTTTCCTCTTTGATTTTGCTGCCGCTCTTCAAGGCGGAATAGCTAGCGCTGAAATAGGTTCCTTTGGGCATTTCGTATCCGCGGTTGGTCATGACCCATGTTCCGGCTGCAACACTGCCGTCCGTGTTGATTTTTTCATGAACAATCACAACCCTACGAAGATAGTTTTCGCTGGCCTTGTCATTAACATCGATCAGCACCCGAGCTTTGCAGCGTTTCGAAACGGCGATAGTGCGGGCTTCCTCGAAAAGGGATTCGCAGGTGGCGACGGCGCTGGTGACGCCTTTGCCCGCATTCAGGTTCCCGACTCCGATCGCTCCCGCCGCCATGAGAATGGTGATGATGGCGATGACCGCGAGGATTTCTACGAGGGTGAATCCCGGGAGTCTGCGTGAGAGGGAATCAGGAGTTGCCTTCAAGGGTTTATGGTTCATGGCGACTTGCATAGTTTTGGTTAGGTTGGCCTTTTCGATCTGAACCGCAAGATTTTTTGTC
>CAMCXJ010000137.1 GCA_945883455.1 Prosthecobacter debontii
CCAGTTCCAACAACTCGGACGGATAGCTGAAGGCGTGCCCCAGCGGAACGTCGTCGATGGTGAGCCCCAGCGCGGGCGGCCCGAAGAAAAGCGTGTTGGTGGATCCCCGCATCGTGACGACTTGGCCGTAGCCACGCGAATCGGCGGAAACCACATTGAAGCCGGGGACGATCCCCGTGAGGTCGGAAAAGGAGCGAGCTTGGAAGAGCTCCAGCGACTGGCTGGAAATCACGCTGACGGCGGCGGGCTCGTCATCGATCCGCTCCGCTTCCACGATGGTCGGAGCGAGCAAAAACGGGTCTTGTGCATGGACGGCGGTGCTCAGGGCTAGGGCGATGGAGGCGGTGCGCATGGTTGGATTCATATTTGGGTAAAAGTCGGACGACGGCGATAAGTTGGCTGGAGCAAGGCCGCACGAAAACGAAAAAAAACTCCGTGGCGTTGAGCAAGTTTTGTGTAACTTTACCCGTTTTCAAAAGTTTGGCCGCTTGGGCATAATGAATTCTTCCGCTCATTCTTACACCGATCACCATGAAAATCCCCGCCTTCACATTTACGCTCCTCCTCACACTCCTTCCCGCCCTCGCCTTTTCCCAAGATTGGCCGCGCCACCTGGGAGCGGATGGATCGGGAAAGGTAGAGGGAAAAATCCGGACGAATTGGCAGGAGGAAAAGCCGAAGGAACTCTGGCGCAAGGATCTTGGTAAGGGATGCACCAGCTTCGCGATCGCCGGCGAGAAAGTCGTGGTCATGGGCAACAAGGACAACACCGACATCGTCTGGTGCCTCGATGCGGCGACCGGGAAAGAAATCTGGACCCACAGATACCCCGAGAAACTCGACCCCAAGCTCTACGACGGCGGTCCGAACGCCACGCCGACGATTGACGGTGACGTTGTCTACACGCTCAGCAAATCCGGCAACCTGTTCTGCCTTTCCATGGCGGACGGCAAACCGAAATGGAACGTGCATTACAAAAAGGATTTCAAGGGCAGGGTGCCGGATTGGGGCTACTCCGCCTCGCCGGTGGTGAAAGGAAACCTGCTCTACTGCCTGCCGTGCGCGGACGAAGGCGGATTGTACGCGCTGAATAAATCCACCGGCAAGGTGAGCTGGAAATCGGGCGACGACACCAAGCCGGGATACGCGACACCCGTGTTTTTCACCCACAAGGGGCAGGAACTCGTCGCCGCGTTTCATGGTCGGCAACTGGTGGCCTACAATCTGGATGGCAAGGGCAAACCGGTTTTCGATTTCGGCTGGCGGACATCCTATGACGTGAATGCCAGCAATCCCCAATACCACGACGGCATGATGTTCCTCGCCTCCGGATACGGCATGGGCTACGTGGTCATCGATGTCTCGGGCAGTGAGCCTAAAGTGCTGCACAAGGACGAGGACATCCGCATGATTTTCCAAAACAGCATCCTCCGTGACGGCGATATCCTCGGCGTGTTCGGCGACAAGAACATCGACGCGGAACTCATCCGCATGGATATGAAATCCGGCAAGGCACACTGGCGTGCCAAGATGCCGGGAACCCGCGGCAGCTCATTGATGGTCGGCGACCAGATGGTCATCCTCTCGGAAACCGGCGAGATCATCTGTGGCGAGCCGGCCAAGGATGGTTGGAAGGAACATGGCCGCGTGAAAGCGCTGTCGTCCGTCAGCTGGGCGCACGTTGCGTTCGCCCATGGCAGGATCTTCGCGCGCTCAAACAAAGGCGAGGCGGTCTGCCTGGAGGTGAAATAAGCCCCGGGGCAATCAAGCAATGGAAAGCGCCCGTGAACAGGGGACAGCGCGTGCGCAGCCTTTTGAGTGCGTGCGATCATTCGCCGCTTTCATCCACCCCGAGGCTGTTTTGACGGGACGCTGCGAACTTTCCATGCCATAGCTGTTTCCAGCCTAAGCATACAAAAGCGGCGATTCTCCCCGCACTCAAAAGGCTTTACCCCGCCCAAACCCGATGCTTCCCGGCTTGATCGTGATGAAGTGGCTCTTACTTTTTTTTGACAGCCTGCGATTCTCAGTTTCGTATGGGCTTGTGATGAAAGCAGAAATTTTTGCAACGAGCTTATTGTTGACGTGTGTTCTAAGTGCCGGGAACTGGCCTTCATGGCGCGGTGAAGGGGGCAATGGCGCTACCACCGACAAGCAACCGCCGGTTGATCTTGCGGGGAATTTGTGCTGGAAAGCCGAGCTCCCAGGGCGCGGTTGCTCGACCCCGATCGTGTGGGGCGAAAAGCTTTTCGTCACCAGCCCGATCGGTGATGAGGATGGCCTGCTGGCCTTCGATGCCAAAGGCAAGGAACTCTGGCGCAAAACTTTCGGCAAGGGCACTCCCGGGCGCGGGCAACGTGTCGGAAGCTCCACGAATTCCTCGCCGATCACTGATGGCAATGTCGTTGTCGCTTATTTCAAGTCGGGAACCGTCGTCTGTGTGGATCTCGATGGGAAACCGCTCTGGCAGATCAACCTACAGAAACTCTACGGCAAGGATGGTCTCTGGTGGGATCAGGGAACTTCCCCCGTTTTCGCAGCTGGTAATGTGGTGGTCGCCGTAATGCAGACGAATGGCGAATCCTATCTGGTTTCGCTTGATCCGAAGACTGGTAAGGAAGTTTGGAAAACCCATAGGAAATACGAAACCGCTGAGGAATCCGGCGATGCCTACACCACGCCCCATGTGGTCAAGCGGAATGGCAAGGAGCAGATCGTCACCTGGGGCGCGGATCATCTCACCGGCCACGATGCGGAGACCGGCAAGCTTCTCTGGCAATGCGGTGGCTTCAACCCGAAACGCGCGGGTATGCAGCGGGTCATCGCTTCCGCGGTCGTCGCTGACGGGCTCGCCGTAGTTCCTTTCAACCGGGGCGACTCCCTCGCCGCGATCCGCCTGGACGGCAGCGGCGATGTTTCGGAGACCCACTGGGCTTGGCGCAACGACAAGCTCGGCACCGATGCCTGCACCCCCGTCCTCCACGATGGCAAATTCTACGTCCTCAAAGATGGCGGCCCGCAGCGCGGCCGGCTAACCTGCCTGGATGCCAAAACCGGCAAGCAGCTCTGGGAATCAACCCTACCGAAAGGGCCGCAAGTCTATTACGCATCGCCGCTTCTCGTGGGAGATCAGATCTATTGCGTAAGAGAAGACGGGATGGTTTTCAGTGGAAAAATCACGAAAGACGGACTCTCGGATATCAAAAGCCACGCGCTTGAGGAAGGGGTCATCGCTTCACCGATCTCCGTGGGTGGCCGTCTATTTCTACGCACCGACACTAGCCTGTTCTGCTTCGGCAAGGATTGATCGCGAGATCTTTCAGGGCTTCACGTCATAGCAGAACAGCAGATCCTGATCGCGCAGGTAAAGCTTGCCGCCGATCACCACCGGATGAGTCCAAATCTTGCCGTTGGTACCCTCGCGCAATTTCGTCTGACGGGGAATTTCGAAGCGACCGTGCTCGGTGTATCTGTCGGGATTCGCTTCGGCCAAAAAGACGGATCCCGCCTCTTCATCCATGCAGTAAAGCATGCCGTCCGCGTAATGCACCGAGCCCTTCTGGCTGCCTTCGCCACGCTGGCTCCACTTCTGTTTCCCGGTAGCAAGCTCCTGACAAACGAGGCCGCCGCCGTCGGAAAACCCATAGATATGGCCGTCCACCAGGACCACGCCGCCGTGATGGTTTTTCATCACCTTGTTTTGCCAAACGTCCTCGGCTTTCTCGCCGTCGATTTTCACGAGCTTGCAGCCCGAGCCATAACCGGAGGTCATATAAACGTTGCCCTCATGATAGACCGGCGTCGGGATCACGGCGGTGCGTCCCTCGGGCCAGGCAGATTTCCACAAGACCTCGCCGTTTTCCGCATCCACCCCGGCCAGCGTGTTCATGAAAAGCTGGATGTATTGGCGCTTGCCTTTCACCTCGGCGACCACCAGCGAGGGATACTGCGCGCCATCCTTGAGATCTTTGCTGCGCCACAGCTCTTTCCCGGTTTTCTTGTCCAGCGCGACGATCGCCCCCTGATCCCCACCGGGTGTGACAATCACTTTGGCACCATCCACCAGCGGCGACTCGGAATAGCCCCAGCCCGGTATGGCGCCGCCAAAATCCTTCACCAGATCCTTGCTCCAAAGCTTTTTTCCGTCATCCGCGTCGAGGCAGGCCAGCCCACCGTTCGCGCTCATCGCATACACCATCCCATCACTCACAGTCGGCGCGCCTCGCGTTCCCGCGCCCCATCCTGTATTGTAGCCCTTCTCCGGATCGCCACCGATCGGAGCCGACCATAACTCCTTGCCACCGGCATCTAGACAAATGATCTCCGCCTTCCCGTCGCGGCTCCCTGTCAGGTAAATTTTTCCTCCCACCAGCGCGGGTGAGCTGTAACCCTTGCCGGCCTTTTCAAACGTCCACAGCAACTTCGGCCCCTCCTTCGGCCACTCTTTCACCAAGCCGGTGTCCGGCGACTTTCCGTCCCGCAACGCGCCGCGCCAGGTCGGCCAATCGGTTGCGCCCACTGGCTGTGACGCAGCGGCCTTTTCGGCAAATGCCTTGTCGTCCTCGGATAAACGGGTCAGCTCCAGATCAAACGTTTTGCCGTCCTTGCGTTTCAAGGTCACCTTGCCGTCCTTGAGGCCGATGAATTCCGCTTCCAGCATCTTGCCGCTGGTTGCGTCTGTCCAAGTCCGCGCGGGAAGCGAGGAACTGCCGATGAGAAATGCCAATGCCGTTAGCGCAGGAATGAGAGGGTATCGAATGCTCATCCTTCGACTAAACAAACAATAGCCAGGAAATCAATTCTTTGATTGCTAAAAAGTGGCTGCGGTGGGACGCCGCAGCTACTTGTTTGGATGCGGGGCGACCATGGCGACGGCCATGGCGGCGATGCCTTCCTTGCGGCCGACGAAGCCCATGGTCTCGTTGGTGGTGGCCTTGATCCCGACACGCTGCGGCGGGATGCCGAGGGCTGCGCCGATGTTTTTCTGCATCGCCTCGCGGTGGGGCAAGACCTTGGGTGCCTCGGCGATCAGGGTGGAGTCGATGTTGAGAAGCGAGAGATTTTCCTCAGTGAGGAGTTCTCGGCATTTCGCGAGGATCTTGAGCGAGGAGATGCCTTTGCAGGCGGGATCACCGGGCGGGAAATAATGGCCGATGTCCGCTTTCCCCATCGCACCAAGCACGGCGTCGGCGATGGCGTGGCAGAGCACATCCGCATCGGAATGCCCGTCGAGCCCGTGGCTATGCGGGATCTCCACGCCGCCAAGGATCAGCGGGCGGCCTTCTGCGAAACGGTGAACGTCGTATCCGATGCCGATCATAAAATAAAATCATCCAGAAGCATGAAACCATCCTACCAAAGTCAAAATGATGAGCAAGAACAGTTCCGTTATGGTGGACAGTGCATTCCATTCAATTCTCAGTATGAGGAAATGCCTTGCCTTATGCCCTTTTCCCCGCTACATTTCGCGCACCTAGGACG
>CAMCXJ010000138.1 GCA_945883455.1 Prosthecobacter debontii
CGGCTTCTTCCCCCAACCTAAGCAATAAGCCGGCCACAGGCGCGGCTCTCCAGTAGGCTCTCCAGTAACGAACATGCTCGATTTCCTTAAAGATTTCCCGCCCGTCCGCGAACCGGAATTTTGGGAACATGCGCCGGGGCTTTCGCTCGCGTGGAACGAATTCGGCGCTCCCGATGGCGCTCCCGTTTTTTACTACCACGGCTGGCCGAGCTCACGTTTGCAGGCGCGGCTCGCCCATCATCTCGCGGCGGAGCGCGGGCTGCGGCTCATCGCGATGGATCGGCCCGGGATGGGGAAATCGACGCTCGTTCGCGACCGCAAGCTGGAAGATTGGCCGGATTTGATGGTGCGTTTTGCGGATCATCTCGGGATCGTAAAATTCGGGCAGCTCGGCGTTTCCGGCGGCGGGCCGTATGTGCTGGCGGGCGCTGTGATGATCCCGGAACGGCTCACCCGTTCTGTCGTGCTCGCAGGGATGGTTCCGCTGCCGCTGTTAGGCCATGGCAGGAGGGGATTGCACCCGCTTTACCGCATGCTGATCCCGCTGCGGAAATTGCCCGCGCCGCTTTTCACACTTGGGTTTAAAGCCGCCGCGCTCGCCTGCAAATGCCAGCCGGATGTCCCTCCGATGTCGCTTTTGCTGCGCAGCCTCGCCGAAGAGGACAGGGCCATCATTCAGGGGATCCCGGGGATCTGGGATGTACTTACGAAAAGTTTCACCGAAGGCGTCTGCGGCCCATCCGGAGGGCGGGGCGTGATGACGGATTCAGAAATCTACCTGCGCATGCCCGGCTTCAAGGCGGAGGAAAACACCCACACTATCCACTACTGGCACGGCGCGGATGACAAAAACATCCCGATCTCGCTGGTCGAAAGGCTTTGCGAAATTTTGCCCCGCGCGGAGCTTGAGGCCGTGGATGGTCTCGGCCATTTCTCGCTCGCCGTGCTGCGCGCCGAAGCGGCCCTCGATTATCTGAAAGGACATGCCTGAAACCGAACAAGCCGACGAAGAGCAATGGGTCGATGTCGCCCGTTTCCCCAGCCTAGATGAGGCTCAGGAAAACGCCCTCGTCGCGCTCGCGATGGGCGAGGCGATCCGCGTCGATCATGGCGAGGTGCCCGGCGAGTTCGAACTCCGCGTGGAGCCTGCCGCCGCGCCGCGTGTGTCCGAGGAGCTGCGCGGATACGCCGCCGAGGCCGAGGTGAAACTACCGCCGCCCCTCGTTTCCACAAGCTGGTCGCATCATCCCGCCGGCGCACTCCACTACCTCGTCTGGGCGGCGGTGCTGCTGTTCGTTTTCCACCAACAATCGCAAGATCCCACTCTCGCGGATCGCTACGCCTCATCCAGCATCGGCCTCATCGCACACGGCGAATGGTGGCGGCCTTTCACTGCGCTTTTCCTCCACGGCGATGGCGGCCACATCCTCGGCAATCTCGCATCCGGCGCGGTCTTCGGTGCGCTGGTTTCAAAATCCATCGGCCCGCGGAATGGCTGGGCGATGATCCTGCTCTCCGGAACCTTGGGCAACGCGATCACCTCTGCCGTCACTTATCCCAAGCCCTTCGTTTCGCTCGGCGCATCCACCGCCGTGTTTGGCGCATTGGGGATACTCTCCGGCATCGGACTGGTGGAAAATTTCCGCGAGGAACTCCGCATGCCATGGATGCGCGTGCTGGCACCGCTGCTCGCGGGCTTGGTCTTGCTAGGCTGGCTCGGCGGCGCGGCACCCGGCGCGGGCGTCGATGTCTTCGGGCACGTGTTCGGATTTTCCGCCGGTGTGCTGTTAGGCGCGGCTTGCCGTTATTTTGATTCCACCGAGGCGGCCCTCATGCGCCGCCCGTAAACCATCTCAAATACCGGCGATGCCATCAGCGTCGTGACGATCGCCATCACCACGAGGATCGAAAACAGCGCCTCGCCGATGATGCCGTGCTGGAGGCCGATGTTGATGATGATCAGCTCCATCAGACCCCGCGCGTTCATCAGCGTGCCGACGGCGAGCGAGGTCGCGTTGTCCTCACCGTTGAGGCGCGCGGCGGCCCAGCAGGCGACTCCTTTTCCGAAAATCGATGCGATCAGGATCACCAGGCCGACGAGCAGCAGCCCCGGATCGACCAGCACATCGAGCTTGGTGTTGAGTCCGGAAAAGGTGAAGAACATCGGCAGCAGGAACACCACCGCGAAGGGTTCGATCTTGCGGCGGATGTCTTCCGCATAAACGCCGCGCGGCATGGCGATGCCCAGGATGAACCCACCGAACACCGCATGCACGCCGATGATATCCGCATACCAAGCCGACGCGCAGAACAGCGCCAGCGTGACGGCCATCATCGGATGGGAAACCTCTCCGTCTCTCTCCGCCTTGCGGCCCAGCCCGGCGAGTAGCCTTTTCCCCACCGTCAGCATCAACACGCCATAGAGTATCGAGCCTCCGATCGCGATCACCTCCGCGCCGATGCTGATCCCGCCGATCTGCAACGGCTGCGAGGCGCCGAATGACGCCAACACGAAGGCGAGCACGCACCAGGCGGCGGCGTCGTCGATGGCTCCTGCCGCCAGCGCGAGGGTGCCCAGCGGTGTGCCGGAAAGCCCCCTTTCCGAAATGATCCGCGCCAGCATCGGGAATGCCGTGATCGCGATCGCCGCGCCGAGGAACAGCGCTCCCTCGAAATACCGAACCTTCGGCGTGAAGATGCCCGGCACATCGATCAGCCACAGCACCAGCAGCGCGCCTAGAATGAAGGGAACCACCATGCCCGCCACGGAAACGCTCGCCGCGCTGCGTATCCTTGTCCGGAAATGATCTGTGCGGAACTCCAGCCCCACGAGAAACATGTAGAGCCCCACTCCGAGCTGCCCGCCCGCATACAGGATACCGCGCGATTCCTTGGTGAAAATGAGCTCCGTCGATCCCGGCCAGACCAACCCCAACAGCGACGGCCCGAGCATCACGCCCGCGATCATTTCCCCCACCACCTGCGGCTGCCCGATGCGTTTCGCGGCCATCCCCACCAAACGGCAGACGATCAGGATGATCGCCATCTGCAAGAAAAACGAGGCCGAGAGCGCATGCATGTGCGGAAGAGAAGCGATGTTCGGCGGCAGGTAAAGGACGAAGCCTCCCCCTCCAAACCCGCCGTTGCAAGAGAGCCGGGAACAGATTAAAGGAAACCATGCTCGGTGCGGATGCAAAAAGCGGAACGGACGACGCACGCCTGTGGGCGGTCGCGCTCTGCGTATCCGTCGTGCTGAACCTGCTGCTGCTCGCATGGGTCAGCATCGAGGCGATCCAGTCCGAGCTGGCGCGGAAAAATAAGCCGCCGGTTGTCTTCCAGCCCGAGCAGACGGTGCAAATTTTCCCTGAAATGCTGGAGCGCATCGAGGAAGTCCCGGTCGCCGCCGCGAAGCCGCCCGAAGCACCGCCCGAGTTCACCCGCACCTCCCCGGAACAGAAAAGCGCCGAGCCGCCCGCCAGCCGCCGCTACATCGGCGAGCGCAACACCCAAGCCACCAGCGACCGCGCACCTACCTCCGAGGACAACTCCATCTCCCAGGCCGGCCGCGAAGCCCGTCCCGAGGAGGCGCCGGAAACCACCGAAAGCCGCTATCAGGACGGTAAGCTCAACACTCCCGATTCCGTCCCCACTCTCCCCGCCGAGGCCGCGCCCCTTTCCCCGGAACCTCCCGAAATGACAAAAGCGGAGACTGCCAAGGGAGAGAAAAGCCCCGAACCCGGCGATGCCGAAAAGGCCGAAACCGCCATCCGCGAAAAGATCCTCGACGGCCCCAACCCCATCGACACCCCCGTCACGAAAAGCGAGGTGATCGAAGGCATGAAGCCGCGCGAGGAAACCAAAGCCCGCGATGGCGCATCCGATGCCTTGGCCGAGAAAAAATCCAAGGAGCTGCCCAAACCCAAACCCAAGCCTGTTTCGGATCCTGCCTTCACCGGAAACCAGAGCAAGACCGCCATCCAGGGAAATATCTCACGCAACGGCCAAAGCGCGCTCGACGTCTCCGATTCCCCGATGGGCCGCTACCAGGCGCAGATCAGCCGCGCCGTGGAGCTGGAGTGGCAGCGCAACTGCGTGAAGCACCGCGATTTCATCACCCCCGGCTACCTCACCGTCCGCTTCTTCGTGGCCGATGATGGCCGCGTGAAAAGCGTCCAGTTTCTTGGCGACAGCGAGACCGGAGAGGTGCAGAAAGGGTTCACGCTTAATGCGATCCGCAACGCCCCCATCCCGTCCATGCCCTCCGCCGTGAAAAAGGAAATGGGCGGCGATGCCCTCGAACTCATCTTCAACTTTTATTTCTAACAACAACACGCATGGACCTTCTAGCGATCAGCACCACCGAGGCGACCCTCGAATTCCTCAAGAAAGGCGGAGTCTTTATGATTCCACTCATCCTCTGCTCCATCGCGGGAGTCACGGCGATCGGCTTCAAAGCGATGTCGCTCGGACTTTCCCGCACCGTCCCGGACGGCTTGGCGCGCGGCATGGCCAACATCAACTCGGGTGACACCGATCCGGTCGTCCGCGAACTGAAGCAGGGCGGCAGCGCGCTCGCCCGCCTCGGTGCGGTGGCGCTCCGCCATCAAGGCAAGCCCACCGAGGACATCACCCGCGCCGTCGAGTCCTCCGCCCGCGAGGAGGTCGTGAAAATGCACGCCGGCATCGGTTTGCTCGATGTGGTCATCACCGTCGCGCCTCTGCTCGGTCTGCTCGGCACCGCCTCCGGCCTCGTCACCATTTTTCAAGGCCTCGGGGAAACCACCGACCACCTCGCCATCGCCCGCGGCATCGCCGAGGCGCTCAATACCACCATCTTCGGCCTTGCCATCGCCGTGCCCTGCGTGATCGCCCACAGCTATTTCACCCGCCGCATCGAGCGCCTCACCGCCCGCATGGAATCCGTCCTCGCCGATTTCGTCTCCGCCCGCTCCCACCAAACCCCGCCCGCAAACTGAGATGCAATTCCACCGCGTCCAGCGCCGCCGGGCCGAGGTGCCCATCGTGCCGATGATCGACATCCTGTTCATCCTGCTCGTCTTTTTCATCGTCTCCACGACTTTCAAGAAACCCCGCGAGATCCTCCAGATCGAGCTGCCCACCATCCGCGAAATCCCCTCCGAAACCGTCACCGACACGCGCTCCGTCATCGCCGTAGATGCCACCGGAAACATCACCCTCGACGCCCTCGCCGTCCCCGAGGGCTTGCTCGGCAACTACCTGAAAGCCTACCAGAAACAGAACCCCGGCCGGAAACTTGAGCTCGAGGCCGACCGCCGCCTGCCCCTCGAAAGGTTGTTAGAAATCTGGGACGCCCTCGGCAAAGCCGGCATTTCCATCAACGATGTCCCGGCGCGGATCAAGGTGGGGAAATAGGCGTGACCTTGCCTCTTGCAGGATCAAAGAGGGTCGTTTAAACTTTTACGTGTTACCTCAA
>CAMCXJ010000139.1 GCA_945883455.1 Prosthecobacter debontii
ATCTAACAACGACTCTTCATTAGGGTTTAAAATTTAGAATTTAAAGTTTCATGCTCCCTCTCACCTACGCCCTCCGGAATCTCTTCCGCGACAAGCCCCGTCTCCTACAGACGGTCGGCGGGTCGGCGCTGGTGGTGTTGCTGGTGATCGCGGCGACGGCGCTGAACGGCGGGATGAGCCAGGTGCTTTCCGCCTCGGGATCGGAAAAGAACGTGATCCTGCTCGGTGCGGGCAGCGAGGAAAGCATCCAGCGCAGCGAGGTCAGCGCGCTGCTTGGCGGGATCTCGGAGGCGGGCGTGCGCGGCGTTTCCAAGACCCTGGGCCGGCCCGCCGCTTCGGTGGAGATCCATTATATGACCTACCTGTTGGACAAGGACGGTCGGAGAGGTCAGGGGCTTTTTCGAGGCGTCACGCCACGCGCGCTGCTCGTGCATCCGGAGGTGCGGCTGTTGGAAGGCACGTTCCCGCGTTCCGGTGAGGTGATGGTGGGCCGCCTTGCCTGGCGGAAACTCGGTGTCCCGGAGTCGTCTTTGAAACCGTGGGAGAAAGTCACCATCGACGGCTCCGCGATGACCGTTTCCGGAACCTTCGCCGCGCCCGGCACTGTGATGGAATCCGAGGTCTGGGCGGCGTTAGGCGATCTCCACATGCTCGCCCAACGCGAGACCGTTTCCTGCGTCGTGCTCCGCATGGACGATCCCGCCGATTTTTCCGAGGCCGAGCTTTTCGCCCAGCAACGTCTCGACCTGGAACTCGCGGCGCTGCGGGAAAGCGATTACTACGCGGCGCTCAGTTCCTTTTTCAAGCCGCTGCGCGTGATGACATGGATCACAGCCGGGCTCATCGCGGCGGGTGCGGTCTTCGGCGGCTTCAACACGCTTTACGCCGCCTTCGCCTCCCGCATCCGCGAGCTCGCCACCCTCCAGGCCATCGGCTACGGGCGTGGCGCGATTTTCCTCAGCCTCGTCCAGGAAAGCCTCATCGCCTGCCTTGCTGGGACGCTGCTTGCCTCCGTCGCCGCCCTCTTCCTGCTCGATGGGCGCACGATTCCGTTTTCCATCGGCGCCTTCACAGTCACCGTTTCCCCGCAGGTCGCTCTCGCCGGGCTGACAACCGGCATTCTGTTAGGGATTCTCGGCGCCATCCCGCCCGCCATCCGCTGCCTGCGCCCGCCCCTTCCCAAAGCATTAAGATCCTGATAGAAAAACATTATGAAAACCAAACACATGCTCCTCATCGCCGCCTTTGCCGCGATCTCCTGCGATAAGAAGGAACTCGCCGTCAACGCCGATCCCGGCATGCCCGCCGACGCGTTCGATTCCTTTTTCACAGACCAACCCATCGCCGACGCGAAAGCGATCCACGTGGCCCGTACCTCCGCGAAGCCCGGCGAAGAGATCGTCATCCACGGTCTCATCATGGGCCGCGAGAAGGTCTTCGTCGATGGCCGCGCCTCCTTCCTCCTCGGCGACCGCGACAAGCTCACCCCCTGCAACACCATCCCCGGCGACAAGTGCGAAACCCCATGGGACGCCTGCTGCGATTCGAAGGAAGCCAAGCTCGAAGGCATCGCCTCCATCCAGATCACCGATGCCGAAGGGCGCGTCCTCAGCGGCGGCCTGAAAGGGGTGAAAGGCCTCAAGGAGCTCAGCGACGTCACCGTAAGCGGCACGGTCGATCAAAGCTCGACGGCGGAGAATCTCGTGGTGAACGCGAAAGTGATCCACGTAGCGACGCATTAAGTCGGTGCCAAGGTGTGTTGATTCCACCAAATCCGGCGCGCTCCTTGAAGCAGGGGACGGCTGGAATGGAAAACACCGGCGATCCGTGAGGAAACGCCGGTGTGGGTGAGGGTTGCTTTATTGAATGGCCTATCTGAGGAAAGCTTCGTGCAGCCCTCCATCGACCGTGATGACCTGGCCGGTGGTCTTGCTAAGGCGCTTGGTAACAAGCAGGAAGTAGGCTTCCGCCTGGTCGGCCGGGGTGATCGGGGACTTGGTGAGCGTGCGGTCCGCGTAGAACTGCGCGAGCTTGTTCACCAGCGATTCGGTTTCCTCATCGTCCGTGTAAGGGATCGCGTATTTCGCGAGGGAGCCGATGACGCGGTCGCGCGGGAACATGGCGGAACCCGAAACGACGGTGGCCGGGGCGACGCCGTTGACGCGGACGAGCGGGGCGAGTTCGACGGCGAGCTCGCGGACGAGGTGGTTCGCGGCGGCCTTCGAGGTGTCGTAGGCGAGGGAACCCTTTTTCGCGACCGCGGCGTTGGCCGAGGTGGTGAGGACGAGGTTGCCCTGGAGGCCTTGCTCCTTCCAAGTCTTGTATGCCTCGTCGGCCACGAAGTAGGAGCCGGAGACGTTGATCGCGAAAGTGAGGCTCCACTTGTCATCCGGGATGTGGCCGGTGGTGTCAGAGGGAACGAAGATTCCTGCCGTGATGCAGATGTGGTCGAAACCGCCGTAGGCGAGCGCGACCTGATCGAGCATCGCACGGATGCCGGCGCGGTCGGTGATATTGCCTTGCAGCGCGACGGCCGGGCCGCAGTTGGAAATGCCTGTGCCCGCGACGCCGATTCCGAGGCCGTATTTGTCGGTGATCTCTTTGGCGGTCGCTTGGGCGGCCTCAAGGTTCATATCGACGCAAACGATGTGCGCGCCTTCTTTGACGAGGCGGTGGGCGGTTTCCTTGCCGATGCCGGAGCCCGCGCCGATCACGATGACAACCTGGCGCTCGAGTTCTTTCTCAGCGGGCATGCGCTGGAGTTTCGCTTCTTCAAGCAGCCAGTATTCGATGTCGAAGGCTTCCTGTTGCGGGAGGGAAATGTAGGTATCGATGGCTTCGGCGCCGCGCATCACCTCGACCGCGCAGTTGTAGAACTCGGCGGTGACGCGGGATTCGGATTTGTCCTTGCCCCATGCGATCATGCCCAGGCCGGGGATGAGCACCACGGTGGGGTTCGGGTCGCGCATCGCGGGGGAGTTCGCGTGTTTGCAGGACTCGTAGTATCTCGCGTAGTCCTTGCGGTATTCCACAAGTCCGGCGGCGAGCTTTGTTTTCAGCGCGGCTAGGTCTTCCGACTGCGGATCCCATGCCACGTAGAGCGGCTTGATTTTCGTGCGGAGGAAATGGTCGGGGCAGGAGGTGCCGAGCTCGGCGAGGCGCGGGGCGTCGGCGGAGTTGACGAAGCGGAGGATCTTTTCGTCGTCCTGGATCGTGCCGATGAAACGTTTCTGCTGGGAAACCTGGCCGCGCAGCCATGGCAGGATTTTCGCGAAGGTGTCGCGGCGCTGCTCTTCGGGAAGCGTGGCGTATTTCTGGCCGCCGAAGGCCTTCGCGTCGCCGCCCTTGGCTGCGTATTTGTCCTCGATGTATTGCGCCGCCTTGTCGATGAGGCGCAGGGTGAGTTCGTAGCACTTCTTGTCGTCGTTGTCCCACGAGATGAAACCGTGCTGGCCCATCATGATCGCCTGCGTGCCGGGGTTGGCCTTTTCGATTTCCTGCATCGCGAGGCCGAGCTCGAAGCCGGGGCGCATCCATGGCACGTATCCCATTTCACCGCCGAAAATCTCCTTGGTCAGCGCCTGGCAGTTTTTGGAGGCGGCGATCGCGATGATCGCGTTCGGGTGCATGTGATCGACATGCTTTCCGGTGAGGAAACTGTGCAGCGGGGTGTCGATGGAGGACGGGCGCGGGTTCAGGTTGAAGGTCGTGTGGAAATACATGCCGACCATCTCGTCTTCGGCGGGTGTTTTCAGTCCGTTGCCGGGCTTTGCGGCGTAAACCGACTGGAGGCCGATGAGCTTGTCCTGATAGAGAGAGGAGAAATTCTCGCGCTTCGAGGTGCGCAGGTCGCCGCCGGATCCTTTCACCCACAGAACTTCGGTTTGCCCGCCCGTGAGCGGATCTGTCTCCATGATCTTGGAGGAAGTGTTGCCACCGCCGGTGTTGGTGATACGTTGGTCGGCACCGAGGATATTGGAACGATAGACGAGGCGCGCTACTGGATCGAGTTTCTCGGCATGGGCGTCGTCCCATGAGTAAGTGACATGTTTGAAGTCGGGCATAAGGTCAGAATGATAATGAGTTGACGGAAACGGGATGCGGATAAAAACCCTCAAGAGCAAGCTTAAAAAAAGAAAAAACCACATGCTGGCACTCGAAAGACACAGGAAAATACTGGAAATCGCGAAGCGCGATGGGGCGGTGCGCACGCAGTCGCTGGCCTCGCTGTTGGAAGTCACTGAGGAAACCGTGAGGCGGGATCTCGATGGCCTTTCCCGCCAAGGACTGCTCCACCGCACACATGGTGGGGCGACGGAAAACTCCATGGTCATCCGCGAGCTTTCCCGCAGCGAAAGGGAGGGCAGGCAGGCGGCGGAAAAGGGAGCCATCGCGAAGGCCGCGGTCAGGCACATCGGCGAGAACGAGACCCTGATGCTTGACGCCAGTTCCACCGCTCTTGAGTTAGCCCGGCACCTGCCGGAAAAGCTCGGCCTGCGTGTCGTTACCTACGCGATCGGGGTCGTCGAGAAGCTCGCCGTCCGCAATGACATCGAGGTCATCCTCCTTGGCGGGATCCACGATCCCAAGGCTGGTCGATTCCATGGCATGCTCACGGAAATGGGTGTCCGCGCCCTGCGCATCGACCGATTTTTTTTCTCCGGCGGCGGCTTTGATCCGTCCCATGGCATCGGCGAGCCGAACCCTGAGGAGGCCCGCCTTAAAGCCACCATCATCGCCCATGCCGGATGGAAGTGCGCGATGCTCGACCACACCAAGCTGGGTAGGAAAACAGATCACTATTTCATAAGGCCGGATCAGATCGATCTCCTTGTTACCGATGCTGGCGGAGCCGATTATTGTAAGAAAGGAAACCTCAAGGGTATCCCCTACGAGGTAAGGTGAGAATCCTCCCTTGACGAGACCTTCAGTGGAAATGGCCTGTCGGAAAGCCCTTGGTTGATTCGATAGGACAGGGACTCTGGGAAATCCGCTCGTCGCTGGGCGAGAGGATCGCCCGGATTTTCTTCATCGTCCATCGGGAGGAAATCATCCTTCTCCACGGAATCATCAAGAAAGGGAGAAGCGCTCCCGCCCATGAAATCGATCTAGCCCGCAAACGTCAGGCCACTTACCTCAAATATTATGAAACAAGAAACAAAAGCCAAAGCCCCGAAAAGCGGTAACCCCCATCGGGGAAGTAACTGGCACCGTTTGACTCTCTCCCTACCCTGATCGCCTTCCGGTTTCCCGAAGACTTATTGGTTGTGACTGCGAAGCCCATTGATGTAGAGTTGAAACCGATGAAACCCAAACAGTTCGTTCTTGCCTTGTTCTCGCTGCTGCTTTCCGCCTGTGCCCCCTCGGGTGGCGGCGGGATCGGTGATATGGACGGGGGCGACGACGGGGCGGTGGGCGGTATTTCCGAGGTGCCTAATCCCAGCGAG